>JBNMJQ010000009.1:0-80752 GCA_050873865.1 Agathobacter sp. | reverse complement strand
TAATGGTAATTTCAACTGACGCATAGTATAATTACCATTGGTATTGTTATTTAGTAGCATAATTAATTATACCAAAAAATCGCTCAGACCTCACGGTCTGGGCGATTTTTCTATCAGGGGAGTTTTTTTACAGCCCCTTTTGTCTGTTTGAGGAAAAATGAAAAGAAATATTATCTTGAAGAATACGTTATTAACCTTTTACCGCACCGGCAACCATTCCCTTGATGATCTGCTTGCTGAATGCGAAGTAGAATACAACAACCGGGGACATGGTAAGCAGCATTGCGGCCATGATCTTCGGATAGTCGGCATTGAACTGTCCGGTAAACTGCTTTAATCCAAGAGGAACCGTGTAAAGTAATCTGTCCTTCAAAAGGATCAATGCGAATGAGAATTCATTCCAGCAGCTAAATACATTGATAATGGCTACCGTAACCAAAATCGGTTTACAAACTGGTAAGATAATTCCAAACATTGTCTTTGAGAAAGAGGAACCATCAATTGCTGCTGCCTCTTCCAATTCTACCGGTATGCCTTTGACATATCCTTGTACAAGGAATATCGACATCGGCAGAGCGAACGCAACATATGGGAATAACAATGTAAACCAATGGTTGGATAAGTTTGTCTTTGAAAAGATAATGTAGATCGGGACCATCAGAGAATGGATCGGGATCAACATACCCATCAGGAACATAACATATAATGGTTTATTCAATGCAAAATCAATTCTTGCAAGAATGTATCCGACAATAAACGCGATCAAAACAATCAGAATAACTGAGATAACCGTGGTACGAAGACTGTTCCACATAGTTGACAGAATGTTAAAATCCTTGTTGGATAAGATCTTTCTGTAATTCTCTATGGTTGGATTAGTTGGTAATCCAATGATATCTGCGTTGAAAACTCTCTTTTCCTTCAGAGAAGAATACAGCATCCACACCAATGGGAAAATACATGATGCAGAGAATATGATCAAAATAGCATTGATGATAACTCCGAGGACGCCTTTCTTTATCGTCTTACCTGTTGATTTGCTCTCAACCGGTTTCATTACAACATCTTTAGACATTTAAAGCTCCCCCCTTCTTGCGCATCTTAGCAGCCTGTCTTCTCTCTTTCTCGATCTGGTTCAGACGTTTCTGCTCATCTCTGTCATACTTATCTGTGGTAAGGTACTTAAGGAGCGCCTGAGAACCACCGATAACTGCAAGTGACAGTACAAAGATTCCTACAGAAATACATGAACCATATCCTAAGTTGGACTGCTCAAATGACACTTTGTATCCGTACATCGCCATAACCATGGAAGAATATCCCGGTCCACCCTTTGTCATAACGTAGATGTTATCAAAGGCTTTCATGTTTCCGGCGATACATAATGTGATACAAACCAAAATGGTATTCTTTACAAGCGGTAATACGATATAGCGGGCACGCTGGAAACCTGTCGCGCCATCGATTTCAGCTGACTCCAACACTTCCGTGCTGATGGAAGATACTGCTGATAAAAGAATTACCATATAGTAACCAATGAACTGCCAGATCAATGGAATGGCAACCAGAAGCATGATCAATCCAGGTTCATTCAACCATACTTTCTTTGCATCGCCCTTTCCGATCGCATCCAGGAACCAGTTCAACAATCCTTTATTATAATCATAGATCATCATCCAGATATAACCAATGCAGACTGCTGATATTGTGCTTGGGAAAAATCCGAATGTTCTATGGATACCTTTCGCTTTTGCTAATTTGGAATTGACAAGCATAACCATAATAAACGCAATTCCAATCTGTCCAATAATACAAGCAACTACCAGAAAAATATTATGTCTAAAGGAAGCCCAGAATTCTGCATCATGAAATAACGCTATATAATTTGCTATTCCGCTAAAGGTTTTGGTAGGACCACCCTTCCAGTCGAAAAAGCTGTAAAACAAAGCTGCTACTAATGGTGCAAATACTGTAAATATGTAAAGTGCAACCGGTATAAACAAATATGCAGCTATTACCCATTTCTTTGGTTTAATCGATTTCAGCATAACATTGCCTCCCGTTCAAGTTGTACATCATTCCGTAAAAAAGGCTTTTAAAAAAATAACGAAGCCAACGCTTTGCTTCGTTTTATATAACCGTCCGGACATATTGTCCGGACGGTATATATTCTTTTAAGTAAAATTACTGTGCAAGATATGCCTCGTAAGCAGCCTGAGTATCAGCAGCTACAGTAGCTGGATCCTTGTCACCATTTACCATCTCCTGCATCTCTGTATTTAATACAGACCATACAGAACCATCTACATAAGAGTCGTAGATTTCGCATCCCTTATTATCAACATAAGAGTAGTTGTAGAAATCCTGTGTAAACTGATCGAACTTAGAAAGATCGAAGCTAGATCCGCAGAATCCGCCAAGTGCGTAGTTCTCGCCAACGTAGTTAGAGAACTCTGTACCGGTTAAGTACTGTGCAAGATCGATACAAGCAGCAAGCTTCTCTGGATCATCAGCAACCTTAGCGCTGATAGCTACACCATATCCAAGACCGATGTTCTGGAACTTCTCATACTTTGTTGCATCTGCAGCCTGTGGAAGAACAGCAAACTTGGTGTTGTTGTACTTATCCGGATCAGAATCCTTCAAAGTAGCCTGGATGTAAGAAACATCCCAGTTACCACAGATATAAGCTGCGCAGTCACCAGAGATGTAACGCTCACGTGCATCTTCGTTGGTCAATGCGTTGAAATCCTTGTTGAAGAGGTCAGTGTCATGGAACAGACGCTGTGTCTCAGTCAAAGCTGCAACGAACTCAGGATCTGTGAAAGCTGCCTCTCCGTTACCAGCGATGATGTTAGAGAACCATTCGGTTCCGGTGTACTGATATCCTAAGCAGGATACGAAGCAAGAGTTCAGGTTCCACTGTCCCTGGTTACCAAATGCTAATGTATCGATACCCTGATCATTGAAGTAAGCATCTGCTGCTTCAACATCTGCCCAGGTAGTTGGGAATGCATCATATCCAGCTGCCTGCCACATAGACTGGTCATAAACAACAACGGTACATGTACCACCTGTCAATGCAGGATAAGCATAATACTTGCCATCTGCTGTAAATGGTACTAAGTAGTCCATGTTGTACAGATCAGCGTATGGTGAAGACTTAATAGAGTCTGTCAAATCATAAACAAGTCCCTGAGCTGCCCAGCTAATGGTGTTCATACCCTGAAGAAGGAATACATCCGGGAGATCATCTGCTGCTGCAAGTGTAGCGATCTGGGTCTTGTAGTCGCCGTTTGCAAGAACGGTCTCATCAAGAGTGATGTTTGGATTCTCTTCCTGCCACTTAGCAAGGCATGTTCTGAATCCATCAGATCCACCATTTCCCTCAGACTCTTCTGAAGTTGAGAAGTGCATAATAGAGATATTTCCTGCATATGAAACATCGCTTCCTGCATCAGAGCCAGCGTCTGTTCCTGCGTCGGTGCCGGCATCTGTTCCTGCATCGGTACCAGCATCTGTACTGGTATTAGCATCTGTTCCTGCGTCGGTACCAGCATCTCCATTGCTACCACATCCAGCTAACATTGTAGCTGCCATTGCTGCGCACAATAATGTGCTTACGATTTTCTTTTTCATTGAAAATCCTCCTCCTTATTTTGCCTCTCGGCTTTTTTAAGATTTGGTTCTCCGGTTGCCCGGGGAGCCAGGTTACTTATATCCTGCCAACGGATTGACCCTTGATCAGGATTCCCTCGACAATCACCCGTTCCATAAGTGCTGTCTTAGGTTTTTCTATAATACTGATCAGACGGCTTGCTGCTTCTTTGCCGATCCGACTTGTATCCTGTTGGATTGTTGTGACCTTTGGATATAACATCTGGGAATACTGTGTTCCATCATATCCCGCCACCGAAATATCATCCGGAATGCGAAGTTCCATCTCCCGTATGGCATTCAGCCCGCCTATGAGAGCCGTGTCATCCGGATAAATGATGCAGCTTGGCGGTTTGGGTAATTGCAGAAGTTCTTTTGTTCTCTGCTCCGCCACCTCCGGTTCGAGGTAAAGCCCCTCTTTAATATAGGAATCGCTTACTGTCAGATTATGTTCTTCCATCACCTGATAAAAAGTAGCAACGCGTTCCTTTGTAACCGCCGAATAATTCTGTCCATGGATGTATGCGATTCTCTTATGACCCATATCCATAATGTATTCGACCAGTTCCCGCATTCCCTGCACATTGTTGGAAATAACGGCTGTACAGTTGTGATGCACGAAATCGATTGTCACCGTCGGAAAATCGCTGTTCAACAGTTCAAGCACTTCCGGATCCGAATAAGTAGCACATACAATAACCACTCCTGCGAAATTCCGGTACCTGCAATGTTCCAGATAAGACATTCCCTGTTTGCCGCGATGCGTATTAATAAAGGTAATGTCATATCCCAGCTCCTCGGCCTGCATCTTGAATCCCTGAAGGACTCCTGAGAAATATTCGTGGGTAAGACCCTTGCCTGCATCCTCTTCATATAGGACACCGAGATTCTTTGACTCATTCGTCTTAAGTGCTCTCGCTGCCGCGTTCGGGAAATAGCCCATCCGGTCAGCCATCTGTTTGATGCGTTCCCTCGTCTCTTCACTTATGTCATTTTGATCACGTAACGCCTTGCTGACTGTCGCTGTCGATACCTCACAGGCAGCTGCGATATCTTTTAAAGAGACCATAACCTTTCCCTCACATATGCGTTCCGAACCGATTGCTTAATCGTTTTCGTGAGATTACAATACTCCTTTCCGAAACATTTTTCAAGGTTTTTTCGTCATTTCGTCTAATTTCATATTTTCGCATATGCATTTTTGTGCAATTTTCCTCTAGATTTTTCGCAGGCTAAAACGTTTTCGTAAATTTCCGTAAATTTTCGTACTTAATCGTTTTATCCAAAAACAATTTTCATTTTTGTACAATATGCCAAAAGCGCCTATTTTCAACGTTTTTGCTTGCTTTTTTTGTTTTTCACAGATATACTTATAGTCAAGATAAAGTTACTTAAACGTTTTCGGACGTGTATCTAAAATAATTTAGGAGGGCCTAAACATGAAATTTGGATTTTTTGATGACGCCAATAAGGAATACGTCATCACATCCCCAAAGACTCCGCTTCCATGGATCAACTATCTCGGATGCGAAGATTTCTTTTCCCTGGTTTCAAACACCTGTGGTGGATACAGCTTCTATAAGGATGCGAAGCTTCTCCGCCTGACCCGCTATCGTTACAACAACGTTCCTTACGATAGCAACGGTCATTACTACTATATTAAGGAAGGAAACACCATTTGGAATCCGGGCTGGATGCCAACCAAGACGGAGCTTGATTCCTACGAGTGCCGTCATGGTATGGGATACTCCCAGTTTACCGGCAGCAAGAATGGTCTGACCGCACAGCTGACTGATTTCGTCCCGATGGGTGACACCTGTGAGATCAACAAGCTTACCCTGACAAATAACTCTGATGCTCCAAAGGAATTTCAGGTATTTTCTTATGTAGAGTTCTGCCTGTGGAACGCAATGGACGATATGACCAACTTCCAGCGTAACTTCTCTACCGGCGAAGTTGAGATCCACGCGGATGGTTCACAGCTCTTCCACAAGACAGAGTACCGCGAGCGCCGCAACCATTACGCTGTCTATGCTGTCAATGCTCCGGTTGCCGGATTTGACACAGACAGGGATTCTTTCCTTGGTGCTTACGGTGAGAACAGTGCCCCTGAAGTTGTCGTAACCGGAACTTCCAAGAATTCCGTTGCCAGCGGCTGGGCTCCTGTTGGTTCCCATCAGCTTTGCGTATCACTCGCGCCGGGCGAGAGCAAGACATTCGTATTTGTTCTTGGCTATGTTGAGAATCCGGTTGCCGAGAAATGGATCGGACGTCCGGAGGAAGGCGTGATCAACCGTGCTCCTGCCGATGCAATGCTTGAGCGCTACAACACTACCGAGAAGGCAGATGCCGCACTCGCAGCATTAAAGGATTACTGGGATGGTCTTCTCTCCCACTTTACCGTCAAGTCTTCCGAGGAGAAGCTCGACCGTATGGTCAATGTATGGCATCAGTACCAGTGCATGGTAACCTTTAATATGAGCCGTTCCGCTTCCTATTTTGAATCCGGAATCGGTCGTGGTATGGGATTTAGAGATTCCTGCCAGGATCTGCTCGGCTTTGTTCACCTGATTCCGGACCGTGCAAGACAGAGAATTCTTGACATTGCATCCACACAGTTTGAGGACGGATCCGCTTATCATCAGTATCAGCCTCTGACCAAGAAGGGCAATGCTGATATCGGAAGCGGCTTCAATGATGATCCGTTGTGGCTGATTGCCGGAACTGCTGCTTACATAAAGGAGACCGGCGATTACAGCATTCTCGATGAGATCACACCATATGATAATGATGAATCCAAAGCAACCGATTTTATGGAGCACTTACGCCGCTCCTTCAACTACACCGTCAACCACATCGGTCCTCACGGTCTTCCACAGATTGGACGTGCCGATTGGAATGACTGCCTGAACTTAAACTGCTTCTCCGAGGAGCCTGGTGAATCCTTCCAGACCTTTGGTCCATCCGAAGGACCAAATGCAGAATCTGTTTTCATTGCCGGAATGTTCGTAAAATACGGCAAAGATTATGTTGAGATCTGCAAGCATCGCGGATTAGACGAGGAAGCAGCACAGGCGCAGAAAGAAATTGACAAGATGAGTGCCACTGTTATGGATGCAGGCTGGGACGGCGAATGGTTCCTCCGTGCATACGATCATTACAAGAACAAGATCGGTTCCAAGGAATGCGAAGACGGCAAGATCTTCATTGAGCCACAGGGCTTCTGCGTAATGGCAGAGATTGGTAAGGACGAAGGCTACTGCTTAAAGTCCATGCAGTCTGTTGAAAAGTATCTGGATACCAAATACGGTATCGTACTTCTCCAGCCGCCATACCACAGATATCACGTTGAACTTGGTGAGATTTCTTCCTATCCACCAGGATACAAAGAGAATGCCGGAATCTTCTGCCATAACAATCCATGGATTTCCATTGCAGAAACCGTCATCGGTCGTGGTAACCGCGCTTGGCAGGTATATACCCGCACATGTCCGGCATATATCGAGGACATCAGCGAGATCCACCGCACCGAGCCATATGTATACTCACAGATGATTGCCGGAAAAGACGCACCGAATTTCGGTGAAGCCAAGAACAGCTGGCTGACCGGTACTGCTGCCTGGACATTCCTTGATGTATCACAGTACATTCTCGGAATCCGCCCGGATTATGATGGCCTCGCAGTAGATCCTTGTATTCCTTCTACATTAGATGGTTTCGAGGCAAAGCGTGACTTCCGTGGTGTAACCTACCACATCACCGTCAAGAATCCTGATCATGTAGAAAAGGGAATCAAGTCCCTTACCGTCAATGGCACTCCTGTCGAAGGCAACGTCATTCCGGTCGAGATGGTATCCGGCTCTGAAGTAACCGTTGAAGCCATCATGGGTTAAATCAATTCTTCATCGTTTTCTCCATAAAAATAGCTGAGGCTTATCGCCTCAGCTATTTTTGCATTATAATGTTCATTTTATTTTCCAAGTGGGATATTCATATATGCCGCATACCGGGAAAAGGCGGTCGGAATTGCATAATTGCTTACCGCATCTTCGACCTCCACCATAAACTGCTGCTTCTTTACCTTATCCGGCACTTCTGCCTCATCAAGTTCGGAGACCGTCACCAGATATCCAATCATGTGCCACTCCACATGGGAAAAGATATGTTTTGCCTCCGGAAGCGGCTGGATGCGGATAGGGGAATATCCCTGCTCCTTTAAATATCCGATTGCTTCCCTGGGGCTTAAACTTCCCTCGACATTAGGGAATTCATACAATCCGGCAAGGAGTCCCTTTTTCGGACGTTTTCCAAGAATTACCCGCTCCCCGTCCCGGATCACAAATACCGTCCGGTGCTCTATGCGGCGTTCTTTCGCTTTTGTCTTGACCGGAAGTTCTGCAATCCGGTTGTCCCTTCGGGCAATACAGAGTGTCTGCCATGGGCATTCCCTGCAATGCGGTTGTCCGTTTGGCAGGCAGACCATCGCGCCAAGTTCCATCAGCGCCTGATTAAATACCGATGGTTTCAGCTCTCCCCTTGCTGCATATGTCTCCATCAGCTTTCGCAGGCATTCCTCCATGTGGCTGCGGACAGATTGCTTCATGATATCAGAATCATCTGCCGTCACACGCGAAATAACGCGCAGAACATTTCCATCTACTGCCGGCACCGGCTGCCCGAAAGCAATAGATGCAATTGCTCCTGCCGTATAATGCCCGATTCCCTTGAGCTTGAGAAGTTCCTCATACCTATCCGGCATAACGCAGTCATAATCTGCGACAATCTGCTTTGCAGCAATATTTAAATTACGGACTCTGTTGTAATAACCTAGTCCCTCCCAAAGCTTCAGCAGCTTGTCCTCCGGGCATCCGGCAAGTGCTTTTACATCCGGCAGTTCTGCGATAAAGCGTTCAAAATACGGTTTGACCGCCTCAACCCGTGTCTGCTGCAGCATAATCTCAGAGATCCAGACATAATAAGGAGTCGGATTCTCTCTCCACGGAAGCACGCGTGCATTCCCGGTAAACCATGTCTGAAGCGGTTCAATTAATTCTTCAAGTGCAAAATCATCCAGCATATCAATTCCAATCTATATAAGTTTCCAGAAGTATGCGCTATATCCCGGAAGTTCATACCCACCCGAAATCTGCATTTCTTCGTTTGTGATTAAATCCACGGCGTGACCGCCTTCTGCATCAAATCCTGCAAAGAATGGATTCTCTGTCGCATTCACTGCAACAAATACCTTTTCCCCCTCCCATTCTCTCCGGAACACACACTGACCATTTGTCAGTACCACGGAACGGAAATCACCGTACTGCAATGCTTTTGAAGTTCTCTTTGCATTCGCAAGCCTGCTGATCCAATCGGTCAGTTCATTCCAGACCGGCTTATCATAGGATAACCGGAGGGATGGATCGCCCTCCTCCTTGCGTCCGGCAGCCCCCCACTCACTTCCATAGTACACGCACGGAATTCCCGGCATTCCGAATGCAATTGCATAAATCAGCGGCAAATGTGCCGGGTTGTTTAAAATACTTGCCACCCGTGTCACATCATGGTTGTCCACAAAAGAAAGAAGATGCTTGCCTTTGTAAAGCGTCCATTGTTCTGGTCCAAACTGTCTAAGCAGAGAGTGATTGATTTCAAACATATTCATGGAATTAAAGCTGGAATGCAGCCCCTTATAGCATTCATAATTCGTCACAGAATGAAGCATTCCGTCATTCATGATCTGATTATAGTCTCCGTGCAGCGTCTCCCCGACAAGGAAAAAATCCGGTTTTAACTCATTGCAGAATGCCCGGAGCCTTCTTAAGAAATCATGGTCGAGACAATACGCCACATCCAGACGCAGCCCGTCAATATCAAATTCTTCCACCCAGCCGCGGATAGCAGAAAAAATGTGCTGGATAACATCCTCATTCCGCAGATTCAGTTTTACAAGATCATAATTGCCTTCCCAGCCTTCATACCATAAACCATCGTTGTAATTGGAATTGCCATCAAATGCAATTCTTGAAAACCAATTCACATACGGAGATGACTCCCGGTTCTTCAGCACATTCTGAAACGCCCAGAAACCTCTTCCGACATGGTTGAACACGCCATCCAGCACAACCTTGATTCCCGCCTCGGACAAATTCTTGCAAACCATGGCAAAATCTTCGTTTGTTCCAAGCCTTGTATCGATCTTGGTATAATCCCTGGTGTTATATCCATGTGTATCGGATTCAAACACCGGTGAAAAATAGATTGCATTCGCCCCCAGCTTCTTGATATGGGGGATCCAATCATTCACTTTCAGGATTCGATGTGCCGGTACCCCATCATTTTCAAATGGTGCTCCACAAAATCCCAGCGGATATATCTGATAGAAAACACTCTCATAAGCCCACATTATTTACTACCTCGCTTTTCTTCTTTGTATTTCCGCAGTGCCCATCTCAAAAAGCTTCGCTGTTCGATTTGCACTGCTCGTTGCTTGCGCACATTATATCATACTTCGTATAAACTTCCAAATCTGTGGCAATACTATATCATGAAAAAAATAGAAAAGAGGTATCCCAATGGTATTATCCGAAAAAGAAACGACAACAATCCAGGATTTACAGACACAGGAACAAAGCTGCATCGAAAAATACAAGCGCTATGGCAAGGATGCCAAGGATCCTGTGCTCCGTGAGCTTTTTTCCCGTTTGGAAAAGGAGGAGCAGCGCCACTACGATACTTTAGGGCAGGTGTTAAGCGGAACCGTACCGGCCTGCAATTGTAATGACTCTGACGGAAGTGAATACAATCCAACCGCGACCTACGACAGCATGACCAATTCCGACGATAAAAAGGCAGATGCTTTCTTAGCTACCGACTGTATTGGAACAGAAAAACTCGTTTCCGGCGAGTATAACAGCAATGTTTTCAATTTTGCCAGCACAAAGCTTCGCAAGCTCCTTGCAGACATCCAGATTGAAGAGCAGAATCACGCTGAAATGCTTTACAAGTACAAGACCGTGAACGGAATGGCGTAACATGAAAGGCGGCTGCACAAGATCCGTGCAACCGCCTCATTCTGTCATTCCTGACAGTACATATCATATATCTGCAATTAGAAATCAGTAAGTTCAGCAGCTCTCTTCTCCAAGAAAGCTCCCATTCCTTCCTTCTTATCATGTGTATCATTCACAACGCCAAAGAGGTTAGCTTCCATCTCAACAGCGTTCTTGATATCCATATCATAACCATTGTTGATTGCTGCCTTTGCAACAGATACAGCATAGCTTCCCTTGGAAATGATCTTAGCAGCCATTGCCTTTGCAGTTGCCATAAGTTCTTCCTTTGCAACTACTTTATTTACAAGACCGATACGATATGCTTCGTTTGCATCGATATTATCACAGGTAAAGATCATCTCTTTTGCGCGTCCCATTCCAACCAGACGGGCAAGTCTCTGTGTTCCGCCAAATCCCGGGATAATTCCAAGGCCTGTCTCCGGCTGTCCAAAGATAGCGTTGTCAGATGCAATGCGGATATCACAAGCCATAGCGATCTCACATCCACCGCCAAGTGCAAAGCCGTTTACTGCTGCAATCGTTACCTGGCGCATATTCATAAGCTTGAAGAATGGAACAGATGCACGGATACCAAACGCTCTTGCTTCCGGAGCGGTGAAGTTCACCATCTCAGCAATGTCAGCACCTGCAACGAAGGACTTGAATTCATTACCCTTCTTGTCCGGTCCACCGGTAAGAATCAATACCTTTACGTCATCCCTTGCCTCAATCTCAGTAAGAACCTGGTTCAATTCATCCAAAGTCTCGCTGTTTAATGCGTTAAGTGCTGCCGGTCTGGAAATTGCAAGAACTGCAACCTCATCTGCAACTTCAAGTGTCAAGTTCTTAAGCTCGCTCATCAAAGTAACCTCCTGAATATTGTTAAAATTTTGTCAAATCAGATATTATTATGGTATCACACCAAGACAAAATAGTCAACCCTCGGTCTTACTGATGTCATCCATCTGTGCAGTGTATAAGTGATAGTAATGCCCATGCATTTCCATTAACTCCTCATGTGTTCCACACTCGATGATCTTCCCCTGATCAACATACATGATCTTGTCGCAATTCTTAATCGTAGACAGACGATGCGCAATGATGAACGAAGTTCTTCCCTCCAGAAGTGCATCGAGTCCCTTTTGAAGTGCTTTCTCCGTCTGTACATCAATGCTTGAGGTGGCCTCATCCAGCACTAAGATTGCAGGATCTGACAACAGCGTCCGTGCAAAAGAGATCAGCTGCTTCTGCCCCTGCGAAAGAACCGCACCACGTTCCCTTACCTCTGTCTTATACCCATCCGGCATATTGCGGATAAACTCATCCGCACAGACAACCCTGCTTGCCCGTGCAATCTCCTCTTCCGTTGCATCCAGCTTTCCGTAACGGATATTATCCTCAATCGTTCCGGAAAAGATAAAACTGTCCTGAAGCATGATTCCCATCTGGGAGCGCAGGGAGTGAAGTGTTACCCCCGCAATATCATGATCATCGATCAGTACTCTTCCGTCACCAACATTATAAAAACGTGAGATCAGATTCACAATTGTACTCTTTCCGGCTCCTGTCGGACCTACGAGAGCAACACTCTCTCCGGGGTTTACCACAAAAGAAACATGATCAAGAACCGGCTTTCCCTCCTCGTAAGCGAAACTTACGTCCTCAAACGTTACTTTACCGCGGATTGGCGGAAGTTCAACCGCATCCTCTGCATCCGCAACACTGACCGGCTCATCCATTGTCTCGAAAATACGCTCAAGGTATGCAATATTGTTGATAAAGTTATTAAAAATATTGCCAAGGTTCATAATCGGCTGCCAGAAACGTGATGCATAGCTGGAAATTGCAACAATCGTTCCGAGCGACTCATTTCCCTGTCCGAATATTACAAGACCAAACACAAAAATCGCTGCACGTACAAATACAGAGATACTGTCAATTCCCGGCCAGACCAGATTGCTGTACCGGACTGCCCACATCCATGCATCCCGGCACCGTTCAGACAATGTTCGGAAAATTCCTGCATTTTCATCCTCTCTTGCGAAAATCTGCGTGATACGCGCGCCTACAATATTTTCCTGCAGGTAAGCATTCAGGTTTGAATTCTTATTGGAAACCGCCTGCCATGCTCTCCTCTGCTTATTCTTGATCCAGAAAAGGAATACCGCCAGTATCGGCACTCCCGCCATTACAACAAGGGAGAGCTTGACATCGACAATAAACATAAAAATAACAATAAAGACCAGGTTCAATATTTCAAGAACCAGATTGATAAGCCCGTTCGAAAGCATATCCGATACGGAATTAACATAATTGACCACGCGGATCAAAATCTTTCCATGCGGCCTGTCATCATAATACTGAAACGGCAGCATTTGAAGATGATTAAACAGATCCTTTCGAATATCATAGATGATATCCTGTCCGACGTTTACCATAATATAAGAACGTACGGTGGTAAAAATAACACTGACCAGATAGATCACAACAAGTGCAATGACCAGCATATACAGCATATGCAGGCTTTTCTGCGGAATCGCAATGTCAAGCGCCTGCTGTATGATCATCGGTGCAAACAATCCCGCTATTCCTCCGATCGCGCTGAAAACAAACGCCAGCAGCATCTTTTTCCAATATTTTTTGATATAAACAGAAGCGCGCAGCAAATGGCGCACATCAAAAGGAGTCTCTAAGACTTCGTCTTCCTTGTATGTATTCCGTCTTGCCATTTGTATTACACCTCCTCACCCGTCTGGAGCTTTACAAGCTCATAATAATATCCATGTTTTTGTATCAGCTGTTCATGGTTTCCACTCTCGATGATCCGTCCATCCTGCAATACCAGAATGCGGTCTGCATTTTTTGTTGTAGAAATGCGCTGTGCAATGATGATCTTGGTACATGGAAAATCAAGTTCGCGCAGGCTCTGTTGAATCTGCTTCTCTGTCTCCATGTCAACCGCAGAAGTCGTATCGTCCAAAATCAGGATTGCCGGTTTTACGGCAAGTGCTCTTGCAAGGCTGATACGCTGTTTCTGTCCACCAGAAAGTCCGACGCCGCGCTCTCCGACGATTGTGTCATAGCCCTCCGGCATCCGGTCGATAAATTCCGATGCAGCAGAGAATTTTGCAAAACGTTCCACCTCTTTCTGCGAAAGGTGACTGTCTCCATATGCAATATTTCCGTCAATTGTATCGGAGTAAAGCAGGACATCCTGCGTCGCCAGTCCGATATTTCTGCGAAGCTGTTCCAGCTTAAGTCTGCGGATATCCATATCATCCACAAGAACAGTTCCCTCCGTCGGCTCATAAAAACGTGGGATCAGCTGGATCAGGGAGGTTTTTCCGCAACCGGTCTCACCCATGATTGCCACCGTCTCCCCCGGAAGCACCGTAAAGGAAATGTCGCGCAGTACCGGAAGAATTCCGTCATCATATTGGAAGCTTACATTCCTAAACTCAACCTTTCCATTGAAACGCTGTTCATGGTCAATCGCATCATCCCCGGTCTTAATCTCCGGCTCTGAATAGTACAGCTCCATAACCTTTGTAGAAGCCGCTGAAAACCGCTGAAACTCATTCATGATATTGCCAAGCTGCCGCATTGGGTTGGCTAGTGCCCATGTCAGACCGGAGAAGGCAACATACTCGCCCATCGTCAATTCGTCATTGATCAGGAAAATTCCGCCCACCAGCAGCAGGACTACAGGCAGCAGGTTGGCACAGATTTCAATAACAGGAAAGTACCGAAGCCATGTGAATGCCGTCTGCTTATTGGTCTTTTCATAATCGGTATTGCATGCATCGAAACGTTCCATCTCATACTCTTCTCTGGCAAATGCCTTGACCACGCGGTTTCCCGAAATATTTTCCTGTGCTGCCGTGTTCATATCTGCAAGCTTCTCGCGTAGTCTGGCATGCATCGGTGCCACACGGTTGCGGAACAGACGGATGACAAGAAAGATAAATGGTGCGATTGCGAGCAGGCAGAGCGCAAGTTTCCAATTCATATACAAAAAGTAAACCGCGGTGGCACCCATCAGGGCAAATGATTCAATGATCATCCGGATTACCCATGCTATCATATGGCGTACCGCATCAAGGTCACCTGTTACACGGGTCATCAGATCGCCCGTCCGGTAAGTATTATAGAACTTCATATCCTGATGCTCGATTTTATCAAAGAGCTTATTTCGCACCCGGTAAAGGACCTTCTGCGATACGTGTTCATATCCCATACATGTAAGATACACCATGATGGTACGCACCAGCGTAAAACCGATCATTGCAATGATCAGCTGGTAAAACAGATCTTTATGGTTTGCCATGTTATATGCCGCATCTTCGCCCGTCAGAAACAGATCGACGATCTGCTGTGAAAAATACGGAACGGTAAGCTGCAACACGTTATACCCGATCGTACCCAAAATCGCAATAGCGTAAATAAGACGCATTCCCTCCATATTGTCCCATAACCATTGCATTTTTGTTCTGGGAAACTGTTTTTCTTTCATGCTTTCTCCCTCTCTTTGTCTGTCATCGTAAAAATATCGATACCAAATCTTACTTTTTTCAAACGAATCGAATGTCAGAATAGCACTTTGCAAGCAAATGTGATATGATTTTTCTATGCAAAAAATTGTAAAAATCTATCATCTTTTGGAGAAGACACATGGCGGTATTAAAAGAAGAAAGCGATTATCTGAACACCCCTGCCGAATGTTTCTGGTACGATGCAGCCGTCCTGCCTCTACCGGTCAAGCCACATTGGCATTACTATGCCGAGCTGCTGTGCATCAAGCAGGGGGCGATTGAAGTCTATGTCGGGCAGGAGCATCATATCCTGCGCGAAGGGGAGCTCATCATCATTCCCCCGGAGGCGGTTCATTCCATCTATGAGCATGCCCCGGCTGACACCAAGACCAGACCTCTTTACGCCGTGATCAAGTTCGATATCAACCGCCTGCAGCTTACCCCGCACTACGCGCCAAAGTTCCGGAGTATTTTTGCAGCGGCTTTCCACAATGGCATGCCGCTCTTTTTTGACCAGGAAAGCGTTGCCCGCATGGGCGCCTTTTCCAGCATGAAATACTGTATCTGGGAGATGGAACATAAATACTACGGTTACGATCTGCAGATCCAGACGACACTGCATCAGATCCTGCTGGGAATGCTTCGCGTGTGGATGGAGCTTGGCTTTCACATCAGCGCGGATCTGTATGTGGAGGATACACGTTTTGACATTTCGACCGTCACCGCGTATATCGATGAGCATATTTCCCAGAAGATATCCGTTGTTGACATTGCCACCGCCTGCGGCATGAGTTATTCCTACTTTGCAAAAAAATTCCTCTCCGTATACGGCAAGTCCTGCAAGGAATACATTGAGGAACTGCGCCTGTATAAGGTAGAGGAATTTCTGACATTTACAGATTTTGATATGAACTACATTGCTCAGGAGACAGGATTTACAGATTGCAGCCACATGATCAAATCATTTAAAAAAGGACGCGAAATCACTCCTAAGCAATTTCGCATCCTTCATAAGCATTAGTTCTGTGGGAAAAATTCAAAGTCATCGATGGTTCCCCAGCCCTTCGGAGCGGCCTTTGCAGACACACCGATCACGACATCCGTATTTGCGTCCACCACGATATCCTTGATGGACATTGTCTTCCAATCAACCCAGCCTGTCAGCTGTGTATTCGGTGAAGCATAAATCAGGTCGCCTACCTTTACATAAAGGTAGAATTCCGCGTTATCTCCGACATCCCCTCCCTGGATATTGACGCTTGCTCCGTAAGTACCGGCCGGAAGATCCGTAAGCGTCTGTTCAACGGTAAATGAAATATCTGACTCGCTCCAGAAATGGAACGCATTGTCTCCGGAAAGTGCATCCGAAGCCTTGTTCTGGACATCTGTGGTTCCCGGTGTTTCCTCTGTCACAACCCACATAGAAGTATCTGCATCCTCAAACCCCGGGTTTTTAAGCAGGTTCTGACTCATTACCTTAATGGTTGCTACGGTTGTCAGTCCATTGTCCGTAGTACCTGTCACCGTGTAGGTTCCTGCTGTATTCATATCAACCGCTGCAAGCTGGTCTGCATCCCATGTAACAGCTGCCGGGTCCTTGCAGGAGGTATCGTTATAATATGCTGCAACACCATCCGGAAGCTCAAGCGTATCCCCGATGGAATATTCCAAAGAAACATTCTCAACGCCAAGTGTCTCCAGTCCGGTTCCTACGGCACCATAGTTCACATACTTAAACACATCCAAAGAAGGAAGCTTCTTTCCGGAGAAATCAAAGAAAGCCTGATTATCCCAGGATGATCCGCCATAGTACTGTCCTGCATCTTTCGGATCGTACTCAGCGGCATAGCTGCTTGCCCATCCGGATCCATATGTCTCCCACAGCACCTGATTGGATGTAAGGTCACTTCCTACCGGAGTCCATGCACCTTCCCAATAGAACACGCCGATTCCTCCACCAGCAACCGTAGCTGCCATAACGTCGCGCACATTATTTGCCTGACCCTGAACAGAAACCGGATAGCCGTCTACCTCGTCCGCTGCAGACACACTGTTGCTTGAAGCATCCCCCTCCTCGCCGGTAAACATATAAGAAGTCTCCATAACGCAGGTCTTTACCCCGTAGGTCTCTGTAAGGGAGCTAAGCACATCGGTAAGGTTCTCCTGCGTTCCATGCCAGAAATTATAATAAGATACCCCAAAGATATCATAATCAAGTTCTGCCTGCTGAAGTTCCCCTGCAATCTTTATGATATTGTTTGCATCATTTATGTTTGTAAAATGGACAACGATCTGGATATCCTGATTCCATGCCGCCGCAACATCACGTACCGCCTTGCTTGCCGACTTTAACAGCTCAACCTTGGCAGAAAGTGAAGTCTCACCGGACATTCCGCTATTGATCTCGTTACCGATCTGAACCATTCCTACGTTGGCACCCGCATCAATAATTGTATTCAGGCTCTCGACCGTATAGTCATACAAGGCGCCTGCCTTCTCTTCAACGCTCATTCCTTCCCATGCTTTTGGAACCATCTGTTTGCTTGGATCCGCCCAGAAATCGGAATAGTGGAAATCCACGCAGAGCTTCATTCCATACTCCGCAGCACGTTCACCAATAATAGCAGCTGTAGTTGCATCACAGTTACCACCACCATAGCCATGCCCCTTCGCATCGAACGGATCATTCCATACTCGCGCGCGGATATAATTGACTCCTGCATCGCAAAGCAGCTGGAACAAATCTTCCTGCTCACCATTCTCATTGTAATATACGACACCACTCTCCTCCTCGGAAAGAACGCTGGAGATATCCATTCCTTTGATAAAATCATCCGGCATTCCGTCAATCTTCTCAACATAGATATCCGCATTCTCCTGCTCTGTTGGAAGCGATGGTGTATATGTCGCACTAATCGGTCCACCATTTGATGGTGCTGTTCTTCTCTCCCGGTCCTGTGCCAGATCTTCATCCGCAGCCTGCGTATCATCGGCCTGACTATCTGCCGTCTGTGTATCCCCGGCCTCACTGTCCGCATCGGCAGCCTGTGTCTCCGTAGCCACCTCACTGTTTACAGCATCCGCGTCCGCTCCCGCATCCTTGCCGCATCCGGAAAGAATCGTTGCTGTCATTGTTGCTGCAAGCAGGATGCTTATGCATTTTCTCTTCATAATTATTTCCTCCACTTTTGGACATCGTGTATTCTGGCCTTATAAACTCAAAAGTTGCGCTATAAAGGGCCTACCACTATGTCACATTCTCTTTCATAGCTATAGTTCCATTTTAATAGCGCAACCGGTTGTTCGCAATATGCTTTTTTACTAATTTTTATAATGGATTTTTAAGCAAAATTACTTTTTGATGAGAGTTCCCATTCCTCCGGAGATTTCCTCATTCTCCTTGTTCAGCTTTGTGATAAGGACAGAACGTATTGCAGACTCTCCGATAAAATCAATTGCGGCTTCGATCTTCGGTGCCATCGTGCCTGCCTCAAACTCTCCGTCTGCAAGAAACTGTTTCGCCTCGGAAACCGTAAGCGTATCAAGCTTTGTCTCCTCTTCCTTGCCGAAGGATAAGCACACCTTGTCCACGCTGGTCAGTATGACAAGCATGTCAGCATCCAGAAGCTCTGCAAGCTTTCCAGCCGCAAGGTCTTTCTCGATAACCGCGCTTGCACCCTGCAGATTGTTACCCTGGGCGAGAACCGGGATTCCACCACCGCCGCAGGCGATTACAACCTGATCTGCATCCGAAAGTGCACGAATTGCATCAATCTCAACAATATCCATCGGCTTTGGTGCCGCAACGATTCTGCGATAACCGTCGGCGACCTCCGTCACATGGTTGCCCTTCTTTTCTTCCTCTTCCGCTTCTTCTTTGGTCATAACACGGCCGATTGCCTTTGTCGGATGATAAAAAGCCTCATCATACGGATCAACCACAACCTGTGTAAGAACCGTCGATACGGTCTTGTAAATACCTCTGTTTAAAAGCTCCGTGCGGATCGCATTCTGAAGATCATATCCAATGTAGCCCTGACTCATTGCAGAGCAGACAGATGTCGGTGTCGCTGTATATTCCGGATAAATTCTGCAGAACTCAGACATTGCCGTATGGATCATTCCAACCTGCGGGCCATTGCTGTGTGTGATCACGACCTGATAATCATCGCGAATAAAATCCGCAACTGCCTTCGCTGTCCGCTTTGCTGCCGCATGCTGCTGCGGAAGTGTACTTCCAAGAGCTTCATGTCCGAGAGCTATCACGATTTTCTTTTTTCTCATAGTAATAGAAACCTCCTGCCAAACATTCAAGTGTTACTGCTTATTATAGCAAATCCGCTACAATTTGTAACCTTTTTCCCGAATGATTTTAAAATATTTTGGCAGGAGGTTTCCTATTTTACTTTATAATATTTATATTATGTTGTCTTACCGTCACGTCATATCCATCTTTTACCAGCCGAACGGGAAGCTGAAATTGCTACCTCCATCGTTGCCGGACTGTCCGTTGGAGCTGCCGTTTCCGGAATTTCCGTTATTACCTGAGTTACCATTATTGCCTGCGTTTCCGTTGTCATTTGAGTTGCCACCGTTCTGTACGTTCTGAAGGGCACTTGCCTCTGACAGCGTAACATCAATCTCCAATGACTGGTAACCATTGTTCATACGCCAGATAGTAAGTGTTACCGTATCGCCTGCGGAATAGTTTGCAAGTGCACTCTGCAGTTCGCTCATTCCGGTAATATCCTTGCCATCGATAGCTGTAATGATATCGCCCTGGCAGACACCTGCGTCTGCAGCTCCGGTTTTCTCGTATACAGCCTTGACATAGACTCCCTGCGGGATTCCATATGCAGATGCCACATCGCTGGAAACGTCCGTACCACCAATTCCAAGATAAGCGGTCTGTGTCTTCTCGAGGTTCTCACCTGCAATCAGTGAATTGATGATATCCATTGCTTCTGTGATAGGAATCGCATAACCGATACCCTCTACGCTTGTATCAGAATACTTTGCAGAGTTAATTCCGATCAGCTCACCTTGTGCGTTCAAGAGGGCTCCACCACTGTTACCAGGATTAATAGCAGCATCTGTCTGGATCAGTCCGTCACAGGTTGTGGTTGCTCCGATAGACTCATCCTGAACAGTAATTGTACGGTTGAGTGCGCTGACAATACCGGTAGTAACTGACTGTCCGTATCCAAGAGCGTTACCGATTGCAATTGTTCCTTCACCAACCTTAAGTGAATCGGAATCCCCGATTGTGATCTGGCGGATGGTTGCCAATGTATCAGAATCAATATCTTTCAAAGCAACTTTTACAACTGCAAGATCCTTTGCCGCGTAGGTTCCCTGGATTTCTCCGGAAACTGTTGCATCATTTGAGAACTGGACGCTTAATGTCTCAGCTCCTGATACCACATGGTTATTGGTTGCAATATACAGATAATCGGAGTCCTGACTGATCACAATACCGGAGCCTCTGCTCTCGGACTCATACTGCTGATATCCACCGAAAAAGCTCTGATATGTCACTGTCGAAGTATTGGTAATTGCCACAATGCCCGGCATAACCTCATCTACGATGTCAGACACATCCAGCAGATCCTTTGCATTTCCTGTTGCGGTTGAATCTACATTTGCTGAAGTCTGCGAAGCGCTTGCCTGTGACTTTGAGTCGTTGACTGAATTTCCGTTAGAAGCTTCTGCACTTGCGCTTACTGACTGCCCAATTCCAAGAGCCTTCACGCCTGCATAGCTTACGCCGGTGAAAACGCCTCCACCAACAAGTCCGAAGACAAGGGCAATTGCTGCGCATCTGCCAAGCTTTGCGCCAAAGCTGTCCGGCTTTTTCGCCTTCTTAACTTTCTGCTTTTTCATCTTTGGAGCTGCCTGTCCCATCGTCTGCTGATTGTAGCCGTTTGGCTGACCATATGCATTCTGGTATCCGCCAGCCTGATTATAAGCATAGCCGCCTGCCTGATTGTAAGACGTCTGCTGGCTATAGCCATTCGTCTGGGCATATGAAGCGTTCTGCTGATAATTGTTCTGCTGACCATATGCATTCTGCTGGCCTGCGCCTGCATAGCCATTCTGTGTTCCCGTCTGTCCGTTTGTACCGGTGTATGGGCTTGTGTACGGAGAAGCTGTATTTGCACCGCTTACTGCGGATGATGTATCGGAAGCCTGTGTGCTGTTCTGTGCTCCCTGGTTGTATTCAAATTCATTGTTGTTATCCATTTTTGATTGCCCCTTTCCTTTCTTTCTATTATGCAGTCTACCTTTATTTTGTGTTCAAATTGTGTTTATTTCTTTAAAAAAATATGCCCTTTTCCTTATGCATTTATAAACTGCGCGGAAAAAGGCATAGATTTATTTTAAATGTTTCTACTCAACGGTAACGGACTTTGCCAGATTTCTCGGCTTATCCACATCAAGACCCTTTCCCACGGACACATAATATCCGAATAGCTGCAACGGAATAATTGCAAGGGAGTTCGTAAAATATTTGTTGGTCTTTGGAATATAGATTACATAATCGGCATTCTTCTCAATATCAATATTGTCATCATTGGTAACCGCAAGGACAAACGCACCACGTGACTTAACCTCTACGATATTGCTGACGGTCTTCTTATATAATTCCTCCTGTGTCACAACAGCGGTAACAAGCGTGCCCTCCTCGATCAGGGAAATTGTTCCGTGTTTTAATTCACCTGCCGCGTATGCCTCAGAATGGATATATGAGATTTCCTTTAACTTAAGAGAACCCTCAAGGGAAATCGCATAGTCAATTCCCCGGCCGATAAAGAATACATCCTTTGCAGCGACATAGCGGTTGGCAAACTTCTGGATGCGCTCCTTATTGCCAAGCAGCGACTCGATCTGGTTTGGTAATTTTTCTAAATCTAACAGGTATGACTTCAGTTCCTCATCATTGATCCGTCCGTTTGCATGTGCGAACTTGAGTGCAAGCAGATACAGAGCGACAAGCTGACAGCTGTATGCTTTGGTCGTTGCAACCGAAATCTCCGGTCCCGCCCATGTATACATGACTTTATCTGCTTCACGCGCAATAGAGCTTCCTACTACGTTTACGATACCAAGGGTTGTGCAGCCACGTTCCTTCGCAAGGCGGAGTGCAGCAAGGGAATCAGCGGTCTCACCTGACTGGCTGATGATGATCACCAAAGAATCCTTCTCCAGAATCGGATTGCGGTAGCGGAACTCAGATGCCACATCCACTTCAACCGGGATTCTTGCAAGTCCCTCAAACACGTATTTATTGGTAACACCTGTGTGGTATGCAGAGCCACATGCAACAATATAGAGTCTCTTGATTGCACGGATTTCTTCGTCTGTCATTCCAAGCTCTTCGATCTCAATCTTGCCATCGCGGACTCTCGGACTGATGGTATCCCGTACAACCTTCGGCTGCTCATAGATTTCCTTGAGCATAAAATGCTCATAGCCGTTCTTCTCCGCAGCGTTGATGTCCCAATCGATATGCTTGGATTCCTTTGTGATCGGTTCCCCGTCCACATTAAAGAATTCAATCTTATCTTCAGAAAGACGCGCAATTTCTTCATTATCAATAAAATATACATCTCTGGTATATTTCAGTACTGACGGCACATCGGATGCAATGAGATTTCCCTCCGCAGACTGCCCTACGATAAGCGGGCTGTCCTTGCGGACTGAATATACGCAATCCGGGTCATCCGCAAAAATGATACCGAGTGCATAGGAACCCTCCACGCGGTGAATGACCTTGGTCACAGCGGTCAGCGGATCCTTATCGTACTTATTATAATAGTAATCAAGCAGCTGAGCCACTACTTCCGTATCCGTCTCTGAACAGAACTCATATCCCTTTTCCAGGAGAATATTCTTTAGCTTGAGATAGTTTTCAATGATACCGTTGTGAACAACAGCGATTGTCTGATCCTTGTTAAAATGCGGATGTGCATTCACATCGGACGGTTCTCCGTGCGTTGCCCATCTTGTATGTCCGATACCAATTGTTCCCGGCATCGTCTCACCGTCATGCGTCAGTTCACTTAAGACCTTCAGACGCCCGGTTGCTTTCTTGATATTAATCTTTTTTCCATCGAAAACAGCCATTCCCGCTGAATCATAACCTCTGTACTCCAGCTTTGACAATCCGTCAAGCAGGATCGGGGCTGCCTGTTTTCTTCCTACATATCCAACGATTCCGCACATATTCTTGCGTCCTTCCTCTCTAAATCACAATATGGTTCTTCTGTAACAATTCACGCGCTGATTCCACCGAATCCACACCGGTTGCATTCTTGACCGGTGCAAATTCCTTTTCTCTTACAACCTCAAATGACAGACAGTTATCCATCATATAGATCATATCTAGTATCAGCGTCTCAAACTTGTATGCATTCGGGGTCTCCGGTTTCTGAAGTACCCCGTTCTCATCCAGATACGGTACCTTTTTCTCTACGATGTGAAGCGGGAGCTGTTTGCTCTCAATCTCCAGCAGCTTATCAAGGCGGAACAGATAATTTAGAATAACTCCAAATCCATACAGAAGTGAGCCATTCTCATTGACAGCCTCTGCCATCTCCGGTGTCAGCTCATAGTATTCGACAATAGATGGCTTGCCATCCTCCAGGCACAATGCCCCGACACGCTCATACGGGTTCGTCTTTCGCACAACCTTTGCTCCGCTCACACACCCGGATGCAATCGTTGCACCGATGAATACCGGGTCTGCAATCTGCTGCAGCACATTATCCACGGCAAACACATTCAGCCACTCAATACCCTTGGCTTTTATGTCCTTATCAAGACCGGCCTTCACAAGTGACTTAAACCAGCCGCCATTTCCATTCGGAGACATTGCAAGGGAATCCTCAGATTCCATCAGGACATTGCCGTCAAAATCAACTGCCGGAACCATCTCCTGCACAAAGAAACGGATATACTCCAGATCATACCCGAAATAGTCATGTTCTGCAAAGAATTCACGCGTCTGTGCATCGTTCTTGTCACTGGTCATAATATACAGCGGCACCCATGCATTTGCGGCGGTGGTAACCTTTTTCAGATTGGCGATCAGCTGTTCAAATATATACAGTTCCTTCGTCACTCCGATATTAAACATACCCTTCGCCTTGTCAAACCCAAGGCGGGTTCCCTGACCCCCGGCAAGAAGAACGGCTCCTACCTTTGTGTTCCTGATCGCATCCATTCCCACCTTTGTAAATCCGGTCTTTTTTTCTTCGATCTCCGGGATCTCCATTGCTCCAAGCGGTGCAAAAGTTCCTCTCTTTTGTTCTTTCTGGTGAATCAGTTTCAGATAACTCCAATCCATTTCATCCAGCTGCTGTTCCAGCTTAGCCGGAATGTCTTTTCCCACTAAAGCAGATAAATATTTCTGTTTCGTTGCAGTGATATTCTGCTCGACGGATGCTCTCATTGTGCAATCTCCCTGTTAATTTTTTTGTCTGTTGTGTATATAAAGCCAGCCGGTCGCATAATCCTGACGCTCCTTTTCAGACATATCAGCATATTTGTCCCATTCGAGGCTCGTCAGCCGCATGTCCGGCCGCCCACATTTGTGGCAATCTACATCCTTTCTGCGGGAGACCACCCGGATCCACCCGCAGTCCGGACATATAAAAATCTTCATCATAGACTATTCCACTTACCTTTGCTTATTCAAAAATAGCAAGAACTTCTTTCTTAAGCGCCTCAAGCTGTGCATCTGCCTCTTCCAAAGAAGTTCCCTTAACGCCACAGTAGAACTTGATCTTCGGCTCTGTTCCGGATGGGCGGACACAGCACCATGCATTGTCACTCAGTTCATAATAGAGCACATCTGACTCCGGAAGTCCGGTTGCTGTAACTGCTCCTGTCTTGACATCTGTTCTCGTATCCGCCTTGTAATCACGGACAGCAATAACATCAAATGCGCCAACCTTCTTCGGAACAGTTCCTCTGGCCCGGCTCATGATCTCCTTGATCTGGGCTGCGCCGTCGATTCCCTTTAAGGTCATGGTGGCAATACCCTCACGATAATAACCATACTTCTCATAAATGTCGATCATTGCGTCCCACAGAGTCTTTCCCTGTGCCTTGTAATATGCAGCTACCTCACAGAGCATGGTCACAGCTGCCGGAGCATCCTTGTCTCTTGCATATGTTCCCGGAAGGCATCCATAGCTTTCTTCCATTCCAAATACATAATTGTTGCATCCGGTCTTCTCGAACTCAAGCATCTTCTCTCCAATATACTTAAATCCGGTAAGCACCTCAATAAGTTCTACATTGTATGCCTTAGCGATTGCCTTTGCAAGATCGGTTGATACAATAGATTCAACCATTGCCGGCTTTTCCGGCATCGTATGATTCTTAGTCTTCTCACTTAAGATATACTCTGCGATCAGCATTGCTGACATGTTGCCGGTAAAGGTAACATACTCCCCGGTTGCCGTATCCTTGCAGTAAACGCCGAGACGGTCTGCATCCGGGTCTGTTGCAAGCACAATGTCCGCATCCTTTTCCTTTGCAAGAGCAAGGGCGAGTTTCCATGCATCCGGATTCTCCGGGTTTGGATA
Organism: Agathobacter sp.; assembly: GCA_050873865.1. Classification (GTDB taxonomy): domain Bacteria; phylum Bacillota; class Clostridia; order Lachnospirales; family Lachnospiraceae; genus Roseburia. The sequence goes on along the minus strand of JBNMJQ010000009.1, from coordinate 54,919 downwards.
TGGTGCAGTTGGGAAATTGCCATCTGCAATTGCCTGCTGCGGCTCAATATAGACATGTTCAAATCCAAGATCGCTAAGTACTCTCTTAACCGGGCGCAGTCCTGTTCCGTGAAGCGGCGTATAGACGATCTTGATCTCCTTTGCCATCTCCTTGATGATCTCCGGATGGATGGAAAGCTTACGCAGTTCTGCGAAATATCCCTCCTCAATCTCATCCGGGATGACATTATATAATCCTGCGGCAATCGCAGCGTCCTTATCCATTGTCTTTACCTGGTCAAAAGAAGTCACCTTGGCAACCTCTGCCATGATATTGGTATCATGCGGTGGTGTAACCTGTGCTCCATCCTCCCAATATACCTTGTATCCGTTGTACTCTCTTGGATTGTGGCTCGCAGTGATCACGATTCCTGCGATGGTATGCAGGGAGCGTACAGCATAAGACAGCTCCGGTACCGGGGCAAGCTGAGGAAATACATATGCTTTGATTCCGTTTGCAGCCAGACAAAGAGCTGCTGCATCGGTAAATTCGTCATGCATCAGGCGTGAGTCGTGCGCAATCGCAACTCCGCGCTCCTTGGTTCCCTGTGCAAGAATGTAATTTGCCAGTCCCTGTGTTGCCTGACGGACAGTATATATGTTCATACGGTTGGTTCCTGCACCGATCACGCCACGCAGACCTGCCGTACCAAATTCGAGGGTACGGTAAAAACGATCCTCGATTTCCTTCTCATCGTCCTTAATCGCCAAAAGTTCTTTCTTTGTCTGCTCATCAAAGTATGGATCTGTGCACCATTTTTTATATTCGCTATAAAAATCCATGATTTTTCCTCCTGTCAATCTAATATATGCAGTATTCTAACACACTCCCTATGGATTGGAAACTAAAATCTCTTTGATTTTTCCTTTCATAAGTTCGAATGCGACATCATTCATTCCACTGTTGATCACAATGTCAGCCAGATATTTTGTTGGTTCCACATACAGATAATGCATCGGTTTAACCGTTGTCAGATACTGCTTCGCAATATCCTCAACATCGCGCCCACGCTCCTTGACATCACGGACAACTCTTCTTAAGATTCTCTCATCCGCATCTGCCTCCACGAACACCTTAATGTCAATCAGATCACGCAGTTCCTCACTTGCAAGTGCAAGGATCCCCTCGATGATCAGCACGCGCCTCGGTTCAATCCGCACCGTCTTGTTTGAACGGTTGTGTACCGTATAATCATAAACCGGGCAATCCACAGCCTTTCCGCTTTTAAGCTCTTTGATCTGCTCAATCATAAGCTCCGTCTCAAGCGATTCCGGCGCATCATAATTGACCTTTTTGCGTTCTTCAAACGGAAGATCATCCTGGGCTTTATAGTAATTGTCATAATAGATGACTGAAATTGCATCTTTGAATTCTTCCTTCAGCCGGTTGGTAAATGTAGATTTTCCAGAGCCGGTTCCGCCGGCCACTCCGATAATGGTACATTCCATGAAAATTTCCTCTTTTCCGTTGCTTGCTTTTGTCTTCGGGCACATTATACCACTAATAATGTGGATATGCAAAAAAATACGCCTTTCTTTCACACGTGTCAAAGCTATCGTTGTTTTGGTTCTCTCTACAGCCGCTCCGATATTCATCCGTTTTTTCTTTTATATTCTTGTATTATAAGAATAAACCCTCATTTTTGTCCTTTATATTCAGAATGCCTTGTGAATTCTGCACATACGATTTAACATTTTTCATATAATAAGGACTAATATATACCAAAGAGGTACACATATGGACAAGAAAAGTGAATTAATTGGAGATACACTGAAAAAATACCGCAAGCATATCGGATTATCTGTCCCACAGGTAGCTGTTTTGCTTGAGGAGCGCTACGATATGCATGTTGCCGCGAAGACAATCTACGGCTGGGAAAGCAGCCAATGTCTCCCACCCGCCCAGAAGCTCCTTGCATTGTGCGACATTTACCAGATCAACAACATTAATTCCGCGTTTATTCCAACCGTAGATAACAAAAACTTTGTTATTACCCCATTCGAAAAACGTCTTGTTGAAGAGTTCCGCAATCACCCGGATTTACAGGTTGCTGTATGCCGGATTCTTGGACTCGAAAAGGATAACGTCTGACTTCCATCTATACTTTCAAAAAAATGTCCGCCCCGTGCTAAACACGGAGCGGACATTTCATTTACTCAGCCTTTTTAAATTTCATATCATCCTCTGTAAGAGTCTCGCCATCCATAACCTTTTGAATCAGCTGTTTTGCATATTCAACATAATCGAAGTTCGGCTCCATGACATACGCCTTGGTCTTTGGCATAGAGTAGGTGGTGCGCTTCTTTCCCTCACCATCCATCGCAAAGGTCTGTACATTCCATGTACCGCCATCACTGAGCTGCATCTTAACAAGATCTCCCATCTCTGTGGTAGTAACATCTGTTGCAAACATGCCCTCAAGGCTGCTCATGATATCCGAATAATTGGTAATGATCGCACCGCTTGTAAGCTTTGCGACAAGCGCCTTGATCATCTGCATCTGGTGTCTTCCTCTTGCGAAGTCCCCGTCTCCGAATGCATGACGCTCACGGACATAGTTGAGTGCATACTTACCATTCATATGGGTCTCACCCTTGGTATACTGATATCCGTCCACACTGGTGAATGATTTATCGACATCAATATCAATTCCACCGATTGCATCAATCAAAGTCTCAAAACCGGTAAAGTTGATCTTCAGATAGTAGTTTACATCAATACCGTACAAATGTCCGAGCGTATCCATGGAGCAGTCGATTCCATAAATACCGCAGTGTGTCAGCTTATCCTTCTGCGTATATCCACTAACTGAAATGTCAATGTAATAATCTCTTGGTGTGTTGACAAGCAGGATCTGCTTTGTCTGAGGATTTACTACTGCAAGAATGTTGACATCACTTCTTGTCTTACTGCTAAGAGTGGTATTTCTCGTATCGGATCCGCTTAAGTAAACGATAAACGGCTCCTTGGTAATATCGGATACACTGTCGGTAACCTTCTGTATTACATCAACCTCGTTTACAATAATTGCTCTTGTATCCGTGGAGAAGTTTGCAAACTCATCCATATCTTCAAGAATATCGATGTAACTCTCATTTAAGAAAATTGCTCCGACATTTCCGGCATACAATGCCTCTACCATATCCACTACAGTATCAAAATCCTGCTGGTTAATCTGCTGTCCAAGCTCATCCTCTACCTTCTCGATTGCCTTTAAGGTATTGTCATGGTCATATGTACTGGTATAACCAAAGGTATAGCCGGAAGCATCGTTGATATTCTGTGCCGGATCATCTGCCATGACATACACCGCAGTCTTTTCCTTCACGATGATCGTGTCGGAAGATACTCCGTCGAGCGTTGCCATAAGCTTCGACAGCGTATTGATGCCTGTTAAGGATACAAGAATGGTACATCCTGACAGAAGCACCCCGAGTGCTCTCTTTACATACAGTGAAGTTTTTGTCTTATTCCGTTTTTTCTTCGATAATACCAAAAGGACATCGCTTAAGAAGAACAAGAGCAGTAGCAAAAATGCAATCGCGATGAGGTAGCTGTTCGGGAGCATATTAAGCTTTACGACTACCAGAAATACTCCTGCACTCATGATCACCTGAATTGCAAGGATAAAGAGTGCGAATACTTTCCACATCGTCATTTTTTTCTTTTTCTGAGTATTGTCTTTATCGTTCTGATTATTCATCAGTAATTCCTCCATTCATCCATACTAAGGAATATTGTTAGGCACGAATCGCATTTTAGCACAATTGTTGGAAATATGCAATTCATTTGCTATAATCTATACTATACAGGCATTTCACCCACGCAACCGCAGCCCCTGCCATGTGACATTCCTTCCGCATACTATATAGCCTCACGCTCCGGCCGTGCATCCTTTCAACGCAAAAGCACCACTGCAAATTGTGAAATTCTAATTCAACCGTTCTGCGGTTTTCTTATAAGTTATGTCTTCTATAGGTTTGAACACTCCTGCCCGGCTGTTCGCGGATAGACGGACTTTTCTTTTGAGGGCTTTCGTGTTTTTCTTGGCAGGCGTGCCGCGCGAAATGGGAGCATGCGGCGACTGTCTGAGCTCACAATGCAGCTATATAGGATAACTATAATGCGAGTTTTGAGGCGCATGCTCCTAATAACAACTTCGCAAGGCCGCCTGCCTTAGAAAAACTAGGAAGGCCGACAGAAAAGTCCGTCTACCGTGTAACAGCCGTGTGCGGAGTGTCAAAGCCAATATAAGACACAACCCTATCACCGCAGAAACGGTTGAAAGAATTTCTACAATTCTTGTGGAATTGCTTTTGCTTTGGAAGGATGCACGGCCGGAGCGTGAGGCTTTGTTGATGCATTCAGAGGAATGTCCTGTGGTGGGGTATGCCATTAGGGGGATGAGGAGATTTTATGGAAAAGAAGAAAGAATATTATACGTCCGGTGAGTTTGCGAAGATGGCGCACGTGACAATAAGGACGATACGGTATTATGATAAGCAGAATATATTGAAGCCATCTTATGTAAATGCAAATGGAAGCCGGTTCTATACAGACAGCGACTTCGCAAAGCTCCAGCAGATCCTGTTGCTCAAGTATCTGGGATTTTCTTTAGATGATATCAAAGAGATGACCATTGAGGAACCGGGGTCGGTGTATCTGTGCAATACCCTGCGCATGCAGAAAAAGCTGGTTCTTGACCGGATTGAGCAGATGCATCTGGTAGCAGACGCCATTGATACGACAGTCGCCCAGCTCGAAAGCGGCGATTCCACCGACTGGAGCCAGATGCTTAATCTGATCCACCTGACAGGTATGGAAAAAAGTTTAAAGTCCCAATACTTAAATGCGAACAATATTTCTGCCCGCATCCGGCTGCACAGTGCTTACTCGCGCAATCCACAAGGCTGGTTCCCATGGCTTTTAAAAGAAAGTATGACCGCAGCCTCTTTGCCAGAGCAGGCACAGATACTTGAACTCGGCTGTGGAAACGGAGCACTCTGGAGTGAAAATACAGACCTGCTTTCCGGATATCCGGATATCCATATCACACTATCCGACATCTCGGAGGGTATCATCCGCGATCTAAGCCGTTCCTTTTTTGACCCATACAACCGGTTCTCCTTTGTGACTTTTGATTGTCACAGCATTCCCTATCCGGATGCCAGCTTTGATCTGGTCTATGCGAACCATGTGCTCTTCTATTGTCAAGATATTCCGGCTGTCCTGCGTGAGGTACGCCGCGTGCTAAAGCCAGGCGGACTCTTCTGCTGCAGTACTTACGGAAGCCGCCATATGCGCGAGATCACAGAACTGGTGCAGGGCTTTGATTACCGCATTGTTCTCTCCAATGAAGTCCTGTATGACAATTTCGGACTTGAAAATGGAGAGACAGCTCTCCGGCAGGTTTTTACACAAATAAAGCTCTGCCGGTACGACGATGAAATCATCATCGGTCAGGCAGAGCCACTGATTGAATATATTCTGTCCTGTCACGGCAACCAGAATCAATATCTGTTAGACAGGTATCACGACTTCCGTGAATATGTGACAGCACGCGTACATCCGGCGATGCATATCACAAAGGATGCCGGTATTTTTCTCTGCACTCCTTAAGAAAAGGAAAATGTATCCTTCAGACCTTTCCAGAGCTGATCCTTATCACTTAAGTTAAGCGCTGTCCCATCGGAGAGTGTGTAACCTTCCGCAGATGCTGTTCCCTTGTATTCTCCGGCAAGCTGCGGCCACTCGATCCCGATTTCCGGATCATTCCATGCAAGGCCGCCCTCATCTCCCGGATGGTAGAAGTCTGTACACTTATAACAGAATTCTGCCACATCGGACAATACTAAAAAGCCGTGTGCAAACCCTTCCGGAATATAGAACTGTTTCTTATTTTCTGCCGTAAACACATCTCCGAACCATTTCCCGTAGGTCTTGCTGTCCTTGCGCAGATCGACAGCGACATCAAACACGCTTCCGTTTACTACACGGATCAGCTTCCCCTGCGGATGCTCCTTCTGAAAATGCAGACCTCTTAACACACCCTTGGATGAACATGACTGGTTATCCTGCACAAATACCATATCAAGCCCCTCTGCAGCCATGTCGTTCTGATTGTAGGTCTCCATAAAATATCCTCTGGAATCCCCATGTACGGTTGGTTCAATCACACAAAGCCCTTCGATTCCGCCGGCATTTTTCGTAACTTTAATCTGTCCCATCTGATTACCCTCTTTTAAAAATCGATTTCTTTTAAATATCTGGCAAGTGCATCCTGCCATGTCGGAAGCAGCGTAAATCCGGCTTCCGTCAATTTGCTCTTATCCAATCTGCTGTTGAATGGCCGGGCTGCCTTTGAAGCCCCATACTCAGCTGTAGAGACCGCCGCTACGTGGAGATGCTGTGCGTCATATTCCGTATGTCCAAGTTCTGCCGCCTGACGGAAGATCTCCTTCGCGAATTCGTACCAGCTGATGTAACCGCCCTCGTTAGTCGCATGATAGTAACCATACTTTTCTGTCTCGATCATATCAACCAGAAGTCTTGCCAGGTCAAACGTATATGTCGGAGTTCCGATCTGGTCATTCACAACAGTCAGTCTGTCATGCGTCGCACCGACATTTAACATAGTCCGGATAAAATTCTTTCCGTTTGTGCCGAACACCCACGCGATACGCACGATGAAGAACTTCTCTAAAGCAGCCGCGACTGCAAGCTCGCCATCAAGCTTTGACTGTCCGTATACGTTGATCGGCGCGTAATCCTTGCAGTCAGCCTTCCAAGGCTTCTCACCTCTTCCATCAAATACATAGTCCGTACTGATATATACCATTTTGGCATTTATCTTTGCACAGAATTTTGCGATGTAAGAAGTTCCATCCACATTGATTGCCCGCACCTTCGCCTGCTTATCCGCATCCTCGGCAAGATCAACCGCAGTCCATGCCGCACAGTGGACAACAACATCCGGATGTAGCTGCTCCAAAGTCTGCTCCACAGCGGCCGCATCTGTGATGTCAAGTGATACATACGGCATGGAAGTGACAGCACTTCCATCCATTGCCCCGCCGTACTGTGGTGCAATGTCGCTGCCGATTCCCTCATAACCTCTCTTTGCAAGCTCATTCATCACATCATGTCCCAGCTGTCCTGCGACACCCGTAACAAAAACCTTCATACTGTCCTCCGCTTCCTATCGATTTGCATACATCTTCTCATAATAGTTCTGGTACTCACCGGAAATGATTGTCTCCCACCACTCCTTGTTGTCCAGATACCACTGGATGGTCTTCTTGATTCCGTCAGCAAACTTTGTCTCCGGAAGCCAGCCAAGCTCATTGTGGATCTTTGTCGGATCAATTGCATAACGCATATCGTGGCCCTTGCGGTCTCCGACATGTGTGATCAGGCTCTCCGGCTTACCAAGTTCCTTACAGATGATCTTAACAATATCAATATTCTTCATCTCGTTATGTCCGCCGATGTTGTAAACCTCACCGACACGTCCCTTGTGGATGATAAGGTCGATTGCCTTGCAGTGATCCTCCACGTAGAGCCAGTCACGGACATTTAATCCCTCTCCGTATACCGGAAGCGGTTTGTCGTTGAGTGCATTTGCGATCATAAGCGGAATCAGTTTCTCCGGAAAATGGTATGGGCCATAGTTGTTAGAGCAGCGGCTGATGGTCACCGGAAGTCCATAGGTTCTGTGGTAAGCCAATACAAGAAGATCCGCACCTGCCTTGGAAGAGCTGTATGGGCTTGAGGTATGGATCGGGGTCTCCTCCGTGAAGAAAAGATCCGGCCGGTCAAGCGGAAGGTCGCCGTATACTTCATCGGTAGAGACCTGATGATAACGGGTAATTCCGTACTTGCGGCATGCATCCATAAGTGTTGCGGTACCGATGATGTTGGTCTGTAAAAAGATCTCCGGATTCTCAATTGAGCGGTCAACATGCGACTCCGCCGCAAAATTGACTACGATATCCGGATGTTCTTCCTCGAACAGCTTATATACTGCCTCACGATCACAGATATCCGCCTTTACAAAGCGGAACTGTGGATTGTCCATGACCGGTGCCAATGTAGAAAGATTGCCTGCATAAGTCAGCTTATCCAGACAGACGATGCGGTAATCCGGATACTTGTCAAGCATGTGAAAAACAAAGTTACTTCCGATAAATCCGGCTCCGCCGGTAACAATAATTGTCATCTTTTACTTCTCCTCATTATTAATATAAATTCTCTTTGTATTTGCCGTCCAATACATCCTTTAAGTATTGTCCGTACTGATTCTTCTTCAACAGCTCGTAAACGCGCTGCATCTCTTCTCTGGAAATCCATCCGTTTAAGTAAGCGATTTCCTCCAGACACGCGATTTTTCTGTGCTGATGGGTCTCGACCGTCTTTACGAAGTTGGTTGCATCCACCAGGCTCTCATGTGTTCCGGTATCCAGCCATGTAAAGCCCTGCCCGAGCAGCTCAACGTTGAGCATTCCCTGCTCCAAATAGATACGGTTCAAATCCGTGATCTCGAGTTCCCCTCTTTCGGATGGCTTTAGGTTCTTTGCATACTCAACGACCTTGTTGTCATAGAAATAAAGTCCGGTCACACAGTAATTGCTCTTCGGATGCTTTGGCTTCTCCTCAATGGAAACTGCCTTTCCTGCCGCATCAAACTCCACGATGCCGAAACGCTCCGGATCATCCACATAGTATCCGAATACCGTAGCGCCCTTTCCACTCTTCGCATTCTCCACAGCAGCCAGAAGTCTCTTCTTTAATCCATGTCCCGCAAAGATGTTGTCTCCGAGCACCATCGCAACCGTGTCATTCCCGATAAACTCCTCACCGATGATAAACGCCTGCGCGAGTCCGTCCGGACTTGGCTGTACCGCATAGCTTAAATTCACGCCGAACTGGCTGCCATCCTTTAAAAGTTCCTTGAAACGTGGAGTATCCTGCGGTGTTGAAATGATCAGGATATCACGGATTCCCGCGTTCATAAGTACTGACAACGGATAATAGATCATCGGCTTATCATAGATTGGAAGAAGCTGCTTGGATGTCACCATGGTAAGCGGATAAAGTCTTGTACCGGAACCTCCGGCCAGAATAATGCCTTTCATTCTTATCCTCCTTCATCTGGATGAAATGTATTTATATATCCTTTACAATATATTACGTACTATACGACAACTGTATATTATCAAGGGTGACGTTACGTCAGTCAAGATATATTTTTAAAATTGTAAAAAGACCACCGGTCATGCCTGATACATGAGTCCGGTGGTTCCCGCCTACTGAATCATTCTCCTGCAGCAGGCTGCCGATGGCACCTGCCGCCCTGATTCTTTGCTATTTTTGATTTTTCTTATCTTTCTTATTGAAGATCAGTACTTTGCTGAACACATAATTTAAGATTGTAACCACAACTGCCGATACGCAGATTTTGGATACCCAGTAATTCCATTGGAAAATGTTAACGGTCAGCCACATGATCACGATATCAAGAAGCCATGTTGAAAGCCGTGAGGATGCGAACATCATAAATTCCTGTGCAACCTTTGGATTGCGGCTCTTAAATACCCAGCTGCGATTCAGCGGATAGGAGAAGCATACACCTACTACCCATCCGATCGTATTGATCAAAAAGTTCTGGAATCCGTTGGAAGCGTCTAAGAAAAACCGCTCCGACACGAAGCATGCCACCCATGACACTATGGTCGTAAGCACTCCGACAACCAGATATACCAGAATCTCCTCATATTTGCAAAAAATATCATGCGCCCACGGCCAGAATTTTATAAAATCCCGGAACCAGTCAACGAGTGTTCGTTTTTCGTTTTCCTGCTGTGTATAGTTGCTCAATGTATTATCCACCTTATCTGTTTTTGCGTAGTCCGTATCTGTTCACCTGCAGCCGCGGGCTGCAGGCCGTGCAGACAAGTCACGCTTTGCTTACTTTACAACGCCGGAAAGCAAAAGTCAAATAAATACTTACATTGCATCGAAATCAAAATCAAACTTTTTCTTATCTGCCACATTGATCTCGCTTCCAAGCTGCACCTCAACCACCTGAAGTTCGGAATCGGCTATGATTGTGTGCTTCTGTCCTGCAATGACAGAGACGACATCCCCCGGACGCACACGTCTTACAACACCGTCCACAACTGTCCGTCCTGTTCCGGAGATAACCGTCCACACCTCGTCGCGGTGCTCATGGCTGTGGTAGTTCATGCGGTGTCCCGGATTAAGCGTAACCTTGATCGTAAGGCTCTCATCCACGACATCAAGTACCAGAAAACTTCCCCATGATTTTTCCGCAAACATTACCTGCTGGTCCAGCTTGTCCACATAAGGCTTTATGTAGCTGGATTGCTCTTTGTCCGACACCAGAATACCTTCCGGGCTTGCAGCGACAACAGCATTCTTTAACCCCATGCACAGAATCGGGATGGACAGATCATTGATGACATTCACATTCTCACAAGTGTCATTTAAGGTCGCATCACCGACGCATTCTTCCTCCATTGCCTCGGTCAGCGTATTCCAGGTTCCAAGATCCTTCCATTCACCCGAGAATCGCATAACCGCGATACTTTTCTCCTTTTCAACAACCGCGTAGTCAAAGCTGATCTTTTCCAGAGATTCGTACTTTGCATATAGATCATGATAATCGGTAAAATCAATCAGTTCATGCGCCTTATCCAGCAGATAACTGATCTTGTACGCAAAGACACCGCCGTTCCATAGCGCACCTCTTGCGATGTAATCCTTCGCAGTCTCCACATCCGGCTTTTCCTTGAAGGTAGAAACCTTGCTTACATTCTCCTTTGACTCCGGGATGATATAGCCATACTTTTCACTCGGATAAGTCGGTTCGATTCCCATGAGAGTCAGGTTGGCAGTCCCCTCCGCCGCGAGGCGTCCGAGTTCTTTTAAAGCTTCAAAGTATTCCCGTTCGACATACGGATCAACCGGGCATACGACAACAGCCTCATTCTCCGGTACCCCCTGCACATCATGCAGATATGCGGTTGCAAGCGCGATTGCCGGAAATGTGTCGCGGCGGCATGGCTCGATTGAGATTCCGACGCCCTCCCCCAGCTGGTTATTGATCGCAGATACCTGTTTCTTGGAAGTGGCGATCGTCACGGTTGCGTCATCGTCAACTGACTTTATCTGATGATACACACGCTGTACCATGGATTCATACTCGCCGTCTTTTCCCTTAAATATCTTGATAAACTGCTTCGAACGGATATCGTTTGAAAGTGGCCAGAGCCGCTTTCCCGATCCTCCGGAAAGCAACACAATATTCATAGAATTGTCCTCTTCTTTCTTAGCGTTCTGCGCGCATCGGGTTGTTTAAGAAATCTTCGTAAGAAAGACGGATTCCCTCTTCCAATTCCGTCTTGTAATGCCATCCCAGGGACTCTGCCTTGCTCACATCCAGAAGCTTTCTCGGTGTTCCGTTTGGCTTGGAAGCATCCCATTTGATCTCTCCCTCATATCCGATCACCTTTGCCACAAGCTCAGTAAGTTCCTTGATGGTAAGCTCTTTTCCGGTTCCTGCATTGACTGTCTCATCCCCGGAATAATTGTTCATCAGAAATACGCACAAATCAGCAAGGTCATCCACATATAAGAACTCGCGAAGCGGCGATCCATCTCCCCAGCAGGTAACCTCAGGCAGTCCATTGACCTTCGCCTCATGGAAACGGCGGATCAGGGCCGGAAGTACATGGCTGTGAGTCGGGTGATAGTTATCGTTCGGTCCATAAAGGTTCGTCGGCATGACGCTGATATAGTCCGTCTTATACTGCTTGTTCAAGAACTCACAATACTTGAGGCCGGAGATTTTTGCAAGCGCATATGCCTCATTTGTCTTTTCAAGCTCACTGGTAAGCAGACAGCTCTCCTTCATCGGCTGCGGTGCCATACGCGGATAGATGCAGGAAGATCCTAGGAATTCCAGCTTCTTGCAGCCGTTCTGCCATGCCGAATGAATGACATTCATCTCCAGGATCATATTCTCATACATGAAATCCGCAAGCGCCTCTGCGTTTGCAACGATTCCTCCTACCTTTGCAGCCGCAAGAAATACATATTCCGGCTTTTCCGTTGCAAAAAATTCTTCCACCGCATCCTGTCTGCACAGATCAAGCTCCTTGTGTGTGCGGGTTATGATATTGGTGTATCCCTGCTTTTCAAGGCATCGCACGATTGCGGAGCCCACCATTCCTCTATGTCCTGCAACATATATTTTCGCGTTTTTTTCCATCATTTTCTTATCCTTCTTTCGCACGGCATGCCGGCATCTTCATCAGAAGCGGCACGCCTCCTTCTTCCATCAAATATCGATTTTAACTCTCGCTCACTTCTATGCGCGTACTGCCGCTGCCTCTTTCTTTGCAAGAGCGCGGTCATGCTCAGCCATGATACGGACCAGCTCCTCATAGGAAGTCTTCTGCGGGTTCCATCCCAGCACGGTCTTTGCCTTGGTCGGATCTCCCCACAGGTTGTCTACATCGGTCGGACGGAACCACTCAGGGTTTACGCATACAAGCATCTTTCCGGTTGCTGCGTCATATCCCTTCTCGTCAATTCCGGTTCCTTCCCAGCGAATTGTAATACCATTGGCAGCAAAGGCCTTCTCTGTAAAATCACGTACCGTGTGCTGCTCACCGGTAGCAATAACGAAGTCTTCCGGTGTCTCATGCTGAAGGATCATCCACATGCACTCAACATAATCCTTTGCATATCCCCAGTCACGAAGGGAATTCATATTGCCAAGCTCCAGATGATCCTGAATTCCTTCCGCGATGCGTCCTGCCGCAAGTGTGATCTTACGGGTAACAAAATTCTCCCCACGGCGCTCTGACTCATGATTAAAGAGAATTCCGTTTACCGCAAACATTCCGTATGCTTCCCGGTATTCCTTCACAATCCAGAAGCCATACTGTTTTGCAACTGCATATGGGCTGTATGGGTGGAATGGTGTTGTCTCGCGCTGCGGAACCTCTTCTACCTTTCCGAACAGTTCTGAGGTGGATGCCTGGTATACCTTTGTTTTCTTAGTCAGTCCCAGGATGCGGCATGCTTCAAGAATACGCAGTACACCAAGTGCATCTACGTCTCCGGAGTATTCCGGGACATCGAAGGATACCTGCACATGTGACTGTGCCGCAAGATTATAGATCTCGTCCGGCTGTACCAGCCCGATAATGCGGATCAGTGATGATGAGTCGGAGAGGTCTCCGTCATGCAGGGTGACCGCATGCTCCGCGATCAGATGATCGATACGTGCTGTATTGGAGATGGATGCCCGTCTTGTGATTCCGTGTACCTCATATCCCTTTTCCAGCAGAAACTCTGCAAGGTATGATCCGTCCTGTCCTGTAATTCCTGTAATCAATGCTACTTTTGCCATGTAATCGTTCTCCTTATCTGTCTTTTATTTGCTCTCTGACATCTCATAATGTATTATTTTGCAAGATTTTCTTATCTCTGCCAAATCCGTCATTCTCTTGCGATATTGTATATTCTATACCATCTTACTTTCTTTTTCCATAGTGTTTCTTGGCATTCCATTGTACAATATTGACTTTTCACTCCACATGACATATCCTTTCCTTAACACCTTACCATGCCCCGGCGGCGCCAACCTCTTCTATATGCGAAGATCCTGCTGCATCCCCCTGTGCGTCCACCCCTTGGCAAAAAACGATTCCACAAAAATTGCAGAAATTCTTTCAACCGTTTCGACGGTGATCGGGTTGTGTCTTATATGGCTTTGACACTCCGTGCCCGACTGTATCACGGTAGGCAGGCTTTTCTGTCGGTCTTCCTAGTCTCCCTAAGCGGGCGGCCTCACAAAGTTGTTATTAGGAGCATGCCCCTCAAAACTCGCTTTCTATGTATTCTATATATAAACATAGTAAGCTCAAACAATCGGAGCATGCTCCCATTTTGTTCGGCCCGCCCGCCAAGGGAGACACGAAAGCCCTCGGAAGAAAAGTCCGTCTACCGCGAACAGCCGGGCCGGAGTGCTCAAACCTATAGAAGACAGAACTGATAAAAGAACCGCCGAAGCGGTTGAATTAGAATTTCGCAATTTGAAGTGGTGTTTTTTGCCAAGGGGGTGGACGCACCGGGGGGATGCAGCATGGGGTTTCGCGAATATTAAAAGAGGTTGGCGGAGGGCCGGGCAATCGTGTAAAAGAAAGGGGACTGTCGTATGAATGACTCTCTGTTTCATGGAAATCTGGTTAGTTCAAAGAGGATATTGTATACTCCGTCTGCATTTGCCAGAAGTAGTCTGTTTCATCTGCAGGAAACCGGCACGCTTCAGGCGCAGAAGCCTCACACAAGTGCCCGCGAACATCTGGCATCCTATTTATTCTTTATTGTTGTCTCAGGTTCCGGTTCTCTCGACTATAATGGAAAAAACTATGCGCTAAGTGCAGGAGACTGCGTATTTCTGGACTGCCATAATGCCTACTCGCACCATACCGAACAGAATCTGTGGCAGCTGAAATGGGTTCACTTTTATGGTCCAAACATGAACAGTATCTACGAAAAATATCTGGAACGGGGCGGGCATCCGGCATTTTGTCCCGATGATATCACTCCGTATGTTACCCTTTTGGATGATATTTATTCGATTGCTAACTCGGAGGACTATGTGAAGGACATGCTGCTCAACGAAAAGCTTTGTGTCCTTATGACACAGTTGATGCGCGAGAGCTGGAATCCGGAAGCTGCCGGCCGCACCAAGAGCAAAAAGCAGGATCTCCTCCTCATCAAGGAATACCTCGACAGCCATTTTACCCAGAAGATTTCACTTGATGAACTCTCTGAACGCTTTTATATCAACAAGTTCTATCTTACGCGAAGCTTTAAGGAGCAGTTTGGCGTGACCCCCGGCAGCTATCTGCTTGGGCTTCGCATCACGCGGGCAAAGCAGCTCCTGCGCTTTACAGATTCTCCCTTAGACGCGATCAGCGCCTCCTGTGGTATGGGAGACGCTGCATATTTTTCACGTATGTTCAAAAAAGTCGAGGGGCTTACGCCCGGAGAGTATCGCAGGCAGTGGTGACCGGAATGCTTGTCCGGTCATGTCTGCGCTCCACGGCTGCCGGGTGCTCTACTCTACCACACCCTTGACTAAAAGGAGATCCCCGTACAGGCGCTCCTCGCCCGTAAGGATGACCAGATAAGCTTTCCGGCTTCTCTCATAGAAGCTTTCGCGTTCCATGGCTGCAAGCTTCTTGTCCTTCCCATACTCTGTCTGAAGTATTTCCGTAAAATCATCCCAGATATCTGCATGCGTATACCCACGCGCAATATCCTCCGGAATCAGGTCCAGCACGACCGCCGGCTCCTGTACCGCATGGTCGAGCGGGAACAGCTTTACAATCTCCTTAAGAATCGTTGTTGCATCTACTCCCGGGTAGGAGATCACGCGCTGCCCCACGGTATATGCCGGGAAGTTGGCATCCGCAATAACCAGCTCATCTCCATGTCCCATATCACATAACGCTTTCAACAAGTCACCTGTCAAAAGCTTGCTAACTCCTTTTAACATCCATATCCTCCTTCGCTTATGTAAATACGCACATCCATCGGTCTGTCCATGCACCATTTCGCATCACGGCTTTTGCTGTCACACGAATGCGCTCTCCCAGACGTCCACGCCGCTATCCTGAAAGATTGCAGACAATCTCTCATGCAGCATCTGTTTTGTCACGCCCTTCTTTAAAATCACCATTAAAAAGCCGCCACCGCCTGCTCCCGCGATAAATCTGGCATCGATCAGGTCCTCACATGCCAGGAAAATCTGATCGATACAACGGTTCGTAGAGCCTGCGTCAAGCTTCAGGGAAAGCTCCCAATGCTCATTTAAAAGCTGCGCAAATGCGTCAATGTCTCCTCTTTGCAGATAAAACGCCATGAGGGCTGCCATCGGTTTCATCGCCTCGAGCGCCTGTACCGATTCCGGTCTTGCGCCGATGTAGCCGCCGACCACATCCCGCAGGAGATTTCTCGCAAGCCGCCTCTGCCCTGTATAGATGACGGCAAACCGCTCCTGCAGTTCCTTCTTTGCTGCCTCCGGCACCGAAACTTCCCACACATCGATTTTCTGTTCCATACCCGGATCAGTTATGATCAGCTTGATTCCGCTCGTCAGCCCGCCGACCTGATCCTGCCAGCCGCCACCGGTGCTCATGATCTGTTCCATGCATAAAACAATCTCATAGATCTCGTTATTGCTCTTTTTCTGTCCAAGGAAAGAAAAAATACCTTTCACGCATGCCCCTGCAAGAATGCTGCTCGTTCCAAGTCCCGAACCCTTTGGGATACCGACCACCTGCGTGGACAGATAGATACCCCCACCGATTCGCTGTAGGATTGCTTCCAGGCTCTCTTCTGTGTCCTCCGGTGTCACAATTCCACATGCGATCAGCGCAGCCTTGTGCAGCGCAAACGGATCATATGGATCGTGGCAGGACAGGATTTCTTCTCTGGTGTGAATCACGCCATGGACTCCGATGTCCTGGCTTTCAAACTCCACCACATATTCATCCAGACGGCGCACCGTAATCTGGATCGGAAGTATGCCGTTTAAACTGATTGCCGCATTCAGCACCGTTCCGCCATTTTCATTGCAGTACGGCGGTGTGTCCGTCCAGCCTCCGCCCCAATTGACACGCACCGGAAGTTCAACATGTACCTCATTCTTCGCGATATGGTAGTCTTTTGAATCCGGAAGCTTCTTTACCGCCTGTTCATATACGACATCCCGTATTTCCCCGAAACAGCACTGCTGCGGATACTCATAGTTCTGTCCATCGAAAATAAGATCCCGATCCTTCATATACTCCGCAACTGCGTAGTAGATACGGATTTTGGCAGAAAACTCCATATCCTTTGCATCCTGCATCAATGTTCGGTAGATTCCCTCTGTAATCCCTCTCGTACCGAAGACTCGGAATGCATCCTTATAGTACTCTCCTGCAAGCAGCCGCTCCGTAAATTCGTGGCACCGGATGCGGTTCTCAAGATCAGACTGATAGAAAAGCACCTTCTCCATATCCGCGCAGTTGTAGCTTTCACACAGGCTCATACGTGGCATTGCAAGCCACTCATCGCGCAGCGTGGATTTCCCGGCAGTCATTTTCTCCTTCACCGGATTTGGATTCTTAGCATTTGTTTTGCAGACCAGCTCGTAAAGTTTTAGAGCCCACGCAACGGACTCAGCCTCTGTGTCACACACCGGATAAAGTTTTGCATCCCACAGTGCCCTTGTATCCGCCCCGCTTCCTTCCCACAGATCATTGTCCGACAGTTCCATGCAGCGCATCATATCCGGCAGCGTTGAGCCAAGAAACGGTGCGCAGTCCTTTACTGCTGCCTTGGGATTGTCCTGCACTCCATAGATACGTGTCACATATTTTCCGCCCAGAAGCGGTATCCCGTGTACGACCACGTCTGCCGGAATATCGGCGTTTCTGAGCTTGACATTGGACAATATGCTTCCGGTTCCTACTGTCGATTCATCCAGCACATAGCTGTCCTCGATATATGCTCCCTCCGAAATGGCGGCACGATGTCCGATATAAGAATTATATGCCGCAAAGCGGCTTTCGCCGCCCCCGGTTGTCGCCACCTTGGATTTCCAATTCAGGAACTCGTATTCATCAAGTTCCTGCGTCACAAGGGACAGCAGTTCATGTGTCGTTCCGAAGTGGATAAATTTTGCCGGGGAAAGACAGATCAGCTTCATCGAAAATGGTGCGGTTGCCTCCCAGATTTTGGTCCGGCAGTCATGCAGTTCCTCTGTATAATCGCCCTCGGGCTTTTCCTTATAATACTGCTCAAGCGTTGACGCTCCTGCGAGTGGATACAGCAGATCCCCGTAGAAGCTGATCCTCGCCCTGTCGTTTACAAATGCTGCAAACTTCTCCTCGTCGAGCTTCCCGTCCGTAGAGATCAGACCATACAATGCATTCAGCAGATTAACATCCATCAAAATCGCACCAGTATCCAGATCGACTGCCCCATGCTCATTGACAGCGCCGATTCTCCGGAGGCTCTCTACCGTCTGCTTGTGCAGGAAGTGCTTAACCTGTCCATTGCCATCATTTAAGAATACGCCATGATCCTTTCCGATCTCAACCGGCTCCTTGATGGAGATTGCCGCAGCTCCATTCAGCTGCCCGTCTATCTGCAGCGGATTGAATAAAAGGAGTACGTCCCCTGACAGCACCAGCATTCCCTCCCGGATGCGGGATGGCACGCCGGACATTCCGATAATAAACTCATCAAACAAGGTAGAGCCTCTTCCATCCGGCAGTTCTCTCGGAACTGGCGAAAACAGTTTCCCGATAGCGGAATACTGCGGGACTCTCTTGCTGTCGCCGCCGGAGTGGATCACAAGAATCCTCTTTCCCTCAAACACGGATTGGCCGTCGCTCTCCTTCGCAAGATAGCGTATGACATTAAAGGTGGCACCGCCGGAGCCGACACGCTTTCCCTCCGGGTCCGGAATCACCGCATAGGTTGTCGATGCCGGAAGAAGATGCTGCTTTAGCCTCTCGTCAATCTGCATACGGAATGCCCCTGCCTGCGCCTCATTTGACGCAGTAAGGATCACATAATCCCATTTGGTAAAGTTCGTCTGATGAATGCTTCTGCAGTAATCTTCCCACGAATCCAGATAGGACTGCTGCAAAAACAGCGAACTCATCTTTTTATAATTTATCGTTGGTGTTCCCATACTTTCCTCCGTAAGAGCGGAACAATGTCCGCCTCCCCCAAAATAAACTGATATCCATATGTTAACATTCTGTTTTTGCAGTGTCAAACCGGATTCCGGTAAATACCCACATCCCTGCGGAGCATTCTTATCTTATTCGTTTGCTGGTTCGTATTGGAGCCAGATGTCAAAAGTCGGAGCTCATATAGCAAAAAAAAGAGTCCGGCAGCTGCCGGACCCTTAAAAAGCTCAACTATTCAAATAAATTGTAATCAATTCCTTATGGAATTATATGTAATATTAGTCAGTGACCGTATATGAACCATTAACAGAAATTGAACCATCACTCAGATTCTGCACATATACATTGTATGTGCCATCCGCGTATGTCGGGAATGCCTGCAAAAATGTTCCGGTTCCTTCCCGATACAATCTTGAGCCGTCCGGTCTGATGATTCCCATATGGATGACGGCATCCGTCGGGTTGCTTACAACCATAACTGTTATGGTCTGACCTGAGGTTACAGAGAACCCCGGAGTCTTCTTTGAACGGTTTTTCGAGATTTCCCATTCAAACACTGCAGAAGTCCGCGCTCCGTAGGTCTCAATTACTTCTCCCTCTTCCTCTATGAAGCCCTCATCCAAGCCTGATGCGGTATAAAGTATCACACCATCACTCTCGATCGTTAAAGGCTCTGCAACCGCTTCTTCCACTACCGTGGCATCATACAAATGCATATATGCATTTGCGGCGCCGATCGTTGCAGCGGATACGGATATTGTGCTGACTATTGTCATTGTCGTAATTGTTATTGCCGCCAAAACTTTTTTCTTCATACTCATATTACGATCGCTCCTTTTCATCCTGATAATCCGGGCTTCCAAGTCGCATGGTTTTCCAACCAGATTGGCTCGCAACATCTCACGCTCTTCGCCGCCTGCCTGAAGTGCAAGCAGTGTCTCAAAATAATAGCGTACACCACCAACATGAATCAATGAAGTATTGTCGCAGGCGAACTCGCCCCAATTCCGCACATTATTCCCGAATAGCCATATCAGAGGATTCGCGAAATTGATTGCATAAGCAATCGCCGTCAAATGCTTTAACCGTAATACCTTCTGCTGGTAATGCGTCAGTTCATGCGTATAGATGACTTCCAACTCATTCTCCGTATAGATATCTCTCGGCAGTACTACCGTTGGGTGAAGCAGCCCGAATATCTTCGGACTGCTGTCCCAGCTGCTATACACTACGCGAAAGGCATGTGCATCTAATTCATGACATTCACATGCGTCTTCAAAACAATGCCAGCATGGTCCATTCACAAACTCAGCATTCTGATATCTGGATTTGATGGTCATAACCTCTATGATGTACTTGCCTATGTAGTGAAATGCTCCCGCCATCCACGCCACGCTGAACAAAAGACACATCTTTGCAGCAAACGGCGTATAGTTAAACAGGAAACCGCCCCACGTATTATAGGAAAGATTATCCATCACGAGGATCAGAAATGATAGCGGAAACATCCAAAACGGCATCACCACTCTCATTGCCTGATATATGATGTTAACAAATCCCATCCGATCCAATACAAATGCAATTACGTACCATCCCAAAAACAGAATGGAACCTGTTACCGATGTAAGCAGAATTGCAGACGTTAGCTCAATCGTCCAACCCATTCAATAACTCCCTGATTCGTCCAATTTCTTCCTTGGACAGCTTCTTTGTATCGCACAATGCAGCCATCAAATTGGATGAATCACCTTCGAACCAGAAATCTTCTGCTTCGTTCAGGAACTTTGTTGTATACTCCTTCTCTGACTTAAGTGCGTGTACATATGCCACTCTTCCCTTCCGGTAGATCTTTACAAAGCCTTTCTTTGCAAGTCTCTGTAAAAAGGTAACTACTGTTGTACGAGCGTAGTCCTTGCCAAACCGAACGCGAAGCGCTTCGATCAAATCTGGTGTAGAAATATCCTCCTTGGAATCCCACACAATTTTCATAATGAGAGTCTCACAACCACTGATCTCTCTTCCTAATAACTGTTCCCTCATAAGGCACCTCACTTTGTTATCTGTCGACAATTTTAATATATATTGCACATCGACAGGTGTCAATCTTTTGTAGTATTTTAGTATCGTTTTTTGAATAAACAAGACTTCTCTGTCGGAAAATCTGTTTATGGAAGAATATTACCCCAAAAAGGATACATATGCAATCCTTTTTGAAAAAACTTTTCGCTTAATCCCGCCTGAAAATGTCTCTGGTGTAGACCTTTTCCTTCACATCATCCAGGCAGTTGTCATAGCGGTTCGCAATGATCGCATCACAGCGTTTTTTAAAGGAATCAAGGTCATTGACAACCTCGCTTCCAAAGAATGTTGTCCCATTTTCAAGGGTTGGCTCAAAGATAATGACCGTTGCGCCTTTTGCCTTGATCCGCTTCATGATTCCCTGAATACTGCTCTGCCGGAAATTGTCGGAATTCGACTTCATGGTAAGCCGGTAAACGCCAACCACAACATGGCGCTCTTTTCCTGCGTCATAAGCGTTATCTTCCGCATAACTATAATATCCCGCCTGCTGCAGCACCCGGTCAGCAATGAAATCCTTTCTGGTGCGGTTGGCATTGACAATCGCCTCGATCAGGTTCTGTGGCACATCCGAATAATTTGCCAGAAGCTGTTTCGTGTCCTTTGGCAGACAGTAGCCGCCATATCCGAAGGATGGATTGTTGTAATGGTCGCCAATACGCGGATCTAAGCTGACGCCCTCGATGATCTGCTTCGTATTCAAGCCCTTCATCTCCGCATACGTATCCAGCTCATTGAAATAGCTGACACGCAGTGCAAGGTATGTGTTGGCAAAAAGCTTAACCGCCTCTGCTTCCGTTCTTCCCATGATCAGAGTCGGAATATCCTGCTTGATCGCCCCCTCCTGCAAAAGGCCAGCAAATTCTCTTGCCTTGTCTGTCTGCTTCTCATCCTCTAAATCTGTTCCCACGATAATGCGCGAAGGATACAGATTGTCATACAATGCTCTTCCCTCACGAAGGAACTCCGGGCTGAAAAAGATGTTGTTGCAGTTGTACTTTTTGCGGACAGTCGTTGTATATCCGACCGGGATTGTTGATTTGATGATCATTGCGGCATCCGGATTATACTGCAGTACAAGTTCGATTACCGCCTCCACAGCCGAAGTATCAAAAAAGTTTTTCTTGCTGTCATAGTTCGTCGGTGCTGCGATCACGACAAACTCCGCATTGCTGTATGCAAGTCTTGCGTCTGTTGTCGCAGTCAGATCCAATTCCTTGTTTGTAAGATAATCTTCTATCTCCGCATCCACGATTGGCGACTTCTTCTGATTGATCAGATCCACTTTTTCCGGAATGATGTCCACCGCGTAGACCTTATTATGCTGTGCCAAAAGGACGGCATTTGATAATCCCACATAGCCGGTTCCGGCTATCGCTATTGTCTTGTTCATATTATACCCCGTTTCATAACTGTATTATGTGGCTTTTCTATTTATATATGCCATCTTCCGTGCAGGAGCCTGCGGTTTAAGAATACGGCCGCCCCGACCTGCCTATGCAGCAGCAGGAATGTAAGCAGCTTGTCCCGCCATGTATAATAGACTCTCTTTATTCCATGGCTTCCCGCGACGCTGATATATAGAGGAAAACGATTGAGTTTCCGATAGATCCCATCCTCCTTCTCCTTCGCGACAACCTTCTTTAGGGTGTCAATGCTCTCATCTGCTGTATGTTTTGAGATTCCCCGTCCCGTCTCATTCGACAGAGACCACAGAAGTGCCTGCTTCTGCAATTCGCATCCGAAACGCTCCTCCATTGCAGCATCCAGATTGGCATTTTTTAGTGCCTCCCAGAAAAAAGCTCTAAGAAGCTTATGCTTCTCGTAAAAGTCATCCAGATACCGATCATTCACTTTGCGGTTGTGGCTTTCGGAATCCTCCCGGATATTCCATGTGTACACCGTCTTTTTCTCCACGCAGAAGCGCTCTGCCTGCACCAATGCCAGCGTCAGGAATATCCAATCATCCTCATAGTCACAGAACCGATAGAATGAGATATTATTTTCCCTTAGAAAGTCTGTCCGGAACATGCAGCACCACACAGAGCCGGTAATCTTGCAGTCCGGATAATCAACAAGCCCACGCATTACAAGAGTCTGAATATAATGCGGATACGCTTCATCCCCGCGGGAAATGTATTTTGCGGATTGCTCCTGGTCATCTGCCCGGGACTTGCAGGCATTGCCAGCCGTTTTCCCACCACAAACACTATCTGCAACATTCTCACGGATACTGTCCGCCGCTGCCTGCACGAAGTCTGCCTCATTCGCCGCAACATCCTTATATAACACGGATAGCATATCCGGCCTCATGAAATCATCCTGATCCACAAAACAGATGTACTCGCCCCGTGCCTGATCAAGTCCGGCATTTCGCGCGTCTGCAATTCCACCGTTTGTCTTTGAGACACAATGCACACGCTCATCCTGTTTTGCCAGTTCTTCCATCATATTGCCGCTTGCGTCTGTAGATCCGTCATTTATGAACAGGATCTCCACTCCACCTGCATTCTTCGGAAGCATCTGTGCTGCAACGCATATCTGATCATAGATCCGTTTTATAAAATGTTCCCCATTATATACCGGTACTACAACACTAACCATTTTACTCTCTTTCTATCTGCTGACAGCCTTTTCGCCTCTGTCCGATGTTTTGTCTTCCGGCATTCTGTATACTTTGGCGCTCACACCCTTATCAGCTGCCACTCCGGCATATAGATGCCCGTCGCATCACACTGTCTGTTCCATTTATCCGGCGCAATCACAATCTTGTCCGGATTATCGCACAAAAACTGTCCCCACCAGCTAAATGTACTGTTGGAGATGATAAAATGCTTGCAGCTATACATCAGCCTAAGTTCTTCATAATCCGGATTGTCCATATCTACATAAACCACACGGTATCCGGAGAAATCGTAATGCTCCTGTATCCAGGTAAGTTCCTTGTGGTCATTGGAAAAGATGTAAAACACAGCATCTGCCTTCTGCCTGCGGATGCTCTCCATCGCGCGCGCATAGTAGCTCTGGTCGCACACATTCAGGTGCGCATACTCCGGTGCCAGATAATCGCCTCTGCGGATATGCACACAAACAGATTCCGTCTCCTGCATCCGGCTGATCCATTCCCGATTTGCCTCCGAAGGGGTTGTCTTTACACGTAACTCCTCCCGCAGTAACGGTTCCATATCTCTCCAATATTCCCAAGTCTGAAAATTGCCCTCCACGAACTTATTCCCGTTCGCACGAAGCCGCTCCGAAACCTGCCAGCTGCCATCCTCGCAGACTGTCACTTCCTTGTAATCCTGCGCCAGATAAGTCTCTTCTGTTGTAAAGAAGCCTTTGTCAGACAGCCTACACACATATCTGCCCGGAAGGTGCCGGAGCACCTTGCATTTGCGTGCGATCTTCTTCAGGAAACTTACCCGACGCAAAAGCGGCTCCTGAAAGTTTTCCGTCATCTGTTCCTGTGTCCTGTCACATAAATTGCAATTATCTGACACATTCAGATGAAAGAGCATATCTGCACGGTTAACCGTATTTTTTAAATGATAGTCTGCAAGGCGGATTCCATCATCACCACAAACAATCTGCAATTTTCTTGCAAAAGCATATTGGAACATCTGGTTGCCCAATCCACCACCAAGTGTAAGAATAACCATATGCTTCCTCTCTACAATGTGATAATCCGTTCACGCATCTGTTCATCTGTTACGAGCATTGGCTCATGATCCATCGCGCGCAGCCACATCAGTCCATCCGGAAGCGGGTTAATCTTCTTTTCCAGCTTCGGCATCTCGTTATACAGTGCCAGATCCTTGAAGATGACAGGCATATTAAGTCCTGCCTTTGTGAAGAACAGCACTGTTGTAAAGAACCTGGAAATATTGATCTCTGTCGGATTCGGAACGCCATTGGTATCGTAAGCAAAATCCACTCCGAAAATTCCGTGTGGCTTATCATCAACTGCTTTTACCGTCTTGATTGCAATATCTGTTACCACATCATCGCTGCAGGTCGTTCCGACCTTTGTCACACCGGTCACCCCGGATGCGGAACGGTTGCCGTGGATCCATCCGGTTCTCTTTCTCGTCTGGGCAACAACAAGCTCGCCCTCCCACCAGATGGAAAGCCATGTGATAGTCTGGGAGGTCAGCATCTGTGCCGCGATAAAATCTCCCCAGCCGTTGTAGCGGTCGATCCACGCCTTCGCCATAGCATAATCGTTGGTTGGGATGGAGCCCATTCCACCACCACCCATATCGTTGGCTCTGAGCCATATCTTTCCATCACTATCACCAAGTTCTGCAAATGCCCGCTTCAGATCACTTTCATCATTGATGAACTGATTTTCAGGGACTGTTATTCCGGCTTTCTTGAATGCGTTCCATGATTTCCATTTGCTGACACAAGTGTCAATTACTTCATGGCGCGGCATAAAGACTCTGGTTCCTGCCCCCATGATGTCATCACGGATCAGAGAAGCGTAGTAAATCTCCAAGTCGTTCTGGAAATGAATGAGTCCCGGCTTTTCTGCCGCGAGAACTTTCATCAGTTCGTCCTTATATTCTGCGGTGTTGGCATATGGCACAACATAGCGCCGCTTCGCCGCAGACATCGCAAGATCTGAAGGGATGGAACCCATTCCGATGATCTCTTCCTTCTTGTCACTAAGCAGCAATGAGTTGATCACACCCTCGGAAGGTGCGCCGCCTGCGCCACCGATCAATATTTTTTCCATGTATTATTCCTCCGAAAAAACCTAATTCTTTGCATAAGTCATATTACTATATTCTATCATGAAATAAAAAAATAGACAATGCGCCATAGCAACATTGTCTATCTCTAATTCTTTCTTCCTTTCATTTTTTTACTTTCTGAGCTTCATTAGGAATCGACTTATAAATACCGTTATCCTGCCTACACCAAAACAAGGTCATGTCAAAACCTTTTTCTATCAACTTTTTTCCAAGATTTTTCTCTTTAATAAAGGCTCTCTTATATTCGCTGTTTGACTCCACCCCCAATAGTTCTTTGATTTGTTTCAATCTGCATGCCCGCACTAACTCTTCTTCCAAATTTTTAACCTGCATAACACAAATAACATCTGATATGTTGCTTTGTTCGCGAAGCAGCCTGACATTTTCCTCTAGGATTTCCAAACTGCCTGCATCCGTATCAAAAACCAGCACAGCTGCAGTTCCATCTTTGAGATTCAAAAGTCTAAATTGTGTAAGCCTGTCCCTCACACAATTAAAGACCTGAACCTTTCCCGGCTTAACTAATTCCATGTCACTTTTGAGCGTGTCAATCAGTTTCTTTTCATCTTCCCCCTCAACGAAATATTGAAAATAACGTATCCCCTTTTTTCCCATTAACCTTCCTCTTGTGCAAATTCCTCTATTTCTGCAATTTTATATACCAATTCAACCCCCGGCGCTATGGAAAATAGATCATTATCAACTGCTCTCCGTACAGAATCTGTACTCCGTTTTAAATAGTCTGATGCATAGACACACTTAATAAATTGTTCTCTATCACACATTTCCTTTTTTAAAAAAGTAAACGAATGTTTTGGCAATGGCAAATCCAAAATATCAGAATTATGCGTTGTAAAAAATAGTTGTTCATTATTTTTTAGTCCATGAATCATCGTAGCCAAAAATGCTTTTTCCAATTCACTATGTATATATGAAAATTTCTCATCACAATAATAAAATCCGCATTCTCCTTTGTAAATTGAAAAGATCAGGCTAGCAATATCAATTCCCGCCTTCGTTCCACTCGACAAAATATTTTTTCTGATAACCTCTCCATTTTGTACCAACAAATCGCCGGAGTCTAAATGGATGATATATGTATTATTGACCTCCTTGGATTTATCCACTTGAATAATTGACGGATCCAACGAGCGAAGTGTATAATCTAACACCTTGACAAAAGATGCATCATCAGGGAATTTTGCTCTTTTATCACTCGTATCCGATGGATATGTAAACATCCATCCAATCGGCTCTATCTCATCTATTTCATCCCTATAATTCTCCTTGTACTCCAATGGTATCTGATCAATCTTCTGCGCACAAGTTTCATAACGATCTTTTTCATTAATAAAGACTTCCCTCTTGCAAGCCACAATCTGCGGAGTTGTTTCATTCTTATCCGAAAGCTTTACTTTAATGTCCAAACGGTACATTACGAATTCATCACCGACAAAATCCATCGAAATAGTAGCATCTCTATTTACATCGGTAATTCTATCTAACAGCCCATGCATATCATCTCTTTCAATAAAATTGCAGATAGCCATCAGCATTTTCCCGATAGAAGTTTTTCCAGTTGCATTTCCACCCATTAAAATATTGACTTTCTTATATCGGAAATTATCCCGCCCCCATAAATGCTCATTTGGAATATATGAATTAACAATTTTCTTAGGATATGCCATATTCATATGAAATTCCTTAAATGCAAAAAAATTATCTATTTTTAGATCCATTATAATCATGGCATTGTCCTCTTTTGTATATTTGTTCAGTTTTCCCGAACTAATTTCTCTTTTCATTTTACACTTATCCCTACCTTTTTGCAACATTATAGCTATAAAAAAGCGTAAAAAATGTCAAGAGCACTCGATATTCAAAAGAAAACTGTTTGATGATACCATAAATATCACTTTTCTAATTTCGTTCTTTTTTCCCTTTAACAATTCCTGCCACAACTCCAAATGCCACCATATACACCGGCTCTGTCAATATCTGTGGTCCATTCAGCATTCCCTGTGTAAAATACGTTACAACAATCATACACCCAAACAGCGCAACATTCCTTTTCTCGGTTAACCGAATGCATTTCACAAGAAGCCCAATAAGAAATCCTGCCATAAGGATCGTCCCCACGACTCCCGATGTCAAAAGTGAATTTAAGAAAATATTGTGCGCATCCTGTATGATTTCCCCTCCAAGCTGGCTCTCTCCTGCTACAGCAAGTGCTTGTTGGGCATTGTTGAATCCATAGCCAAATAGTTTGTTTGGCAATGGAGCATTTGTAAATGTCCTCCAGGATTTTTCCCAGATCTGAAAACGTGTCCCTGTCCAGCTCACCTCACTGGCAATCTGCCAGCTATAAATTGTCCATTTAAATACGCCAACCATTGTCACGGGCAAAACAACCATAAGAGCAATGCAAAATTGCTTCCATATTTTGCTCCCCTTCCACCATACGAGAGAGCCAACCAGAATAAAAATCCACAGCAGGATCGTAAGTCCCCAATGCAGCTTCATCTGAAATAGAAGCGCCGATATTCCCCAAAAACGCACTTGCCGGATATAGCTCCAGCAGATCCACACTCCAAATACCGCTGCATCCAAAAGAAGCAACGCCGCTACAAGCCTGAACCACTTCTTAGGATGTGCGCAAACATAAATGAGAAGTGTATAAAACATTACGATCCATGCAAGATATATGCTATCTGAGCAGCAGCAGATACCGCCTGCATATGCTATCAACAATGCCACTGCAAAAACAATCTTTGAAAACAGTTCCTCGCACAGCATAAACAATACCAATAGTACAGCTATGATCAGACAATTAAACGCAGCATTATAATTGACCTGACCGATCGTACTGATAAAAATAGGCTTCTCCTCTTCGATCAGGTTACTATACATTCCAAATGGATCAATCCCCCAACGGTTTAAGATCTGAAGTATACTGACAATCCCTGATCCAAACAGGAACGTCCATGTAAGGATCGGTGTCCATGTCAGATGCTTCCAAAGAAGATACGCGCACAATAATCCTACTACATATACTAATAAGCCTGTGCATTTTGCCCCATATCCCCAGAATGCCTCTGACTTATCGATACTAAGTCCAAACGATATCCCCCAGGAAATTAAAAAAGCCACAGGCAGCAGACACTCATACCCCCGTCGCTGCACCGGCGTTTTGGTTTTTGAAGAAAAATGATCGATCAGCCCGAATATCGCCATAGCGATCACAAAGGTCATTCCACCAAATAGAAAAGCCAGCCTTTTCGCCTGCATAATATCTATATAATTGTTGTGAAAAAAGAGGGGAAATACCAGACACATATATGCAATAAAACACTTTGCACTTGATTCTTGTAGCTTTTTCATACGCACTCCTAACTGTTTTTCTCCCATAAGCAAAAATATCGCCAGTCATCCCATCATGGATGGCTGGCGATACTATTCTATCACACTTTTATCTCTTTGTGGTTACAATTACAGAATCTGACCAGCCGGAGTAGAATGTCTTACCGCCGACAGTCTTGTATGTACGAACCTGTACATAGTATTTCTTGTTCGCAGCCAGCTTGGTAACAGACTTGCTTGTGGTATTATTTCTACTCAGCTTAACTGTGGTTGCGGAAGCAAACTTGCTGGAGGTAGAGTAACGTACCTGATATCCGGTAGTCTGTGTAGACTGCTTCTTCCATGTAACCTTGAATCCCTTAGAGGTTGCCTGAATCTTGGAGATAGAGGTCTTCTTCGGGTTGATCTTAAATGTTGCACTCTTTGTTCCTGTGTAAGAACCGGTTCCTGTAATCTTAACAGTTGCTGTTCCGACTTTCTTGTTGTTGGAATATGTAACTGCATAATTGCCAGCGGCGATCACATTGCCGTTTGCGTCCTTAACAGTTACAGCAGGGGTCTTAGCCTTGCCATCATATGTATAAGACTTCTTAGATAAAGAAACGGAAGCGATTGCTGTAGATGTTGCAGTGTTTCCGTTATCTACAGTGCCGCCATCTCCCGGAGTCACAGTTCCATTGCCTGCTGTGGTAACCTTGTCTGTGGAAGTTCCGTTTCCTGCAGTGGTGACAACGGATGTTCCATTGCCGCTGGTAACGCCCTTAAGAACGTTGCTCGCGAACAACTGAACAGGCGCAGCCTGTACCATACCTGTACAAACGCATGCTGCCAAGAAAGCTGCAAATGAGCGCTTGATTGATTTCTTGTTGAAGTTCAATTTCAATTCTGTCATGAATAACCCTCCCTATTGGTTAAATTTTTTTCATATCTTCACACTAGCATACTATGTCCTCTATTTCAATCGAATTTTGCATTCTTAAGACATTCTTAATTTCCTTCCCATCAGTACAGCACCAGAACCGTATCCGGCTGCAATTCCTGAATAAGTGTTTCCGCCGCCTCCACATTATCATAATAATAAGAGTAGACAACCTCACTTGTATCCAACGCCAGAAAAGAAGCAATATACCAACTGAAGGAATTGGATAAGATCAAAATCCGTTTCGGATTATTCACTGTATTCTGATTGTAGATTGCGCACAGATAACTATTACGGATACGGTTAGCACTATATATGGTAAGCGCGGAGGACCGCTCCTCTTCAAGCATCTCCATATCCAGGCAAGCCTCCTCATATGTACCGCGATATTGCACATTCCTGTATCCATCCACAAACAGCAGATCTGTTGCCTGCGATGGAAGCAGCATGGTCACATCTTCCTGAGCCTCAATATTATTCGTTGAATATTGTTCCACGGCAAACTGCTGCGGCTCAAACAGATTGCTGTCATACGAGCAGTCCATGCTCTGGTTTAGTTCCTTCGTAATCTCGTTCGCTGCCATAAGCGCAGATGGGATTGT
The DNA here is from genome assembly GCA_050873865.1 of Agathobacter sp. Classification (GTDB taxonomy): domain Bacteria; phylum Bacillota; class Clostridia; order Lachnospirales; family Lachnospiraceae; genus Roseburia. The sequence continues at coordinate 24,371 of JBNMJQ010000009.1, read as the reverse complement.
CCAGTGTCCATCATGTAAGAAGAAACCGCCATCCGCACTCCATCCGCTGTCCTGCATCGCACTCCTTAGATCCAGGCATCCAATACCATGCGAGCTTAATGTTTCAAGAAGTTCATCCGCGTTTTCATTCTCGCAGGTTGAAGCCCCCCACGGAATGATTCCGCTGTTACCGCTTGTCCTATATGGCGGCTGGACAAATAAGAAGCCTGCTCCATTTTCCGATGCACTTTCCGCCATTGCCATAATCGTTTCTGCCTTCTCCGACATATCACACTTTTCGGTCGCCGTGTAAGCAACACCGCTCTTAAGGAAAAACTCGGTTCCATTCTCCCTTGCATATACCGGTTCCCAGCACATCAAACCGTCAAATAAGCTATTTATGCCTTTAAACGCATAATAGCCTGCATATTTTTGTGTACAGTAAATCTCCACCTTATTCTCTGCAGCCAATACCTTGTTTCCCAGCCGTTCAAGCTTTGTATTACTGCCGGCATCTTCATGCTCTTGCGCAGTCTTTTCCTCTTGTACCAGCGCCTGTGTCTTTTCATAGATTCCATGCAATAAAACAAGCTCCTCCGACGGTTCGCTCTCTATCTCTGACGGGCGTTTCTCCATCACATCGCCCCATGTATAGTCGGCGATTACCTGAAGCAGCCGGTTCTCCATTCCCAACCGGTCTACCAGTATCTCCTTTGCCAGCAGCCGCCCCCCGGTCAGCAATAGCGAAAGCATCAAAAAGCCGATCATACTGTTTACAATTATATTTTCAAATTTATGCTTCATACAATTACACTCACTCAGAAATTAAAATAGATAAATGGATTATATGCAGAAACAGCACACTTCGCTATGCATACGATAAATACCGGAACTGCCAGAGCATAACGCAGCGTTCTTCGATTACGTTCCATAAACCGACTCTTTTTTGCCAGAAAATCCCCCACCGGAGCTGCAAAGATAATTGCAATTACAAGCACAAGCCAGCTGCCGGAGAATGCCGACGCAGCATTTACGTCCCATACGTTGCTACTGCCACCAAACATTGCTGCAAGATAATCCCCGGCAGCTGCCAGACTGTCCGCCCGAAATACAACCCACAGCAGGATAACCCACGCCATCGTCCATATATGCCCCGGCATTTTGCCACATATAGTCTTGTGGAATGCCCGTTCAAGCAGTATGAGAGCACAATATCCCATTCCCCATACAATAAAAGTCCAGTTCGCCCCATGCCAGATTCCGGTCAGCAGCCATACCGCAAAGGTGTTACAAATGGTCCTTACCAGCCCATTCCGGTTACCCCCGAGTGGGATGTAGACATAATCCCGGAACCATCCGGACAACGAGATATGCCACCTTCTCCAAAACTCCGTAATACTCGAAGCAATATAGGGATAGTTGAAGTTTTCCGCAAAATGAAATCCAAACATACGCCCCAATCCGATTGCCATATCCGAATATCCGGAAAAGTCATAGTAGATCTGCAAAGTATATGCAATAGCTCCAAGCCATGCCATTGCCACGGAAAGCTCTCCCTCCTTTGAGAGGTAAAACGCGTTATCTGCCAAGATTCCCATATAGTTTGACAATATAACCTTTTTCCCCAATCCATACACAAACCGGATAAAGCCATCATTAAACTCTGTGCGGTTTTCTTTCCGGTCATCAATCTCCGCAGCGATCTGGCTGTATCGCACAATCGGACCTGCGACCAGCTGCGGGAACATGGAAACATAGAGAGCAAACTTATACAATGACTTCTGCGGTTTTACCTTTCCCGCATATACATCGAATATATAGCTCAATATCTGAAATGTAAAAAATGAAATTCCAATCGGTAACTGGATATCTGTAATGACAAAACTGCGATCCAGCAGCCATCCGACATTTGAAAGAATAAAATTCAAATACTTAAATACCAGAAGAATTCCAAGGTTCCATACAATTGCAGCTATCAGCCAGCCCTTGTTTCCTGTAAGACGCATCGAGATCAGCCAATTCACCAGAATTGAACCTATCATAATCCAGATAAACACCGGCTCACCCCATGCATAAAAAAGAATGCTGGCTGCTAAAAGCCAGAGGTTACGGAACTGTCTGGACTTCCACCACGGATTGAAGTAACCGATTATTACAATCGTCAAAAATACAAATAAAAATACAGTTGAAGAAAATAGCATATCCGTTCTACCCTTTTCCGAAGAAAAAGCCAGTCATCGCAGGATGACTGGCTTCCATTCCCATCTGAATTACTTTGTTACTACCACTGAGGCATCTGACCATGCTGAATAATAATTCTTACCATCGACGCTTGTATACGCTCTTACCTGCACATAATACGTCTTGCCCGCTTTCAGCCCGGTGACCTTTGTGCTGGTCTGACTTGCAGACTTAACCTTAACCGTCTTGGTGGAAGCACTGCTAAACTTTTTGCTTGTTGAATAGCGAACCTGATAGCCTGTTATATCGGAAGCTGCCTTTTTCCATTTAACAGTAAATGCCTTCTTTGCAGCGGTAGTGCTCTTTACCTTCGTTGCTGCTGGAAGGATCTTAAATGTCTTTTCGAGTGTGCCGGAATAGCGGTCTCCCGTCAGTTCCACAACAACAGTTGCCATGCCAACACCTTTGTTATTGTTGTAAGAAACAATATAGGAATCTCTGGAAAGCTTCTCGCCGGAAGCATCCTTTACCCGGACATCCGGAATTATCAGCTTGCCGGTATAGGTAGCCGTGCTCTTGCCAACAGAAAGTGATGGCACCTTGGATATGGCCGCCTTCTTCTTGCTGGTGTATGTCTTGCCGTTCATCTTTACGGTTGCAACATAAGTAACCTTTCCATCTGCTGTTGTTGTTGCCTTCTTGTTGACCGTCTCGGTGATGTCACAGGCAACATCCTTTGTACCATCCTTATACTTGCAGGTAAAGGTTGCTGTACATGCAGTTCCATCCTCCGACCACTTAAATGTCGGTGCATTCGGATAATAGTGATCATAGGTTGCATTTGCCCCGGTAACTACCCTGCCCTGTGCGATCGCATTGCCGTCGGTTACGCATAATGTACTCTCGGCACCCTTTAATGTCTCACCAAAGATGCTCTCAGCCGCTCCAAATGGAACGAAATTTAAAAATGCTGTGCATACACATACCGCCATTAAAACGGCAACAAGTTTCTTTGTAAAAACCTTTTTGATTTTTAATGATGCTTCCATTTAAAAACCCTCCCTTAGAATTATTTTCATAACTATTATAGTATAATGTAAAAGCATTCGCAATAGGTTACGACTCAACCGCCCGCAAAACATACATCCGCGTGAAATCACCAAAACGGACAAGCTCAGCAGAGTACTCTTTCGACAGGCGGTTCTTTATGATGTTGACCTCATCATCATCGTCCGCCGCATCAATCCGTTCGGCAATATAGATTACAACTGTCTCATTATCCGGATGTGCCTCAATATAGTCAACAATCTTGTCCGACCAGGGATTTGCCTGTAAGCAGATGTCATCAAAATAGCTCATCTGTATCAGGTTTCCGACAATTCCCACCTCTGCATTGGTTCCGTTCATATAGACACAAGGGGAAGTATGATACTGCTTTGCAATCTCATAGCTTGTCACGGCATCCCTGTATAAGAACTTCGGCTGATATACAAGCCACACCATGCAAAACGCAATTACCATATAGCATACCCGCATAATGTTGCTGTCAAGCACCCTGCCCGCCATCGAATAGCGCACGATAACAAAAGCCCAGATCAGTCCGGCAAAAAGTACAACAAACGGAGTCAGATGGAATGCATACCGCTCCAATGGCCCCACAAGTGCTATGACAAGAAATGCAAGAACCGCCGGCACTAATAACAGGACTGCATACTCCGTGTTCTTCGGATAAGCCAGCCTTTTCCCCTGTGTCTTTTTATTCTTTATCGCTCCATAAAACAAAATTAAGATGCCGATTCCCCCGACAACTGCACATAGGAGCATTCCTCTTCCCATGTAAAGTGTCATGCGTATGATGTCCGTCGCGCATCTTTTCAAAGAATAATCTACTGACAGATTTCCCTGTCCGGATAATGAAGTCAGAATATATGGATAGATCAGCACCATCGCCCCAACGCCAAGCAATGCAGACACAGAAAACCGCCACAGCTTTTTGTAGCATTTCTTTCCAAGCAGATAAAAGAATACAAACGCACATGCAAAGAACGCATAAAACAAATAAAAATAATGTGTCAGCATTCCTGCACACACAGTTGCGAATATTGCCGGATAGATAAGCCGCGGTCTGTCGCTTTGCAGCAGTCGCAAGAGCTCATACGCAAGCAAAAGTGTAAGCAGCGCCAACGGCTGGTACATACGAACCATCGTATAGTTGCTGGTCGCAGATGTGCTTGTTCCATATAAGATCATGAGCATGATTCCAATCTTATGACTTTCAAACAAGCGCACCCCAAACTGATACAAAATGGCAAGCATAAGCGCCAGAAAAATCAAATTCGGAACAAGCCCCGTCCACTTTGAAAATGTACCGTAAAAGACAGAGCATATCGTATGTGTGACCATGTAGTACAGAGGCGGATGTACATCCTGCGTCTGATTGTAATAAACAGAATCATACGCAAAACGCTCCCCCTTATTGACCACAATGTAATTCATCAGATCTTTGCCATAAATAATATTGTCATCCAGATTATTGTCATAAATCGTGCGCAAAAATGGGTTGTAATAGCTGTTCGACAATCCATACTGTGCCATCTCATCGGTAAAGAAGTCCTTCTTTGCACAACAGAATGCAATAGCGATTTCCATAAGCAGCACAAGAAACACCCAAAATTCTATTCGGTTTCTTTTGTGTACCGCCATCTTTCTGTCCTCTGCCATGAAACTCTCCTTTTATTCCCATTGCCATACTTCTAATAACTGGCTATCCTTTTCTAACTGCCAGGTGCTCTTTGCAGCCTTTGTCGGAATTGCGGCAAGCAGTATCACCGCAAGAATTATCCCCACCATGATCGCCGCCTTCTTCTTTTCCTGTGTTCTGTCTGCTCTGCTGCACACAACAGCAGATCTTTCCGCCGCACTTATCAATCCCATAACGGCATACGGAATCAGCAACGCAAAATAAGTAAATGTATACTGGGCTTTTGCCTCCCACATCAGATGGAAAAAGAATCCGCCTAAAAACGCTGACGGAAGCAGCAACTGCGGCAATCCGATCTGTCTCCAGTTGCACAGCAGATATAAAAGTACGCCTCCCAGAATAAGTGATTGTATCATATTCAGCCATGCAACCATTCCCCGGTTATCATTTAACAGATGAAAAAGCCATTCCTGCCCCGGCACGGTAGTCGTCTTGAACTTATAGATCCAAAAGCACTGAAACGTCGGGTTATTCCACTGCGATGCAATCTTTTCCCCGAAAAACCGAAGTGCGTATCCCGGATGCGCCTCCATATTGCCCAGTTCCTTCTTAATGCTCTCCACGCAGTCTGCTTTCGTCTTGTCCGCATCATACTCATTATCCATATAAGTCAAGATATTATAACCGTTGTACCAGCCGCTTGCGCATTCTTCATTTTCCTGCAGTCCCATTGCGATCCATGCCTGCTTTGGAATACCTGCGTTTACCTCCATTCCCGTCAGCTGTTCCACCCGCACATTTACCGCGGCAGATGACAGAAGATAAACAAGCACACATATTGCGATCCCTGCAAGAGGCTTCCACCCGCGCTCGCGGAGCGCGTCCAGAACCAGTAGCACGATCATTGCAAGTAAAATGATCAGGTAATTATTTTTTGCCAATATCGCCAATGCAACGCAGACGGAACCAGCCACCATATATCTCCATCTGTGCTCCTGCAAAAACAAAAGCGTAAACCATAGACCTGCGGTTGATAGCATCAGTCCGATAAGGTTGCCATAGGCAAAGCTGACATAAAATAGCAGCGGCAGCCAGGTCGCTGTAGCAAAATATGTGATGAAAGCAGATGTTCTTCCCTGTTGTGCAAATATTATTTTAACAATCTTTGCAAACAAATAAAATGTCAGCATAAGGCTGATCAGATTGAGTACCAGAAGTGCGGTCGTTGCCTTTGCCCCAAATATCTTAAGGAGCAGGTGTTCCAACAGCATCAGACCAATCTGGTTCGGATAAATAAAAATATAACCGCCCTCTGCTATCTGGGAATAATCTCCTGCAAGCAGACTCTCCGCTGCAAAAAATGTCTCATACTGATCACCTGCTAGTCTCACATCAATACCCCATACCCAAAAGGCAAGTATCGCAAACATCAGTAGTGGGAAAACATATTTTAAGATCTTCGAAAGCTTTTTTAGATGTGCTCCCGCCTTTGTCCCTAAAATCCATTTCCCGACAGCAAACAGAGCTACTCCCACAACCAGTATAAGCACATGCATCCACGGATGGTCCTTAACATAATAAGTGTACTCCATCTTGTCATTCCATGATGCAGATATATAACTGGTCGAATAAATACTAAGCAGATAGAGATATCCGATCACAATCGCGAACACAATTTTTATAAAAGTTGTCAAACCATTGCTAAGCTTACTCATCTATTCTTCCTCATCTATTCTTCCTCAACTATTTTTCTTAAATCCTCTGCAGATTCAAATCCATACACAACGTAGGAATCCGACATATACACCTGATGTTCCTCTCCAATCCTCTCCACAAACGAAAATTTCTGCGCTTCGTCACTGGAAAGAAGGACACACACCCTCTGCTGTGGTGGGAGATCATGAGATACTTTTCTAAGCCACTGCGGAAATGCATTCAATTCTGTAATATCCTCCGGGTAATCCGTCCATGCCCACATTTCGAGCTTACCATCCGAAAGCTCCGTTGAGATGTTAGCATTCCAAAATGTTGCATAACCACAAGTATATCCCTGATCAACCGCCGCGATAACTGCATCCTTTCTCGGATTGCCATTATAGCCCCGCACTCTCGGATAATAATTAAATATGCCACACCCCACCAATAACAGAGTAAATGCGGTCAGTCCCGCAATAACCTGCCGTCGTTCTTTTGTGCCACAATCCGATTTCCCATAAAAATACATAAAAATCAAAACATAGCTGCACGCTGTAACAGGCAGATTGTAGCGGTCGGAATAATCCATATCTGTCATGGAGTATAGTAAAACATACGCTGTAAATGCGGCGGCATAATATAGCGCAAACAGCCGTAGCTGCCAACCGCTGCCAGTATCTTTTAAAATTTTTACAATACTGTATACAACAAGTACTACCGTTATCCCGGCGGTCACATTAAACAATGTCGTTACCGAAAAAAGTTTACCGCCACTCTTATACCCCAGCGTATTTAACCAGCCGTTAATAACCTCGATCACACGATCCCAGGAAAACGTAGAATACCGGATGTCCCCATATTGGGCGAAAAAGTATCTGCGGCTTAAAAGCCGGCTATTTATCATATACCCGGCTACCCCGCCGAATAATGACACAAGCATATAAATTCCAATCGGACGTTTCTCGGATGTCTTGCCCTCTGCCCCAAACATGACATAGATGATAACCGCGATTGCAAACGGCAGATAGAACGTCAGCAGCTGCCGTGCTCCTCCCATGCCATTAACAATGGAAAAGACTGCAATAAAAGCAAGCACAACTCTTGTCTTTGCCACCGATGAGCCTTTAACATAGTACACAAGCCCTGCAAACATGACAAATATGGTAGCAATATATGGAATATAGCACACGTTCTGAAGCACAAATGCGTAATACAGATCCGAAACCGGAATCAGAAGAAACGCACCAAGCACCGGGAATACCCTTTGCATCTGAAATTCCCTGCAAAATCCCCACAGACACAGAAGAAGGATTCCAAAGCAGATAATATTCCCCAGTAAATGTACCACATGCCAGCTTCCGATAAAATGAAATAGTATACTCCAGATGATCTGTGCGTTAAGCACACGGATTTCCGTCGAATAATACCACTTAGAACTTAATATTCCACCATTTTCGGATAAAATCTTTGACAGAACCAGTTCACTCGCATCATCGGAAGAAAGCATAGCATCCATATATCGGTTCTGAAACACACACAACACCAAAAACGCCGTAATAAGCAGAGCATATCCTGCCCAGGTCGTCCACCTCATCTTTTTCATATCAGTTCTCCTTGCGTGTCACGTTGTACACATAGAGCATTGACCGGATACCCAGCTCGCCCGCGTAGGTCTGCTCCGCCTCAAATCCAATATCCGAAAGTTTGGAACAAATTTCCTCATTTAACGGGCTGGTAACGATCACTGTACAGTCCGACTGATTTTCATTGATTGAAGAAACCATATCATAAGTTTCCCCAATCCGAGCTGTCGGATAATAGTATTCCAGGATTGTCCATGCATGCGGTCCGCTATCCGTCAGGATCAGTTCATGTTCCGGAAGCTGCACCTGTTCTAAAAACTGGGCTGTCGCTGCATCCAGACTCTTCTCCTCCTTATATTGTGCAACATACTCCGGAGCGAACCCACAGATAAAAGCAGCACTGATCAGGATTCCAGCAAGCACTGATCTGTTACGGAAAATCCTTTTTGCCACATACCCAATGCCTAACGCAAACATCAGCCATGCAACGGAAGCTACCGTATACATATAGCGCGTAATAAAGAGCGGACGGATTAAGCAGGATGCCATTTTCCCCGTCAGAAGCAATCCTGCGACCGCACAGATTCCTGCACCGATCCATTGCTGCTCTGCCAACTTTCCTTCCCTGCCAAGGCAAACCAGCAATACAATCAGAACCACCACAAAAATAATAGTCAAGGCATCGTTGCCAAACAGAAAAACACCACAATCCCGCACTGTCGGGACGGAATCCAGCCACCAGGACTCTGCTGTTCTTTGAAAGCTAAGCAGAAATTTGATCACCCAAGGTAAATAGGCAATCACTGTACCTACACATGCCACAAGCATTCTCACAATCTGTGCATGTTGGAAGAAAAATACCCTGACCAGCAGAAACAGATAGAAAAACGCCACGGCAATCATTGCATAGTAGTGTGTGTATGCCGCAAGCACCGCATACAATGCAAACAAAATGTAATCGCTCCATCGTCCCTTTTCTAAGATGTCAGCCACCTTAAGAAAGCATAGCAGTACAAAAAGTGCTGCCCATGAGTACATGCGTGCTTCCAGATTGTAAACCATTGCCACCGGAAAAGCTGCCGAGAATGTTGCAAACAAAACAGCCGTTACCGTTCCCAGACGCTTTTGCAGTATTGTCAGGCAAAGTAACAGCGTGATCAGCAGCGGAATCACCGATACCAAGTGATAAACGTATCCGTGATTTCCCAGCAGATGATATCCCACCTGAACCAGCATATAGTACAATGGCGGGTGTACATCCACCGAAGTTGCATAAAACATATCCCTTAGGGAAAGATGTGCCATCCGTATTGTAAAGCATTCATCGCCCCAGAACGCATTATCAAAAATCCGTATTGCGGTTCCTATAAACAGGACACAGGAATATAAGACAAACAGAATCTGTCCAGCGTTTTTATTCTTTATCTTCCATTTTAACATAAATAAGTCCCCATATCGTTGCGATTGCTCCGGCAAGGCTTAGCCACAATCTCGTCACGTTTGCCATATGCCATTTTCTTTTGACCAGCTTTGTAAAATCCGTGTCAAATGTCATTGTCGGATCAGGTTCCTGCACATGAGCCACAAGATACTCACCCTGCTGCTCCAGCTCTAAATTCTCTGTTGACTCAACATACGAAAGAAATTTTTCTGCCGGGATTTCATCTCCATTTAACTTGATCTTATAAATAGTAATATCCTTTCCCTCGTTTTGCAGTGTCAGACGGTACTGTTTTGCTTCTTTCATTGCCTTTCGAGGCACACGGACAAATATCTCCTGCGCAACAATGGCATTCTCTGACAGCCTTTCCTCAGAAAATCCCTCGCCTGCGTCCCAAAAAAGTCTGGAAACCACCATTGCCTCTGTTTCTTCCGATGTGTCCATCCACAGGACAATATTCTTCATATGAACCGGGTACAACCATACGACCGCGAAAAAGATCAGTGCCGCGATCCACACTTTTGCTGTTTTTCCGGTAATCTTACTCTTTAACATTTCTCATCCGCCTTTCCGGTCAACCGGTAGATATTTAACAGCCACAGGCTCATCGCAGCCATGATGGCAATGATCAGCCATAATGGTGACTTTGCTGTGATATTGTCCTCATAAGGGATTGCATACAGCAGTACACAGATCAGCACCGTATAAACACATAATGCGTTAATGCATCTGCAAAATCTCTTTCTGCCAGCCTCTGTCATTCCCGCCAGCCATGCACCGCATACCACAAATACACCGATTCCCATGATCCAGTAAAAATCCATTCGATATCGCTCCGTAAGCCACGGTACCCAGATCGCATCCAGCACCGTGATGACTACCGGCATGCATGCCATTCCGATCGTAAGACCCAGCAGGTTCCTTCTGTGAAGCTGCTTTCTTACCGCTGGAACAAATAATCCCGCGACAGACAGGATGAACATCGGGAAGTTAATAAACGCACCGCTAAACTGGAAATATGGGAAATTCCAGCAGAGTCCCTTCCAGTCAAAATAGTTTTCCTTCAAAGAACTAAAAATCACAGCCCAGCTGATATTATCCGCCATATTGCCATATGCGGTCTGATCCGTAATCGTAAGCTGATATGCCTGTCCAAACTCAAACGGGGAACCAAAACGAATGTAATTATAATACATAAGTCCAATGCCAATCACCATGTATGGAGAAACGACAAACAACATACGTCTCCAGAATCGTAATGACATCCTGCTCTTTCGTAAGAAAACAATAAACATCGGAATTGCGAGCAGATTTGCAAGCGCGATCGTCGGTCTGCACCCAAATGCCAGTGCTCCGAACAGTGCTCCGAAAAATGCCGCCTTCATTGCTGCCGCTTCCTGTTTTGATCCCCATACCGCTTTCACATAGAAATACATGCTCCATATTTCCATGCATAGTGCGCTGGTGATTGCCACACAATAGATGGTCGGACAATCCATCGCATACCATGTTGCCGCCAGCGAAACTGCCGCTGCCATCAAAAGGCGCGTTTTTTCCGGCATCTCCGTAAATATATGCCGTTTCATCAATCGAAACAGCTCAAAAACACCGATGATAAACAGCGATGTAAACACCGCTGTTCCCAAAAACGTAAGGAACCGTACCCCAAAAATCATACGGAACGGCAAAAACAGCGCCAGAGCCGGAACCACTCCAAAATACATATAGTAGTGATTGTCATAAAAAGCATGATCCCACTGGCAGAATACGCCCTCCCCGATCCGTTCGTCGTAGTCGTATGGATTCTCCAGTTGAAACAGCTTCGGATCCCAGTAGCCATATTGTAAATCTATATGACCTTCCACAAAGGACTCTGCCAGATGCTCATACTGATCCTTGTGGGATGCCCTTATTCCGATCATTGATGGATTTACCGCCATCGGGGCAACACACATCATAATAAGTAAAAGAATGATTATGGATTGTAGTTTCCAAGAACTTATTTTTTTCATTTTCTCCTCCATGTTCGGATTCTTACCCTCACTATATATTTTTTATTCTCTTTTCGCAACTCTTTTCGCATTTCTTGCAGTCGACCGGGTTGTATGATAGTATAAAATTTAATGATTATTTTGTCACTTTAATTTTGGGGGATAAACGAATGAAATCATCACAGCGGGAATCTTATATTGATGTTGTACGCGGTCTCGCCATTATATTTGTTGTTCTTGGTCATCTTGGGATGCCGGACTTCGCGCACTCGTTTATCTATGGCTTCCATATGCCGCTCTTTTTTATTTTATCCGGCTATCTGTATTCTTCCTCCAGACAGACTAGCATGCCACTTCTTCCGTATACCCGTATAAAAGCACGCGCCTATCTGTTTCCTTATGTAATTCTCGCGCTGGTCAACTTTTTTGCGAACCTGCTTATGGAAAGGGTGCAGCTCTCCCCATCTGATTTATGGATTTCTTCAAAAAGTCATCTTTTTTGGCTTCTTCTTACAAATGATGCGTATGGAATTTCTCCGAATTGTGAAGCACTTTGGTTCCTCCCATGCTTTTTCCTTGTAAGTGTTGGATTTTATCTAATACAAAAGCAGAGCACTCTTGTGCGCTCTGCTCTCATGTTCGTGTTATGCCTGTTACAGGCGATTTTCATTGTTGGTAATGTTCAGCTTCCATGGCATCTGAACATACTGCCTGTTTGCATCCTTTTTGTTTATGCCGGCTGGTTCATCCGGCATTATAAGCTCCTTGACCGTCCATTCTATGTGTTCGCAGTTCTGCTTGTTCTCGGAGTCACCGGTTCCATCCTCAATCCTGTCTATCTGGATTTAAATCATATGTCCTTTGGGAACCTTCCGCTCTGCCTCTGTGGTGCTATTGGAATGAGCTATGCGATCCTATACATCTGCAAGCACTGGCTCACCAAAAATCCCCTCCTTGAATTGTATGGGCGCAACACTCTGCCTATCATGGGGCTTCACATGCTCCTTAGCAGCCTTATTCTTCTGGTGCTAAACCGCATTCCCCTGTTTGCAGCCTACGGTTACCATTGGTGGTTGAACGCAGCTTTAATACTCCTGCTCTTTATTCCGGTCTGTCTGCTTCCGGAAAAGCTTCATCGCTGACTGTTTTCGGTTGCCATGCGCAGTAGCTTACAATAACCGGCATTGAGTAGATCATAGGGAAAACATATCTTGGATGTCCAAGAATGACCGGAGCTGCTACAGCAATCAAAACCACCATAATGCCGGGGATTAGTGCAGGCATTTTTCTCCATTGCTTTTTAACGATCACATAGCAGATCAAAAGCAACAGCAGATATGTATAAAACGGTACGCTAGAGATGGTGTTGATAATAGGCGCAGTCTGCATGAATATATATACCGCTGTTGCAAACCTTTTCCAATCCGTTAGCTTCGACGGTTCTTCAAAAATACTTTCATAATATACCGTCCAGTCTTTGATTGATATCATTAGTCCCTGCTCAATCTGCATATTCGTGTCCTGATAGATGGACATATTGCAGATCTCCGGCATGAAGAAGTAATAATTCTGCTCCCAGGTGGCAGAGCTGCAGGTAAGGGGATGTTTTTTCAAAAGCTTAAACCACACCTTCATGCACGCTGCCAGTTCTTCCTTCGATGCCGTATCCTTAAAGTCATCCTTTATCGGATCGGAAATCCTCGCATTGTAATCAAGAATCATATCATCGTAACTTACAACCTTATCGATTGCCGCCTTGTCTGCATCAGATATTTCCTTGTCATATCTGGCACATACCCTTGCCAGCTGTTGTAACGGAAGTGAAAGGGCAGAGCTTCTGGAATCCGGAGATGGTTTATAAGCAGCATTTAAAATGCCATTAATCCCAATTGCGCATATACAGGCAGCAATCATAACTGCAGCCCCTTTTTTTAGTTTCTTATCCCGGATGACTGCATAAAGTCCAAAAACAATGACGGTAGCCAAAATCACATATGGCCCGTTTTTCCTTAGCAGCCAGCTTCCTATGATGGCACCTGCCAATAGCACCAATTTCCCCCGGCAATGTAAAAAAGTATCTGTATCCGTCATTAAATCTATCAGGCAGCAGATAAATAATGTAACCATAGCCGTGTATGGCAGATCATACATAAGTACACCTATATATGCCGTAATATATGGATTTAGCAGCGCTGCCACCAAAAAGAAGGCTCTGGCATATCGATGCATCTTAAGTTTCCCTATCAGGCAAAACATATAGGCAAACACGCATACCAGAGAGATGTATTGTATGGTTACCAGCAGAAATAATCCACTTCCGGCATTTCCCAGCTTTTCAAACAAGGTAATCACTTTCCCGATCAGCACCGTATATGCCATCGGCGCGTGCGTAGACATTTTCCCATTCCGATATGCGTATAGTTCCGCCCATGCATCCCAGCAGATCGCACCCGGATAGCGAATAATCAGATTCGGCAGCCATCCTACGCCCAGAATGCCTGCATATTTTCCGAACGAAAGACTCTTTGAATCAGCTTCCAGCCGAGAAAGTAAATAACAAAAAGCCTTGATCAGGTAGAAAAAGAATATTGCATATCCCACTTCTTTTATTACAAATTTTACCAGCAGAGAACGCTCTGCAGCCAGAGAAGTCAAGTCCTCCCCTTCCCAAAACAGTTCACTGCCTGCCCGAAAGAAGGCTAAAATCACAGCCGGTATCCCCATTGTCTTCGGCATCGATGCCATATCAGGGTTCGTCACAGCCTTATAAAAGAATATAAGTCCCACAAACACAACCATGCAGACAACAGAATCAAATTCTATGGAGTCCAAAATGGCAACCAGTAGTTTGAATACCCTAAGCAGCCCCCGACTAGTCAGATCAAAATCGTTTCCCGGCTCAACGATCTGATAATTCAGGAAGAAAGCAAAGGCAGAAAAAAATGAAAAGGCTAATATTTTTGCATATCTTTTTGTCTTCATATCACTTTGTCCTTTGTGCATTGGCAAATAGTGTTTTTATTGCTTTGCAGTCGATAGTCCTCGTAAAAAATAAGACTTCTTTGCCAGTTCATTCTCAATATAGTCCAAACCATATGTCTCTAAAAGTGTACTTGTATCAGAAAACAGATCTGTGCCAAGTCCGAGCCGGTCGCCCTCGATCTTCGCCCCTAAAGCTCCCAATGTCGTCGGGAACATATCAAGTGTTGTAAATTCTCTTTCTCCGTCCTGCTTTGGTTCAACCGCCGGATTGATAACAGTAACATATGTTCTTCGGTTCTCCTGTCCGTCAACCCCATCGAAGAAATCACTGTCCATCGTCAAATGATCACCGCTTAAGATAATCGTTGTATTTTCATAGAAATCCTGCTGTTTGATCCATTCCACAAATTGCGAGATCTGTCTGCTGGAGCATGAAATTACATTTGCATATTGGTTACCCGGATACTGATCCTCGCACAATTCGCACACATACCCATCCTCAAAATGCGTATCTACGGTAAGAAGTGTCAGATCAAACGGTTCGTCCTCCTTAGACAATCGGTTCAGTTCATCCTTTGCATAGGCAAACAGCTTTTCGTCCTCATACCCCCACCATACATAGTAATCCGGATCGATCCTTCCCTCTTCAATCGCTGAATAATAATCTTTGATCTCATATGGTCCGTGTGATTCAAAATAAGTCTTTCTTCCTCCAAAGTAAGCATCAGAGCCTATTAAAAACTCCAGATTATATCCTTCTCCTTTTAGGATTTCTCCTAATGTAGTAATTGTCGGGAAGAAGGATCCTTCCCCCATATGGCTCTCCATATCAATCTCCAGCGGCAATCCTGAAGTCTGTCCAAATAGTGCTCCCATCGTCCATGAATTTCCGGAAAGAACCCGTGCTCCCTTCACGCCCTTGTCACCCGCAAATGATTGGTTTTCTTTTGCGAGCTCGGTAAGTTCCGGAATAAGGTTTTCTTCCATCAGACCGCCATCTGCCTGATCCATATAAGAAGTCTCCATTGACTCCATAAATATGTAAATAAGGTTGCGCTTCTTCTCCGGGAAGGTTATTTGCGCGGTAGCCGGATCCACATAACAGTATTCAATAAACTCTGATTCTTTTCCCTGCGAGCTTAAGTAACCGCCTAAATCCACATGTTCACAGAAAGAGAGCACCATTCCAAATACGGTTATAATTGAAATTCCTTGTAATAACATATGGAAATAACTATTTTTCCATTTTTTGAGCAGGATAAGCGCAATAATTACAAGAACCACTGTGGGAATTGCACATGACAGCACTCCTTTGAAAACAATTCCTCCTCCGGTTCCCTCTGCTGGCATCTTCAACTGGAAAAGCAGCTCCTGCATGGACAAATTCGGCCAGGTGCATTTTACCCACACAACAAGAGCACCGAGCGCACTACATATTCCCAGCATAAGGCAGGTCAGCCATCTCTTCTGAGCCAGCACCGCCACTCCAAGGATTGCACCAATTCCAAGCATCAAAAGTCTGCCGGATAACGGTATTGGATATTTGCATCCAAGGTAGCCTACCACAATAAAAATTGCCTGAAGCAAGACATATTGTATCGCCTTCTTTGCCCGTGCTTTTGAAAAGCATGCAGATTGATAAATCAGGAAGCAGATTGACAAAAACAGCACTACCTCTCCGATAATCTCAACTCGATATGGAATCCTTACAAACAAAAGCGCTAAAACAGCCAATAAGAACACTTCATACGCAATCCCGATCCATGTCCTGCCCGTCCGGCTTTTGTTATTCTTTGCAAATACCCAAACCGCAATCAGCGCAAGAATGCCCATAATGATAATTAGTATGCAACCGGCTTTTGTCCATTTTGAAAGCTTCGCATACGTTGGATGATTGGTCAATACCGGGGCCTGCATTACTGCTTCCTCTGAAGCCCCATAAACTGCTGCCCGCAGCGATTGCGTGCCTGTCACCGCATACGGCAGCCGGTCGTCAATAATCTGGTATGTCCCCTCTTCATCCATCTTTGCGACCTGAATATCCACGCTTTCAAGCGGATCTTCTAAAAATTCAATCGCATTGTCCTGCTTAAAATCCAGATCCCGTAACAGATCCTGATCCGCATCATATATCACGCGATAGCGGTTTAATCCATTAACTTTTCCGTCATATACACCGCCCCACGCCGGAACAAGTTCTTCGCCCTTTATCTCTGCCTCACAGGTATCGTCTTTCCAGACACTGACATCTTCAATTCCGAGTGTTCCTGTTCCATCATAGTAAAACCAAAGTTCCCAGTCTATCGCTCCCGGATACTGTGCCAGATCAACGGTCAACTCAGCCTGTGTCTGCTTAGGATCTAACTCCAGCTGCGCAATGCTCTCTGCACCGATTGCCGGATCTACCCTGCAAAACTTAACCGTCTGTGTCTGTTCGCATTCGTATTGAATCCGAACCGTGTGCCATGTGTTGTCTGCCGTGTATTTATCACTCATAAGCACGACCAGACTCGGCTCCTCGGAATAATCCTCCAGTGTTCCCTGCGTCAACTCATAAGAAACACCATTTCTTTTCTCCACCTCATTTGGATAATGCAGTAGTGCAATTACCCCGATTACCGTCATACAAATGATCAAAATTGATTTTATCTGCAGTTTGTACTTGCTAAACATTACTTATCCTCTTTTACCCAGATTGTCGCGCCCTCTCCAATCCTCTTATAGTTCTCCTGAATGTATTTGTCCAAAAGTACCGCGTAATGATATTGATTCCAGCACTCCTGATCCGGATTCCATACAACCACATCCGGTTTGTTCTTCTTAAGATCCTCCAGGTTCCACGACTCATACCAGTCCATATACCACGGCAGGCAGTAAACCGCTCTGTTAACAGGTTCATGCCCTTTTGCCAGCAGATAAATGGAATCATTGCAGTAGGCATCCATGAAAATAGCCTCTCCCTCATCCAGCTCATTCAATATGATCGGATCCAGGTAGCTTACTGCTTCCTGTTTCGATGTAATATCAGAGCGTAGCTGTGCCGCAAATGGCTGAAGTATCATCAGTGCATAGGATATAACCGCAAGCTTTGCGATCGTCTGGCTTTTCCCTGACCATACGCTCTCCTTTGAAAGCAGAAGCAGCATTCCTGTGACAAGCATTCCCCAAAAAGCCTGCCCATGCCAGTCATCCACGCCTCTTGCTGCCCCGGATGCGACCGCAAGTACTCCAAGCAGAAGCACTCCCCACTCTGTCCGGTTCTTTGTAAATGCTTTTATAAGCACAAACACCGCCGCTCCAAGAATCAGCAGCACTAGTACATGATATACCTTGATGCCGCCGTCCGCACCAAACATCAGAATTGCATTTTGAAATTCGGTCAGAGCCGATACAACTCCGGAAAAAAATGGTTCAAGAATACTGCTTCCCATATCCTGATACTTGGTATATACCTCACGATTAAACAGATACATCTGCCGGACTGCATAATAGAGCGCGTGATTTACCTTAAAATACAAGATCCCACAGATTCCCGGAATACTGCCGGTAATCACAAGTGGAAGATATCGTTTTAATATTCCACCCGCTTTCCGTTCGCATGTCTTCCAATACCGGATCTCCAAAACAGTAAAGATCAGCACAAAGAAAAATAGGGTATAGGCGCTCATAAACACGCTTCCGATCGCAGTCCACGCTGCGAGCGAAACTACGATGCACCGTCCCCACGACATTTTCTGGTCCTTCCACAGTGCATACAATTCCAGCATAATGACAATAAACGCCTGCATCTGCATACTCTCGGCAACTACCATTGTCGTATACGCGCCAGTCATCGCAGCCGGTGTAAATATCGACAATACCGGAATAAGATATAATACCCATCCCGGAAGGTTCTTCTGATGCCTATGATATAAAAAAGTCCATAAAATTCCAAAACATATATAAAGCAATATCCGCATTTGCGTGGCGGAAGCAGCCCCCAGCAATGCAAAAACTCCGCAGAGATAATATGCAAACGGAGTATGCTGCGTCACATAATCGCGATATAGCACATGCCCCCTTGCAAGGAGCATTCCTCCTCTGATATTGTCGTTTTCATCGGTAAATGAATAGCTTCCCATTGCAGCAAACGGCAGACACGCAAAGAACACTAACAATCCGCACAAAGCAGCCTGCATCCACGGATCCTCTTTCCAGTCCAACCCACGCTGTGTCAAAAGGATGCCGCGAAGCACAACCAGCAAAAGGGTGAAAAGGACTACGGCATATATGACCACCCAGAACGGATCTGTATCTCCACCATATACTGAAAGGCATAGCGCACCAGCACATTCTGCCCCATTATACGTTAACGTTGACGTTTCCCCAGCCGTAGTAAGATTGGTTCCATAATAAAATCCGATTGGAGTGTCCGAAGATATCTTTTTGGCATATAGCGACAAGGTATACATTTCCCCTTTATTCACGGAATATGCCTTATTCAGATCAAGCGTATAGATCCCGTTGTCAGCCGCGTTTGTAAATCGAAATTCCTTCTCACATACGGTATTTCCTGTCCTATCTGAGATCAACAGCGTCCATGGTGTATTGCAGTCCGTCTGATAATTGGTTATCCGAAATGCCAGCTTTTTTAAAATATCATACGGCATCTGGAAGGTCTCTGTAATCATATCCTCCGGGACGGAGACCTTAAGAACATCCTCCTCCACGAATGTCAATGCCGTCTGCTCCAGGTATGTGGTCTTTTGCATTAAGAAATGGCTGCCGATCGTAAATACCACGCCAAATAGAATACATGCGGCTGCAATTTTAAACGCACTCTTTTTCATAGCAATTCCTATCCTCGCAATCCCTTACTTATTTGCTTACAGCTTCTTCAACGTCCGGTTGATCGCAGTAAAGTCTTTTAAAGCCCGTACCCCAATCCTGAATATCTTCTTCATGTTGATTGAATTTACCCCGCCCTGTCTCGGTCTGAAGGAAATCGGTATATATTTGACGGCAAGCTTGCGTTTGGCATAAATAACAGAAATGATCACATTCGACAGATTAAAATCTTTCGGGATCAAGTCAATATTCTCCTGCAAAGTATTTGCCTTCATCAAGCGGAATGGCGTATTTGCATCCGGAACATATACCCCGAAGGAGCAACGGATCACCAGTTTTAACACCTTGGTTACAAACACCCTTGATTTTCCATCCTGTCTTGCCGTCCGGTTTCCGATTACCATATCATACTGGTCCCTCAACTCCCAGAACTGCCAGAATTCATCTGCCACTGTCTGTCCATCCGAATCCGTCTGGAAAATATAGTCCGCACCATTCTCAAGTGCATAGTGATATCCGAACAGAAGTGTTGCCCCATGCCCGGAATTTGCCTTCGTAAGCGGCAAAAACTGTGGCTTGTCCTTGGCGTACTCCTGCATAATGGCATAGGTCTGATCCCTGCTTCCATCGTCAATGATAACCAGCCGGCTCTCCGCCCCGCATTTTTCCACAACCGGATACCACTGTTCTATAACATCTACAATATTCTCGCTCTCATTATATGCAGGTATAACAATGTATAATTTATCCATTTTCTTCTCCCCTTTTATCTTTTTCTTTTTTTGAATATATCTGACGGATTAACGCGCAGCACAAAAGAAGTGTCATCAGGCTAACCATAATTCCTCCTTCTTTTGCAATCTCTGTAACCACCCGCTTGAACGGTTCCGGTAACAGATATTCAAATTGTACAACAAATCCAAACTCATTGGTATTAAAAAAACAATATATCAATCCGATTATCATGTACAAATATGTAAAAATGCAGCTATCCAGAACTAACAAACCTACGATCGGTATAATCAGATACTGATTTGCTATCGCAGACGAGAATGCCACCATCCCTATAAAATATGTCAATATCGACTTTTCATATGAAGCTTTCCTCATAAATAAGCCCCAAACAAGTAATACTCCCGCATACAATAGAAAATTGTATGGCAAGTTTTTTACATCATATCCTAAGGGCTTTAGAAAGAGGGCTAAAAGAGGGGAATTGTTATAGGAGCGATAGAAAAATACATTATCCAGGATTCCCTGCAATGCCGCCTTGCTTTGTAGTGCATATGGAATAAAACTGCACAAAAAAACGAGCGGCGGAATAACGCAATAGCAGAATCTTTTCCCCCATGTTCTTTTATTGCGAAGTCCGTCATGAAACAATATCCATGCAAAAAACATAAACAAAATGTGTTTCGTCAAAAGACTCAGTGAAAGAAATACAACCGCGAACCAATCCCGCTTCTGCATCTGCTCGCTTTCCTCGTGAAAGCTTATGCTTAACAGGGCAAATAGTATTGCAATATTATCAAACTGATTATGGTATCCTGTAATAATAATTGAAAGCGGATTCAGGAAAAAAATAATGGCTAATTTCAATGAATATCTGTTTCCCAGCCACATTGCAATTCCAAGATCTGCTAAGGTCAGGACACTGACCATTAGTATCCGGTATGTATTGAATAAGTCGAAAGAATGAAGATCTGCTAAAAAGTATGTAAGTCCCTGTATCCAGGAAAACAGAAATGCATAGTTATAACGGCTTGTTTCCGCATAAATGTTCTTTCCATGAGAAGCCAGTTTCCCCACAATCGTGTAGGATTCAAAATCAAAATTGGAACCAAAGCTCATCGCATAATATCGAAGCATTATTCCTACACCAAACAATAATACTCCTACTATCATGGTTCGATTCACTTTCACCCTCATATCCATTTTGCAGCTCCTCTAGGCATTCCATTGCTCTTGTCATTTGATCATAACACTAAATATAGGCACATTGTATCACTTGTGAGGGGGCTTGTCACTATTATTGACAGAAGGTATTTTTGCTACGCTTTCTCCACAGCTGCCTGATTCCGTGCCATATCATGCGCACAATCGCAAATACCGCAAACATGCAGATGAAGCCTACCACACCAAATACGATATCCGCAAAATCCATCGTGCCGGTTCCGCTCACCTTCTGCCCGATTTCTATGGCAAACGTGATCACGATAATCAGTGTAAACACATACATCCACGCGATTGTCATAACATGGTCATGCTTTGCAAGCCATTTGAATATCGGATAAACCACGAATATGAACGCCATTCCCAGCAAGCCGATCACAAAAAAATGAAGCTCCTTGTCTGAGAAGTTGTACTCATATGCATCATTCAGACTTAAGAAGAAAGAATGTGCATCAGAAATCAGTTCAATAATTTTGTATATGAATGTTTTCATATCAGTTAAACCTCCTTATCCTATCAGTTCCCACATATTTTTGTTTACCTGCTATTTCAATAAAGACCTGTAAATGCTTCATCAAGCCCCGTCTCCTCTTTCCTCAACCAATAAATCGAGTCCCAATAAATTGATAAGTATAATTGTCTTTCCGATTTCCGCAGTCGTCTTTCCGCGCTCCAAATCCGAAATAAAACTCACACTAAAACCTGTAAATTCCGCTAAATATGCCTGCGTGTAATGTAGTTCCTTTCTCCGCTTTCTAATCGCGTCACCAAGAGCCTTACTATCTGTTATCTTCATAAAATTACGCCCTCCAAATCTAGCCGTGCGGCGTCATATTATGGTGTTCAAAATGATTTTAGCCGTACGGCTCATTTTATAATTCTCATTATAAAATAGTTCGTACGGCTAAGTCAACCTTTAATCCATTTTGTAGTTGTTTTCCATGATAATTCCAATATATTTGTTCTTCGCTGCTCCCACATCTTTTGTTATGATAAAATATAACCCAATCTCGTATACCGAATTTGTTCTAAAAAAGCGCTAAAACACTATTCTAAAAAATCATGAAATATGCTCACATATCAAATGCACCAACTAAAAGTTTTAACATACGAGCAAAGTCTTAAAACGTACTTCATATGATATACGAAACTTTGAGTAGTTCAGGACACGAATACTAATAGTAACCAACTAATTTTCAGATGGGGGCTTGAGGATTTATTTGCTATGCCCTAAATCATAACCAAATGGCTCCAACATAAAAACAGCTCCAAATCTAGTATTGGGGTGTGATTCGTAAACGCTCCATAGTCCATACATAGAATGCCAGCAGCAAATTTGAGAAAATAGACTAAAATATTAAGACGGTCAAAAAAGTGTAGTCCAAAAAGTTTAGGGTATACTTTTGAGACAGATGGAGGAAGTCTATGAAATCTCAAACAGCATTGGTTGCACGTAGTTGTCGGCTTAACGAGTGGGTCCAAATGATTCACGATTGTAAGAATCGCCCTGCTGGCATGTCCGTTGATGAATGGTGCAAACTTAATTCTATCACAAAGGCCAACTATTATTATCGAATGAGGCAAGTCAGAATTGTGAATAATCTGCGCCCAAATGAGCCACCTGTCCGGTGAGGGTGAGCCACGATTCCGTTTTGCTGTGAGCCACGATTCCGGTCACAATGAACCACTTGTTTTATAATAGAATTATGCACAATTATTGTGTAAATCTATTATGAAGGAGGTCACCATTATGACCAGATACCGTGAAATCCTAAGATTATCCAGCTTGGGATTTAGTAACCGGAACATAGCATTGAGTGTTCCGTGTTCAAGAAATACTGTAGCAAAGGTTCTAAAACGAGCACAAGAATTAGAAATCTCTTGGCCGTTGGAAGACAACCAAACGGATGAAGTTCTTGATGGCTTGTTTTATCCAAAACAAAGCGACCGTTCACAAAAGCGTATGCCAGACTACGACTACATTCACAAGGAGCTGCTCCGCAACGGAGTCAGTAAAAAGCTCCTGTGGACTGAATACATGGAAGACTGCCGTGCCAACGGTGATGAGCCGCTCATGTATTCCCAGTTCAGCTATCATATCCAGCAGGATGAGCAGAAACGACGTGCTACCATGCATATCAATCGCAAACCCGGTGAGCAGGTTGAAGTTGATTGGGCAGGGGATCCTGCAACAATCATCGACCCGGATACCGGTGAAATCTTAAAGGCTTACATATTCGTAGGTGTAATGACTTACAGTCAGTATGCGTATGTAGAAGCCTTTCTGGATATGAAGCAGAAATCATGGATCACTGCCCATGTCCATATGTACGAATTCTTTGGCGGTGTTACCAGAATTCTCGTACCAAATAACTGCAAGACAGCAGTTGTTCACAATGGTGGTTGGAAAGACCAGCAGATCAATGAAACTTATCAGGAAATGGCTGAGCACTATGGCACGGCTATCATCCCTGCCCGTGTCAGGACACCAAAGGATAAGCCGAATGCTGAAGGAACGGTAGGAAATATTTCTACCTGGATAACAGCAGCACTCCGGAATGAACAGTTCTTTTCTCTTGCCGAATTAAACCATGCAATCAGAGAAAAACTAGAACAATTCAATCGAAGGCTCTTTCAAAAGAAAGAGGGCAGCCGGCTGGACTTATTCCTTGAAGATGAAAAGCCGTTACTTTCGCCATTACCTGCTACCCACTTTGAACTGAGTGACTGGAAGACAGCCACCGTCCAGTTCAATTATCACATATCTGTGGATGGAATGCTATACTCAGTTCCATATGAATACATCAAAAAGAAAGTTGATGTAAAGGCAACAGATACCACCATTGAAATTTTTTACAACCATAACCGCATTGCTTCCCACCACCGTCTGAAAGGACGCCCCGGGCAGTACAGCACCATTACGGAACATATGCCGGAAAATCACCAGAAGTATCTGGAGTGGAATGGCGACCGCTTCCGCAAATGGGCTGAGCGGATTGGCATAAACACGTACACTGTGGTCAATGCAATACTGACCT
>JBNMJQ010000008.1:0-84065 GCA_050873865.1 Agathobacter sp. | reverse complement strand
TACTATTATTTGCCCTGTGTTGCGATATCAGGAGTTGGATAGGCATAATTCCACGCTGCAAATCTTGAAAAAGCCTTATTTCAAGGGATTTCTACATTTATGCTTGTATCATTTTCGTTGTCCTTTCGTTCATCGCCGCCAGCAGCAGAAATCCTGCCGGATACACCACAGAGTGGTTTCCCCGGACAAGCGAAATCACATGATCCTCCATCGGCTGTCTAAGCACCTCGATCGCCTGCTTTTGAAATTCCGGAAATTCATCCAGAAACAGAACCCCGGTATGAGCAAGTGAAATTTCCCCCGGCATCGGGCTTGCTCCTCCTCCGGACAAACCAATTCCGGTAATGGTATGGTGTGGGCTCCGGAATGGACGCTCTCTTATTAATTCCTGGGTCTTTGCCAGCTTTCCGCAAACGCTGTACACTTTTGACACCTCAAGCATCTCATATTCACTAAGCGGAGGCAGAATCGTTGCCATGCGCTCTGAAATCATGGTCTTTCCGGCCCCCGGAGGTCCAATCATCAGCATATTATGCATTCCTGCAGCCGCGACCTCCGCCGCCCTTCTAAGCAGTTTTTGCCCATTCACTTCCGAGAAATCTTTGCGGTGCTCACTTGTCCGCTTTTCTTCTATATAATATGTAGGATTCTTATATTTCATTTCCCCTTTTAGAAAAGAAATCACCTCTTTGACATCGGAAAACGCAAACACATCAACTCCATGCACCAGCATAGCCTCTTTATAGCAGCCGGCCGGGACTGCCACACGCCGGATCCCCTGTTCCTTCGCATCACACACGATCGGAAGTATTCCATTTACAGGGAGCAGACTTCCGTTTAAATTCAATTCACCGATAAAGAGTATTCCCTTGCAGGCTTCCTCCTCAACAAAGCCGAGCGCGGCTAACAGCGCCACCGCAATAGCAAGGTCAAATCCGGTTCCGGTCTTTCTCATATTTCCGGGTGACAGATTTACTGTGATCCGTTTCGGTGGCAAGAGAATGCCGCAATTGTGCAATGCTGTTTTCACACGCTCACGGGCCTCCTTCACCTCCGGTCCAAGATTCCCAACCATTTCAAACATTGGAAGTCCCTGGCTTACATCAACCTCCACCCAGACCTCAATCCCACTGATTCCGCTGAGCAGAGCTGTTCTTATTTTACTGTACATAATACTCCTGTTCCGATTTTCCGGGAAAATGCATAGAAATATGCAAAGATAAAAAAGATGAATTTATTTTACCATAAAATTCATCTTTTTCTAGTCTATTTTATTAAAAATTTTTTTAGTTTTTCTAGCGCATGTTTTTCGATCCGTGATACGTAAGATCTCGAGATTCCGATTTCATGAGCAATCTCCCGCTGCGTCTTTTCTTCCTCTCCCAGCAGTCCATAACGTTTTGTGATAATCAGGTATTCCCGTTCGTTTAACAGCGTTTTCATATGGCTCATAAGCCGCTCTATCTGATTTTTCTTTTCCATTTCAGCTGCCACATCTTCATCTGCTGTTTCCAGAATATCAAACAAGTGGATCTGATTTCCCTCTTTGTCCGTTCCGATCGGTTCAAACAAGGAAACTTCTCCACGCGTTTTTCTTTTTCCACGAAAATGCATCAACATTTCATTGTCAATGCAGCGTATTGCATACGTTGCAAAACGGCTGCCGAAATCTGCCTTAAATGTATTGACGGCCTTAATCAGACCGACTGTTCCGATTGATAACAGATCATCCATCTCCTCCTCCGAAGTGCCATACCGTTTTGCCACATGAGCAACCAGACGCATATTATGCAATATCAGTTCATCTTTTGCCATCTGGTCACCATTTTTCATCTTAATCAGGCATTCTCTCTCTTCCTCCGGTGATAATGGCGTTTGAAATATCATATGGATGCACCGACCCTGCCGCTTTCTATATTCTATGAAACTTCGGCGGATTAAGTGCTTTTCCCAGCAAAATAGGACACTTAAAGCAAAAGAAAAAGAGATGCACCTGGCATCTCCTACTGTTCTAAAGAGCAGCTCTTCGTTTGTCCAATTCCTCTTTTTCGTATGGGACTTTTCCTTTTAAGAGTTCATATTTGATGAATGAGAACGTTTCCTTCTCCCCTCTCTTTGCAAGCATTGTAAGAAGATAGACAAGCAATGCCTCTGTATCCGGGTGAATCAGATAAGCGCCTTTTCCTCTCTCGTAATACTCCAGCGGACAGTTATCATTGTACTGATCCCCTTTATAGTTCTTCGATGCGCTCAGACGGTCGATAAACATCTCTGCGACATAGCGGATCGGCATCTTCATCCCACACATTCCCTTATGTGCTTCCGCATCCTTTCCGTCTGCGGCTGCGTAATCCACCCAATATTCCAGATGATGCTTATTCCTGCCCTTATGATGCAGCCATGCAGTAGACACGCCCGTCTCGGCACGTTCCACATTGTTCGGACTCATATACCCTCTGTAATACTTTGCACCGACAAGAAACTCCGTCGGTCCATACTTTGACAGATCGTGAAGCAGCCCCTGCTTATACAATCCGACTTTAAAACACCCTGCCAAAACAAGGTTCTTATGTTTTGTAATTGTACAAAAATGTTTC
The DNA here is from genome assembly GCA_050873865.1 of Agathobacter sp. GTDB lineage: Bacteria > Bacillota > Clostridia > Lachnospirales > Lachnospiraceae > Roseburia. The sequence continues at coordinate 81,468 of JBNMJQ010000008.1, read as the reverse complement.
CAAGCTTTCATAAATTATTTTCCTACCAAAACACAAATTGATTGTGGCTGCAATGCAACCATCTGTTGATTTTTTGCAGGCGCAGCCTTACATACCGGTTCACTGTCATTTGCACTGTCAATTACCAGATACCACTTTTTCTTCTTGTCAAGCTTTGGCAATGCAAGGGACGAAACAGCTGAGTAGAAATTGTATGCGATATATACGTCCTCCGCTTCCTTTGCATATGCGCCGCAATACAGCAGTCCAAGATTCATCTTGCCAAGATCAAATCCGCAGATCCAGGCATTTTCCCCGTGATAAGAGACATCCGGGAATCCGAGTGTTTTGTAATCCGAAAAATGAAACGGAGCATCCTGTGACAAAATAGCGTGTTCTTTCCGGAATGAACATACTGCTTTTACGAACTCCACATCCTTTTGATGCAGCTTTTCCTTCTTCCAGTTTACCCAGCCGATAGGATTATCCTGACAGTATGCATTGTTGTTACCTTTTTGTGAATTCTGGATTTCGTCTCCACTCCATACAAGAGGAACTCCCTGAGCCAGAAAAAGCATCAGAATGGCATTTCTCCACTGTTTCTGCCGTATCTGGCTTATATATCGCCGCCGCGTAGGTCCCTCCACTCCATAGTTATTGCTGAAGTTCCAGGCATCCCCATCTGCATTATTCTCACCATTATCCTCATTATGCCTGTCATTGTACATAAATACGTCTGCCAAGGTGAAGCCATTATTGCTGCTGATATAATTAATATATCCAAGCTGTTGTCCCTGCTTCTTCTGCTGGTTTATAAACTCTGTCATATCCGCATTGATATGGTTTAAGATCTTGCGCGCCGGATACTGATATTCTTCCTTGTACACGTACAGATTTTTATATTTCTTTTCCGGATCGATCATAGTTTCATCAAAATCCATGTAAAAGATCTTCGTTCTGCTAAGCAGTGTATCCTGCATAATCGCAGTCATCGGAAGATTGCCTCCCAACAGATGAAATCCATCGACACGGAATCTTCTGACCCAGTATCTTAAGGCATCCAGAATCAGATTGTGATTCTCCGACTGCGGAAAATACATTTCCATCACACATTCCATTCCACGGCTGTGCATAGCCTCGACCAGATGCTTAAACTCCTGTGCAGCTTTTTGCGGCTGCTTTGCATAAGATGCTTTTACCGCGAAATAATTGCCCGGTTCATATCCCCAGAAATTGATTTTTGCATTTTCCGTCAGTTCATCCTGCTCCGGCTTTATAAGGTCGCTCTCTTTTTTCTCCCAGATAAGATACTCCGGCATCTCCTTTGGCTTTGGAACCGGCATTTCCTCAAACTCATAGATTGGCATGAGTTCCACGGTCGTCACGCCAAGATCTTTCAGATAATCCAGCCGCTCTTCAACAGCCCCAAATGTACCTGCCAGCCTTCTGGAAGATCCACCATCCATAGAGAATCCCCGGACATGCAGCTTATACATGATCATCTCTGATTTGGAGATCTCCGGGCAGTGATCATCCTTATCTGCACTGATTTTCTCTGCCACAATCGCTCCGTAGACTTTGTAATCACAATCTGCCCGCTTTTCGTCATTCCATATTTCGCGTCCGACAATCGCCCTCGCATAAGGGTCGAGGAAGGATTTCCCATTGATCTCATATTCATACAGATACTGTTCCGGTCCACTTATCTCAACAGTAATCGAACGCAATGAGCCCATGCAGTATTCATCAGGGACAGGGATCTTTACGGCCTCTTTCGTGCCCCGATCCACCAAAACAACATAACAGCTGTCTTCCTTCTCTCCACAAAATGTAAAAACAACCGATGCTTTTCCTGATACGGTCGCTCCCATATCTCTGTAATTGCCTTCTTTTACTGTATATTTCATTCTTCCTCCAGCCTACAACCAATTGATGCCTCTTTCTACCGCTCCCGCAGGGTTCCGATGGCTAATCAGTGTTCGGATCTGCAGGCACGCCTATATGTATTATATCTTTTTTTCTGTTTTTTGTATATACCGTAAATGCATTTGACTTTATGAAAGGATGTTTTTATAATGATATGCATATCCACCGATATTCAAACGGATATCGGCAATTCACCACCTGACAGAGGAGAGCCTATGAATAAGAATGAAAAAGCCACACCGGTTACCGAAGACGAAATGGATGACATCCGTGTCACTTTAGATCTGGATGACGGCGAGGTAGAGTGCCGTATCTTAACAATTTTTGATATGGACAAGCAGGATTACATTGCACTGATGCCGCTCGATAAGAATGGTAACGACAACGCCAACGGCGATGTCTATATCTACCGCTATTTTGAGGATGAAGAAGGACTTCCTTCCGTGGAGTTTATCGAAGACACCGAAGAATACGAAGCTGTAGCCGATCGTTTTGATGAGCTGCTGGACGATGACCTGTTCGACAGCATGGATGACTGATCAAAGAACCTTTTCAAAGCTCCTGCGCACACAATTGTGCCAGAACAGAAAGGATGTGCCGAATGCACATCCTTTTTTATTTACAGAAGCCTGGCAGCATTGCACATCTGCCACTAAACCTGCATGTCATTCTTTGATTCCTCCACAAAACGCGAAACCTGCATGTCCTCATCTCTCATTGATGCTACCGAACAGATATACAGCCGTTTTCTTGCCCTTGTCATTCCAACATAAAAAAGGCGTCGCTCCTCTTCGATGTCTTTATCCAATACTGCCTTTTTATAGGGAATGACGTCCTCATTAACATCTACCAGGAACACCCGGTCAAACTCTAAACCTTTCGAGCTGTGGAACGTTGCAAGTGTTACTGCATCCTTCGCCTGCTGCCGCTTTGCTGCAAGTATTTTCATTTCCTGCGTATAAGTTGCAATATGATCCATCCATTCCGTGTAACCTTTATATCCTCTTGCACTCTCTTGCAGTTCATCCAATATATCGATCAGATCATCCGGACTGATATTGCGGTACTGCGCATACTCCCGAAGATACTCCTCGTACCCGATTCCCCTGCGTATATAATTAATTGCTGCAAATGGGTTCATTGTCTTTATCATTTTAAGGTCATACTCCAGATGTTCGATTCTGTCCGCAATCCATGGCTGTTCATCGTACATCTTGATCCACTCGTCAAAGGCAACTTCCGGTTCACATAGGGAGTCCCTTCCAATATACCGTTTCGGCCGGTTCATAATCTGCAAAAAATCTGCTCTTTTTCTGCTTCCGGAAGCAATTCGTATGTAAGTTAATATATCACGGGCAATCCAATGCTCATAGATGTTGGGGATCTGATCCTTCATCCGGATCGGAATGTTATATTCCATGAGCTGTTCGATCAGAAGTCTCGGCTGTGTGTTCGTGCGAAACAACACCGCGAATTCCGAGAAGCTGCCGCCTTCCTTTACCGCATCCTCTATGGATTTGATCAGGAACAGGTTCTGTTCCTTCTGATTTTTAAAGGAAAGATAACGAATTGGCTCCTGTGCGTCATTCGCAGCATGGATTTTTTTCTCAAAGCGTTCCTTATTGTGGCGGATCAGGTTCATCGCTCCGTCCACGATATTCTGATCACAGCGGTAATTAGTATCCAGAAGGATCTTTGCACAGCCCGGATATTCCTGCGGAAACTTTAACATGATCTCCGGCTTGGAACCGCGAAACCGGTAGATGGACTGGTCGTCATCCCCGACGACAAACAGATTATTCTGCGGCTGCGCAAGCATACGGATGATGTCAAATTGCAGTTGGTTGATATCCTGAAACTCATCGATCAGTATGTATTGGTATTTGTTCTGCCATGCATGCAAGATGTCAGGCCGCTGATCAAACAGCTCATAAGTATACAAAAGCATATCATCGAAATCAAGTCTCCTGTTCTGCTTCATATACCGGTCATATTCTTTGTATATCTGGCGGAATACCGCCTCCCCACACTGACTGGAATAATAATTATCCAATGCGATCCGGTTGTTTTTGACCTTGGATATCTCCCCGAGCAGATTGCCAATGAACTCATTTTCATCCCGGTAATCAAGATGATGTGAGGCGACGATCTGGCGCATAAGCTGATATCTCTGCTCCTCGGGGATAATATTGGAAGCATCAAAATGGTATGCCACCTTTAGCACCATGAAAAAGACCGCGTGGAATGTCCCAAAGGTCACCCGCGTATGTTCCTCCTGCATCATCTGCATAAAGCGCTGCTTCATCTCTGTCGCTGCCGCTTTGGTAAACGTGATGACAAGAATATTGGATGGGTTGACACCGTGATCTGTTATCAATTTTTGCGTTCGTCTGGTAATTACGGCCGTTTTGCCGGTGCCCGCCGAAGCGAGCACCATGCACGGACCTTTGAAATGATTGATTGCCTGAATCTGAGAATTGTTATACTGCATGCAATTAGGCTCTTGACAAGAGCTCAATACCTTTCTTAATTCGAGCGATGGTCTCCTCTTTTCCAAGTACCTCCATCAATTCTGTTGCACCGCCCGGTGTCATCTGCTTACCGGAAACAGCGGTACGGATCGGCCACATTACATAGCCGTTTTTCACTTCCTTCTTTGCCACATAATCGCACAACGCCGCGTAAAGTGCGTCATTGCTGTAATCATCCTGCGCCTCAAGAATCGGAAGAACATCTGTCAGAACCTCCAGGGAGGACTCTGCGGTAGTTTTCATCTTCTTATGGGTGTACATTGCGATGTCGTACTCCGGAAGTTCCTCAAAGAAGTCGATATGCTCCTTGATATCCGGGAAGATCTCGATACGGGACTGTACCATCTTTGCAATCTTCTTAAGGTCGTAATCCTTTGTGATGACTTCCTTGATATATGGCAATGCCTTCTCATAGAATGCATCAAAGTCCATCTTCTTGATGTACTCGCCGTTCATCCATTTAAGCTTCGTGTAATCAAATACTGCCGGGCTCTTGCTCATGTGATGGTAGTCAAACTTTGCAACAAGCTCGTCAAGGCTCATGATCTCCTGATTGTCTGCCGGGCTCCATCCGAGAAGTGCTACGAAATTGACAACCGCCTCTGTCAGAAATCCCTGCTCGATCAGATCCTCAAAGGAAGAATGTCCGCTTCTCTTGGAAAGCTTCTGGTGGTTTTCGTCAGTGATCAGCGGGCAGTGTACATAGATCGGAACCTCCCAGCCAAACGCCTCGTACAGACGATTGTACTTCGGTGATGAGGAAAGGTATTCATTTCCACGGACAACATGGGTAATTCCCATCAGGTGATCGTCCACTACATTTGCAAAATTGTAAGTCGGATATCCGTCGGACTTGATCAAAATCATATCGTCAAGCTCTGCGTTATCGACGGTGATATCTCCGTAGATCTCATCCTCAAAGGTGGTTGTTCCCTCGGTCGGGTTGTTCTGGCGGATAACATACGGAACACCAGCCGCAAGCTTTGCCTCAACTTCTTCCTTGGAAAGATGCAGGCAGTGCTTGTCATATACGGAAATCTCTTTTCCGGCTACGGTTCGCTTTAATCCCTCCAAGCGCTCCTTGTCACAGAAGCAGTAATATGCCTCGCCCTTGTCGATCAGCTGCTTGGCATACTGAAGATAGATGCCCTGCGCCTGGCGCTCGCTCTGTACATACGGTCCACAGCCGCCATCCTTGTCTGGTCCCTCATCATGGATCAGCCCGGTCTTTTGCAGTGTGCGGTAAATAATATCAACCGCGCCCTCCACATAGCGTTCCTGATCGGTGTCCTCTATTCTTAAAATGAAATCTCCGCCCTCATGCTTGGTCAAAAGATACGCATACAGTGCTGTCCGAAGATTACCGACATGCATTCTGCCTGTCGGGCTTGGTGCAAAACGTGTTCTTACTTTGCTCATTCTTATTCTCCTCTTTCTCCTATGGAGTCTCGTTGCCTCCATCCGTATCTTTTTATTATAAAGAGTAATTTTTGTACTGTCAATCCCGCTGTTTGTCCCCGCCTTCTAAGATTTCTTGCTGCTTCTTTTTGCTGAAGCTCTTAAGTACCAGATCGTAGGACTTATCCAGCAGATCCTTAAGCAGATCATCCTCCACCCTGCCGTCCGGCTTGATCGAGTTCCAATGGTCTTTGTTCATGTAATAGCCCGGAATGATGTCCTCGTATTGCTGCCGCAGGAAGCTGCCCTCCGACGGTTCCAGCTTTAAGGTTATATAGTAAGGCTTATCGTTCTCTCCGAGGCAGACCGCCGCAAACATTTTTCCACCGATCGCATAGCGGATCCAATTCCACTGCGGCGGCAGCTTTGCTACGCCCCGCTTTGCCATCAAAAACTCATCGATCCATCCATAACGCATCTGCTTTGATGCATTCCACGCTTTGCACTGATCCAGCCGTACTCCGCAATCCCCTTCCTGCTCTGCATAAGCAAACTCGTTTAGTTGTGTGCAGGGAAATTCGCTGCATTCGCCGCAATGCTCCAGCCTCTTTTCTTCGCAGCAGCTTTTTACCGGGCAGCTTCCCCAGAATGGTTCCTTGATATTGCAGCAGCCGTTGCAGGTTTTGTCTTTGTGCCAGCTGCATCTGCTGCACAAAATACCACATCTTGATTCCATCATTTTCTCCTTAGTCATCATATTTCTTTTTCATGAGCAAAATACTCTGCCGCAGTTCTTCCCTTATCGCTTCCGGCTCAAGCAGTGTTGCCTTGTCCCGGAAGGAAAGCAGCCATGTAATGAGGTTTTCCTTGTCCGTATAATCCGCCTGAAACAAAAGCCGTCCGTCCTCCTGCACCGTAAAACAATCCGATCCGAACTCCTCCACCAGCCGCCATTTGCAATCGGGATCAAATAAGGCTTTTACGGAAATGCCACCCGGAAATATACGCTCGTTGCTTAAATCCGGCATTGGGATGTCTTTTTCCGGCACAAACGCCTCCACCATCGTAACCTTATCCATGCGATTTAGTTTAAACAGCCGAAAAGCCTCTCTTGTTTTGCACCAGCCCCACACATACCAGCTTGACCAGCGAAAGATCAGGTAATATGGCTCGACACAGCGCGTGGATTCCTGCCTTGGCGAATAATAGTAAAACTCCAGCCTGCGGTGCTGCGCGATCGCACTCCGGATCATTTCGATCTTCGGTGCCAGCGAGTCCTTATACCATGCGGACAGATCGATCATCACCGACTGGTTCCCAACCATGAAATCAGACGATCCAATGGACAATTTTTCCATCAGCTGTCCGTACCGGTTGGTTCCGTTTACACTGTCAAGACTCCTAAGCCCCGCAAGGATATCCTGCATCTCTCCCTGCGTCAGCATCGTCCGGTCGACCTTATAGCCTTCCATGATCGAGATTCCGCCGTTGATTCCCTGCCTTGTTGCGATCGGGATTCCCGCCCTGCACAGATCCTCGATGTCCCGGTTTATGGTTCGTCTGGACACCTCAAACACTTCCGCCAGATACGGTGCCGTAACCGAATCCTGCTGCAACAATATGGATAAGATCCCTAACTGCCGGTCAATTTTCATATCTGCTCCTTTACACCTGTCATTATAGTAAAAGAAACACGACAACTATATGTCGTGTTTCTTTATCATACAACATTTTTTATCACAAGCACAATCCCTGACAATATCAAAAGCGCGATCACGATCCGCTTTACGATGCGTTCATTCAAAAGCTGGCTGCTCTTCATGCCGCAAAACAGTCCCACTAACATAAATGGGAGCAGCATAAGTGCCTGCTTTAAGCAGGATACGTTTATGATGCCGAGCACACTATATACCACGATTCGAAAAGTATTCTCCGCAATAAATACCGCGCTGATATTTGCCTTGAACGAATCGTTTGAATCCGTCACCCGGCTTACATACGCCGCCAGCAGTGCGCCCACGCCAAAAAGTCCACATAGAATACCGGATAAAATACCAACCACTACAAGAAACATTCTTAACGCCGTTGGTCTTTCTAAAACTGTCGTTTGACCAGAAGCAGTCTTAATAGAGTTCGTATGTACTTCTTGAAAAAGCATTTCAATCCCGATAAAAATAACAGCTATTCCGAAAATAATTTTAATCAGACGCGCATCAATATTCTTAAGCATAAACGCCCCAGCCACACTCCCCGACAGAACGAGCGCGATAAGTGGCAGATAAACCCTGGCGCGCAGATATTTCCGATTCTTCCATGTCAGGATGAAGTTGGTCGGATAGCCAAGCACCAATTCAACCGGCGATATGTTCACGTTGTTTGATCCAAAACCTAAAATGGATGTAAATACCAATGTATTGGCAAATCCACACAAACCTTTTATAAAATAGGCAGCCACGGTCGCAATGATCCATAACCATATCATTTTTTCTCATCCTCTGTATTGCAAACTCTTTCCATTGTGCTATACTAATTGCTATGGGGCATTAGCGCAGTTGGGAGCGCGCCACATTCGCATTGTGGAGGTCGTGAGTTCGAATCTCATATGCTCCATTTTTTCTGTAATAAATTCTACCATATTTCCCATCAAAAGCAATGACTGCCATCACATCTGTGATGACAGTCATTTTTTATAGCTTTATTTTCTTCTTCCATTCAGCGCAAGATTTTACACGTCCTATTTACCTTTGATTCATTATGCTCCGGCAATCCTACTCTCCCGTCACTTCCGGCAGTCCAGCAATCGAAGTCAGAAACGATGCAAGCCCTGCCACAAGCGCGGTCTCAAGCATAAGTGTCCACGCAGTCTCGTTAAAAGCGCCGATGACGAGCATGGAGCCCGCCACCTGTGCAATCGTTTTGACTGCGCGTATTACCGCCGCTTTTAACCACTTTTTCGTGTCGATACATTCTTTAAATACACAGTTTTTCGGCATATCATGCCTCCTTCTCAGCCGCAGTTACAGTTGCCCTTGTTCCCGCATCCCTTGTCAAACTGTGCATTGCACATATAATAGTTCTTGCTATCCAATTCATCGCAGATCATGCGAAGTCCCTCACCAAATCTCTGGAAATGAACAATCTCACGTTCTCTTAAGAACCGGATCGGATCTGCGACCTCCTGATCCTTGACCAGACGCAGGATATTATCGTAGGTTGTTCGTGCCTTCTGCTCTGCCGCCATATCTTCAAACAGATCCGTGATGGTGTCGCCTTTTGATTGGAACTCACATGCGTTGAACGGGATTCCTCCCGCTGCCTGCGGCCAGACTGCCACCGTATGGTCGATATAATATGGTGCAAATCCGGCATCTTCAAGCTCCTTGGCGCTAAGCCCCTTGGTAAGCTGTCTTACGATCGTTGCAACCATCTCAAGATGTGCAAGTTCCTCGGTTCCGATATCTGTCAAAAGTCCCGCAACCTTCCGGTTTTCCATGGAATATCTCTGGGAGAGATAGCGCATGGAAGCACCCATCTCACCGTCGGGTCCACCATATTGGCTGATAATAAAGGAAGCCATCTTAGCATTCGGCTGCGTGATATTAACCGGATACTCTAAGCGTTTTTCATACAACCACATACCTTGCCTCCTTCCCATGGAAGCGGATAATCCGTCCATGTAAAATACGTATCATACGGAACCCCGTCATACGCGAGTGTGCATCCGCACATCGCACAATACCTTTGTTTTGCCTGCCGAAGCATTTCCACACACTGGTTAAAATACGCGATACCATCCGCATCGTCCGGGTGCGTATCCAGATAAAGCAGCATATCGTATGCGCAGAAATTGAGCATGCCGATCCAATCGTTAAGCTGGGACACACTCATGTTATTCATGGTCATTGTGTTCATCTTCTCTTACCTCCTGCTCCCAGGAAAGGTTTATCCAGCTCCGGAAAGATCGTTCCGGTATTCCATGCCCTCTGCGGCTCATACGCGCGGGTGAAGTTCTGCCACGGCACATAAGCCATCGCCACCTCGTATCCGGACGAGCAGCTTCCATCCATCGGATTAACTAAGTTCTGATTCATGGATGATCCTTTCTTATATGCAATTACACTATATAATATACAAAAAAGAGCCACATTGTGACTCTTTTTCTCCCGAAGCCGGATCCTGGCATTAACGCCGGCAATGCTGTTCATTCTTTTGCAACTATATAGCTCTAACAGTTCTTTTAAGACTACAACGGATGGTTCAGCTCATCGATCTTCTGTAAGATCTGCTTTACCTGTTCTGATATTTCTCCCATATAGCGGGTATTGTCAATAACCTCTTTCTTCATGCTGTCTATCGCCGTCAGACTGTCTTCCATATTGTCTCTAAGTTTCTGTCTTCGAACAGTAAATTCCTTCTGAACTTCCAGCATCTTCTTCTCGTCCAAAAGCAACTCCGGATCATGCGCCCAGAAGGACGCATCAAACAGATGAAGCTGCTCTAGCTGTCCCATCAGGCGATCCGTATAGAAGATAAGATCATCATTTGTCTGCTTAAAACGTTCCTGCTCCTTTACCGCGGCTTGAAACTTTTCGTACATATAAGTCAGCTCGTAGGAGTTCTTAACATGATATTTCTCGCATGTATAATCAACCGCATTCTTGATATTAACAAACTTCAGCTTAACACGGTTTTCAAGCAGGATTGCCTGATTACAGTTGACATCACAGCGCTTGATTTCCTTGGTGCAATCCTGGTACTTTAACAGAACATACGCACCGATCAGCGTAGTTATAAAAGCTGCAATAAGCAGCATCAGCTGAATATCATAATCCATGTAATACCGCACCACAAGAAGAACCAGCACCGCTATGGAAAAGAGCGCCAGAAGGAGTACCGCAATTCTGCGAAGCATGATCTGCTCACGCCTGCACTCCTGCTTAAGTATCGTCCACTCGACCTTCTCTCCCTCAAGGTAGTTCATATCGCGCTTTATTGCATCCAGATATGCTTCGTTTGATTTGAGCCGCTTTACCGATGCCGGAACCTCATCCTCTTCCTCCTGCATCTGGGCAAACTGTGTATCCGAAAGCTGCCTTTCATTCTTTAGAAGCTGTGCTCTTGTCTCATCAAGCTTTTGTATCTGGCGGACGGTTTCAAGAATCGGAGCTTTCTCTTCATCGGAAAGCTCCTTCCACAGCAATATATCATTCAGCTGCGAAGTTACCTGCTGATACTCGCTTCTGGTATTCTCAAGTTCTCTGGAAGAATCAATAATCTCTTCGCAGAGCTCCACGACATGTCTTCTGCCCGTACCATTTTTGCGGACTGACTGCGCTGTCATTCGTTCTGCCGTTCTTCTTCCCGCGCCGGAGTCATCTCCGGAAACGCTGTCTTTCTGGCTCCAGAGCGGTGCATAGCCTCCATCCCAGCTATCCTCGTCCGGTTGTTTCTTTTTTCTTCGAAAAAAATCAAATATCATATATATGCCCTTACATCCTGCATATTCTGCGATAGTCATCCTTCCAGTTCAAAATGATATCACGCAGTTCCTTTTGCTTGCGCATATGCGCTTCCTCACCCATATATCCTGCAATACGCTCCAACTGCTCCTCAAGCGCAGCATTTGCTTCACCTCTGCTGGCCATGGATGCTTCATTCCGGAGTGCCTGCATCGCAGTATCGTCATATCCATGTTCCAGGGCCACCCGGATAAATCCCTGCTCGTCATGCCGGCACCGGTAACACATCAAAAGTTCTTTGACAGATTCTTCGCTCCGGTTTTTCTCATATGCCTCTTCATAACAATTGGCCGCTTCATCGAATAAAAAAAGTCTTGCGTAGGCGGTACCGAGATTATGCCAGATGTTTCCAATTGTCACAGGATTCTCCTGCTTTGCATCTTCGCTCTCTAACAAATGGCGGTATTCATAGATACTGCTGAGGTACTTCTGGCGTTCCATCAGGCGGTCCGCACGGATCTTGCTGCATTCAAAATCCGTTTTTTCTTCCATTTCGGCAATCACATTCAAGATATGCTCTGCTTCTTCCTTTGTGCAGTAGCCGGTCTCCAATATGATCTCCCGGACAAAATCCGACAGTTTTCCATTCGTCCGCATGATATCCCGCAGGCGGTCCGCCAGCCGGATTCTCCCTACCTCCTTTTCAATCCAGGTGCAGAGTTCCTCGCTCATAAAATCGCGCTCAATCAGATATATGTTGTTCATAAAGTAATAGCAAAGTTCTTCCAGCGAATATACATTAATGGATACCCCATCAATGTAGTAAGGCATCGCCGCGATCGGTTCCTTGCATAAGAGAAGTTCACTCACAAAAACATCCTCCGTCAGACAGACATCATATAACGCCAATTTTTATCTGTGCTTCGATAAAATTCACCAAAGCCGAGATCCTTGATCTCAATCTCTACCTTGTCATCCGCAACCGGCCTTGCAGTGATACGCAGCCTCGTTGTCCTGTCCGGTCTCTGCGGAATGTCAGTAAGTTCAAGTGTCTCGATTTTTGCCTCCCGGCTGTTTGGCAGCTGTTTCCAGAAATCAATCTCGCTGCTGCCATTTAAAATAACCTCACACTCTCCCCGCGTCTCAAACCAGTTCTTTCCTGCACTAATCAGATTAAAGAATTCAAGCTTTCCCTGGTTCCGAACTTTAAGGCTGATATTAAACTTCATTTCATTTTCGCCCATATAAATATAGGGCCAGGACTCCTCGTTATCACGAATCCATGCTGCATAGCATGCTCCCTTGGAGTACAGGTTCTTCCCGATAAACGCTCTGCGCCCCCGGCACAAAAATACCAACGATTCCTTCATCCAGTCCCCATCAAAGCCATCACCAACCAGATAAACCGCCGAGATGATCTTATTTTCAAATGCCTTCTGCAAAATCCTGCCAAAATCAGCATCTCTTTCCACGCCAAGTGCCTGTCTGCTGCTCTCTGCGATCGTGACAACCTGAGGTGTCGTTCTTGTGTTTCTGGAAAGTGCATAATAATACAGGTTGTCCTGATTACACTCCAGCAGGTATACATCATGTACCCACAGATCCGGCTTCTGATTGAGAGCAAAGAAGTAAAAACATTCCCTATGGTCAATCACCATGAACTGTTCTTTTGCAAATCCAAGCTTGGACGCAACCTTCCATAGCACATCCATGTTTTCCCTTGTAAGACGATCCACGGTAATCACAAGCCGGTCACAGTAGATCGCGTTTCCAAGCTTCTGCGGAAGCAGGATCAGCTTCTTTAAAAAGAGTGTAAGAAGTTCCTCCGCCTCGAAACTTTCATCCTCCATGCGGATACTCTCGTGATTTACCGCTCTCTTCAGGAGACAGTCCACGCAAATCATTTCGCTGGTCTTAGCAAGCCTTCTGGCATCTTCCCCATAATACCACTGTCCAAGTCCCCTCCGCTTAGCCAGGACCAGCGGAATCTGGTACACTTCGCTTCCTGCAACCGTACTTACCGTATCCGGCTCACTCATATTCGGTTGAAAATAGCTTATCATGGCATACCGGTCGTTCAGATCAATGCCAAGATAATACGGCATACGTTTTGCCTCCACGATTTATCCTTTCCTACAACAGTTTAAATAATTTTTCCGTTACTTCCTGATATCCTGCATATTGTTTCATGTTATGATACAGAGCCTTTTCATCCTGCAGGGTACTTGAGATCATCATCTGATTGAGCAGGTTGTATCTGCTTAAATCATTCTCGCTGTACAGATCATTGTTCGTAATCCGGTTGCTCTCCGTCACCTGCACCTCATTGCCATACTCCTCGGAGATATAATACTGAACCATCTCCCCGAAAAACATGACAAATGCCTTTACAAAAATGCCATCATACACATCCGGCATGTCCTCCGCGATAAACTGTTCTCCATCCTCATCCCTGCTGTAATGCAGCACAACATGATTGCGTGGATTGGTTCGGTATTCCAGAAATATCTTATCGTAGAAATGATATTTCTGGACGAGTCTGTGATCCAGCTTCTTAAAGAAGCCAAAATTCATGTTCCGGCAGGTATACTCAGATAAGAGTTCATCTTCAATCTTATACTGTGCATCATCCGTACCCGGACAATCCGCATAATGTTTGAGCAGTGCAAGCTTGCATGCATCGTTTAATTCCATGCGGTACACATAGCGGGCCTCTATCATCTCAAAAATGTAACTTTCCACTGTCATATGATATACAAAATAGTCATGTGCGCGGTAAGTAAGATATGCCAGAACAACCAGTTCCCTTCCGCCATCCTCGTAATAGCTTTGAAAAATTGCATCCGCCTGCGGCAGAATATGATCCGCATACATCATCTGGACAAGGATGCGTTCCTCAAGTTCAAACGTCTCCACATGAAAGTCCTTTGCAGCCTTCCACAACGCACACATCTGCTCCGTCGGACCATTGTAATACCTGCTCATGTAAAGAAGCATTTCTTCATTGTACTTCCCTGCATAAAACGCCTGCTCGATCAAAAGAGAAAGTGAGTCGTCCTCCTCCCCGCCAAGCGTATGTATCATATAGCTTGCAAGTGCAACCTTAGCCGCCGAACCGACCTGATCAATTCCAAAGTCCAAAAGCATTGCATATGCTTTCTCGTATTTATGATTCTGCGCGAGCAGTTCCATCATGAACCTTCTCGTCTCCGCCGGCATCCATGAAAAATCAGTCTCATCCATATACTCTTTCAGAGTCTCGTCATATTCTCCCGTCTGGTAAAACCTTACGATCTCCGGAACAATCTCCGCCTGATATTCCGGGCTTAGGTCCGTTGCAAACAGAATCCGCCGGAAGAAACGCTTGTCCCCGGAAACGAAAGTCAGGTAGGTCTGTCTGGTATCAAAGTAGGAAACAATATACGGCAATTCGTTCGGTGCAAGCGACATACATTTTTCTTCGAATGCTCCGGCATCCATAAGAGGATCAATCCGGTATGAAATACTTCCGGCGTATCTGCGCCCTTTCGCGTCCTCAAAGAGAATAACATACTCTCTGGAATATAACTGAAAATAGGCCGTCTGGTCGGAAATCGGCACAATCTGCGGGTCACGGAGCTGCCTTTGATAGATAAATGCGCGCACCATGCGCTTGTCATCCACATATAGCTTATTTGTATAGAGGATATGTGCTAGTGCATGTGCGATCTCTTCATTTACAAGTCCAAGCTCTAACATATCGCGATAGACTACTGCAAGATTGTCATCCATATGTTCCTGTTCCACCTGTTCCATTGCAAACCGCCCCATCGCACGGCGATACTTGTGGTAAGTCTCCGGATCTTTTTCCTTATTGGCTATGATATTGTTGTATAACACCGCAAGCTTGCGGTAAGGCACCTTGCTTTCATATTGGAAATACATCTGGATGATCTTCGGCACTACAGAAATCTCACGCTCATCCATCGAGAGCAGATATGCCTCATATAGGCCGGTAATGCGAAGTTCCAGCTCTATTCCCTGCTCATACCACTTGTGATAACACTTATCATATTGCTGTCCACGGATCAGATAACTACAGATTATTCCAACATTTGCCGGTTTGGGATTGACCTCATACGCAGCACAAAGCAGCTGGTACATAACCGGGTCGAAGGCCTTGCTTGCCTCGACAATCTGGAATATCTGGATGGAGATGTCCTTTGTTATCGCCTTATGCCGGATTGCCCAGCGCAAAATACGGATCTCAAATTTGTCAAGCTTCGTCAAAAGATACGGATCCTGCCAGATCAGATAGTACGCCTCCAGATACAGATAAGGGGACGCGCACCCCTTTAATACCCAATATTCTATAGCTTTGAGCTTATGAGCATTGTTGTTGTAATATTCTTCCTCAAGAAAAGAAAGAATCCAAAAAAGCATGACAGAATCCGGATTTTCCCGGAAAATTCCCTCTATCTCCCGCGTCATGCGATCAACATACGACGGTTCCCTCTCCATCAGCGTCATAAGATACAGATAGTATCCCCATACCGGGTCCTTGTGGTCGATCCATTCACGCTTAAAGTCGTCAAGAATCCATTCCGCCTCCTGTCTCTGACGGTTGATGATGAATGCCTGGGCCTTCATCAGCGGATACATCGGTTCATCCGGAATCATGGCATGCAAATGATCTAATATCTCAATGGTCTCATTCGCCCATACACCTGTCACAATGCGTTTCAGTCGGTATGCCTGATACAGTTCCATAATACCGACCTTGCACTCCCGTACATCTGTGCGGTCTTTCCTTGCATTTTCATCTGTCACTGCAGCTTTTGTTACTGTGACGGAAACCGTATAGGATTGATGCGGTCCCATATAGGTAATGGCACCCGTATTCTTGCCGGCATGCAGTTTTTCATAATCGATATAGAACTCATGGAAACAGGAGCTTCCAATAAAGTCATCCGTTGTGATGAGATTCTTGGAAAGCTGTATAAAATCCCCCTTCGCGGTAATCTCAACGGAAAGATATCCCCATTGGTTCTTCGTAAGCTCAACAGTCTCCTTGTACGACTCCGAAAGATTCTCGTATGTATACTCTGTCTTTGCAATTGTAAAATGAACCGGTTCCTTTTTGCGGATTCCAACCAGAAATTCTTCCAGATTCTGATTGGAAGGCTTGGCACCGATCATGCCGCGATACAGCATGGATTCTTTCAGTTCTTTTTTCTTGATAATATTCGGAAAACTCTTATGATAAAATAATTGATACGCTTCGTCCCAATTTTCCTTCGCCAGATTGGAAAAATCATAAAGTGTCTCTATCTCTCCGATGGAGGAATGCGCATAACGCTTGGAAATGGACACACAAAAAGAAAGACTGTATTCCTTCTGGTTACATACAATCACAAATTCGCCCTTTTGTGTCTCGCCTTCGATAAGCCCCTTGCTGTGAAACCGGTAACGGATACGAATCTCCCTGCCCTCAAATTGTGGGGTAAGACATTCCATTCTTGCATTTGAGGAATACACCACGCCTCGTAGAATCGTATCATCCGATGCCGTAATCGTAAAATCTCCGGACTCTTCCGTATTCTCTGTCACATCCAGTTCGATGGAATCATTCGAAAACGATAAAACAGGCTTCGCATATTCAAATTTACCTCTGGCAATCTGCCGGATCCGTTTACGCACGAAATCACCCGCTTTATGTTTTAATCATTTTTGTCGAAATAACTCAATATTTGACCACAATTATATATGATTTTGCCAATTCCCGCAAGATAAAACGGCAGGTAATCCGCCCAAACCATTCAGTTTTTTCGACTACCTGCCATATCCTTATGCTCTTTTTTCTATTTTTCTTCTGCTTAGCTTATCGTATCCCCATTCTACCCATATGCTTAAATATCTAAGGCATGGCTCTGTGATAAGTGCAAAAATTATCATAAGCATCGCCGTCTGTTTTGAGATAAATGTGATCGCAAAAAATTCGCTCACACAGAACATACAGAACAGCCAGCCGGCGATCAGCGTTACCATCATGATCGCATGAAGTTTATTCATCGGTTTTGCAATCCGGTATAGAATCATAAATCCTACAATAGCCACAAGAACCGTACATGACGTTGACAAGCTGTCCAGATTAACCTGAAACTCCCTGCAGAACAATACCAGGCCGCTCACCGCAATGAAGTCTGTTATTCCTGCCGGGAAAGCCTTGACAAGGACATTCACAAGGAAATGTCCCCTGATCTGCTCCTTGTTTGGTTCAAGTGCAAGTATAAAGGACGGAATGCCGATTGTGAACATACTGATCAAAGATACCTGTGTCGGCTCGAGCGGATAATCCCATACCAGCAGGACGGAAAAAACCGCAAGCAGCATGGAAAAGATATTCTTTACAATATAAAGTGCCGCAGAGCGCTGAATGTTATTTACAACTCTGCGTCCCTCCATAACAACGGACGGCATCCTTGAAAAATCCGAATCCAGAAGAACCAGCTGTGATACATTGGAGGCCGCATCACTTCCTGATGCCATCGCCACACTGCAATCCGCGTCCTTTAAAGCAAGAACATCATTCACACCGTCTCCCGTCATCGCAACCGTCTTTTTGTGGGCCTTAAGTGCCTGCACCAGATAGCGTTTCTGATTCGGAGTCACTCTGCCGAATACCGTATAGTTCTCGACCGCATTATAGTAATCTTTCTTCGTTTTAAGTTCAGAGGCATCAATATAGCGCTCTGCCCCCGCAATGCCGGCCTCTTTTGCAATCACAGAAACAGTCTGCGGATTGTCACCGGAAATAACCTTAATCTCCACATCACGTTCTGCAAAATATCCAAATGTCTCCTTCGCGCCCTTCCGGATTGGATTGGAAAGCATCACAAAGCCGAGCGGCTTTGCCGCCTCCGTAAGCGGCTTTCCATCCAGGGTTCCCGGGTACTCCGCAAACACAAGCACACGGAACCCCTGTCCCTGATAGTGGCTTAGCAGTTCCTCATGCCTATCTATCTGATCCTTTAGGATAAACTCCGGTGCACCGAGAACATAGCCCGTACCATCTATAATCGCGCCTGAATATTTCGTCTCGGAAGAAAAGCCAAATATCTTCTGCGCACGGCGTGAGGATCCCTCGTTAAAGTATTCCTGCATTGCAGCCATCGTCTCATTATCCCGCTGCATACTCTGCGCAAAATCAGAGATCAGCTTTTTCAGTGCAGGGGCAGGCTCGCTGCTTTGCATCACAGCAGCCTTCTCTTCCCCACTGCTCTGCTCTTTGTCTGCTTCCTCTTCGCCTGTTATTTTTTCTTTTGCATCACTTGCCGCATCTGCAAAGGCATACACCTTCATGCCCGGTTCCGTGATGGTTCCGGTCTTATCCACGCAGAGCACATCTACGCGTGCAAGCGTCTCGATACACTTCATATCGTGCACCAGAACCTTTTTCTTCGCAAGCCGCACTGTGCTGACGGCCATGGCAACACTTGCAAGCAGATACAGCCCCTCCGGGATCATTCCGATTACGGCTGCAACCATTCCCGTCACGCTGTCGTGTAGTCCCATCTCGTTAAAGAAGAATGATTGGACAAAAAGTGCAATGCCAATCGGTACAACAAGAATGCCAAGAAAAATGATCAGATAATTTAAGGAGCGGATCATTTCCGACTGTTCCCCGTCCTTTGACTTTGTCGCCTGCAATGTCAGTTTGGAGATATAGGATTCCTTCCCGACCTTTGTCAATCTTGCAACCGCGCGCCCGGACACCACAAAACTTCCTGACAGTAAAGGATCTCCCGGCTGCTTTGCTATCTCGTCCGCCTCACCGGTGATCAGTGCCTCATTGACCTGCGCACTTCCGTCAACGACTACCGCATCTGCCGGGATCTGGCTTCCCGCCTCGAAGATAACAATATCATCGCGCACCAGCTTGTGCGACGGCAGTTCACTTACCTTGCCATCACGAACCGTCTTCGTTTTTGGGGCATTTAAAATGGATAAGCGGTCAAGGACGTTCTTGGAGTGTACCTCCTGAATGATTCCAATCGCTGTGTTGGCGAGAATGACACCTAAAAAAAGCATATCCCGCCAGGCGCCTACCAGCGCAAGCAGCACACCCAGTATTGCAAAAATCAGGTTAAAGTAAGTAAATATGTTTTCCTTAAAGATATCCGATACCGATTTGGTGGCGGACTCCACCTTGCAATTGTCCGCGTGTGCGGCAAACCGCTCCTCTACCTCTGCACGGGTAAGTCCGGTTGCCGGATTAGTCTCCTTTACCGGAACAGATATATGTTCTATGATCTGCTCATTTTTTACTGCTATGTCTGTCTTGTTTTTCATCCTGCGTCCCGCCTGTTTTCTCTCATAATAGAACTCTATTGCCTAACAGCCCCATATATTACCATACAATTTTAATATTCTCCTATAGATTATATACTACCCATTTTACATTCTTTTTCCTAGTGGATTCACTGAAATTTAATAAAACTTTATGAAATATCACGCATTTTCTCCGTCACATATTTACTTCATAAGTTTTTTGGGGGATGATAAAAAAATCCCCCTAGAAAGCATTCGCCTTCTAAGGGGAAATCGTATACTTCTCTATGCCTTTGCAGAAAGGTATTCATGAATGCCCTTTGCTGCTGCCTTTCCGGCTCCCATGGCAAGGATAACGGTAGCTGCACCTGTAACAGCATCTCCTCCGGCATATACACCATCCTTGGAGGTTGCACCTGTATCCTCAGTTGCAACGATACATTTTCTGCGGTTCGTCTCAAGTCCTGCTGTCGTAGAAGAGATCAGCGGATTTGGTGATGTTCCGAGTGACATGATAACAGTATCACAGTCGATCTCGTACTCAGAGCCTTCAATCTCAACCGGACTTCTTCTTCCGGACTCATCCGGCTCTCCAAGCTCCATCTTGATCAGGCGGATACCCTTTACCCAGCCGTTCTCATCGACAAGGATCTCAGTCGGATTCTGAAGGAGATCAAAAATGATTCCCTCCTCCTTCGCGTGATGGACTTCCTCTTTACGGGCCGGAAGCTCCTCTTCGCCACGACGGTATACGATATGCACCTCTGCGCCGAGACGAAGTGCTGTTCTTGCAGCATCCATCGCAACATTTCCACCACCGACAACGACAACCTTCTTGCCATGTGAGATCGGGGTCTCATATCCTTCCTTAAATGCCTTCATAAGGTTATTTCTGGTAAGGAACTCATTTGCAGAGAATACACCGTTTGCCTGTTCTCCCGGGATTCCCATGAATCTTGGAAGTCCGGCGCCGGAACCGATAAACACCGCCTCAAAGCCTTCCTCTTCCATAAGCTCGTCAATCTTTACGGATTTTCCGATTACGACATTGGTTTCTATTTTAACACCAAGTGACTTTACGTTCTCCACTTCTGCGGCGACAACTTTGTCCTTCGGGAGACGGAACTCCGGAATACCGTAGCTTAACACGCCGCCTGCCTGATGCAGTGCCTCAAAAATGGTAACGTCATATCCAAGCTTTGCAAGATCTCCGGCGCAGGTAAGTCCTGCAGGACCAGAGCCGATCACCGCAACCTTATGTCCGTTCTTCTTCTCAGCAGTCTTCGGCTTGATTCCATTCTCTCTTGCCCAATCTGCAACAAAACGTTCAAGCTTGCCGATGGCGATTGCCTCACCCTTGATACCGCGGATACACTTGCCTTCGCACTGACTCTCCTGCGGGCATACACGTCCACATACTGCCGGGAGTGCAGATGACTCGGAAATGATCTGATAAGCCGCCTCAAAATTGCGTTCTTTTACCTGTGCGATAAATGCCGGAATGTTAATGGATACCGGGCATCCCTTTACACATAGCGGGTTCTTACAATTTAAGCAACGGGAAGCCTCTGCAACAGCCTCTTCCTCATTGTAGCCATAACATACCTCTTCAAAATTCGTTGCACGAACCTTTGGCTCCTGCTCACGAACCGGAACTCGTACCATACCTTCCATTATTTGTCACCTCCGCACTGTCCACATCCACCGTGGTGGGTGGCTCCTTCTTCATATGCGAGCTTTGCTCTGCCCTCTTCGGTCTTGTATTGCTGCATTCTCTTCATTGCCTGATCGAAATCAACCAGATGTCCGTCAAACTCCGGTCCGTCTACGCAGGCAAACTTCACCTTACCGTCAACTACAAGACGGCAGGCTCCGCACATACCGGTTCCATCAACCATGATCGGATTCATGGATACAATTGTCGGAATGCCAAGCTGCTTGGTGAGCAGGCATACAAACTTCATCATGATCATCGGTCCGATGGACACACACAGATCATAGGTCTTACCCTCATCAACAAGTGCCTGAAGCTGCTGGCAACCGTTACCATGGAAACCATAAGAACCGTCATCGGTTGCCACATAGACATTCTTTGCAACAGACTTCATCTCATCCTCATAGAACAGCAGATCTTTATTGCGGTAGCCGATAATGACATCCGCATCAATTCCGTGCTCATGGAGCCACTTTACCTGCGGATAAACCGGAGCTGTTCCAAGACCACCTGCGATAAAGACGATCTTCTTATCCTTATTCTTCTCTAAATTCTCTTCCAGACATAACTCGGAAGGACATCCAAGAGGGCCAACAAAGTCTTCAAGTGCGTCCCCCTCCTGCAATGCCATCATGCGCTCGGTTCCGGCGCCAATCGTCTGAACAACGATGGTTACTGTCTCTTCCTTGCGGTCATAATCACAAATGGTAAGCGGGATACGCTCTCCATACTCATCAGTTTTTGCAATAATAAACTGTCCCGGCAGACATTCTCTGGCAACACGCGGTGCCTTGATGTCCATAAGGACAATGTTATTCTGCAGTTGTCTTCTGCGAACAATTTGGTACATGACTTTCCTCCTAGATGTTTACGAATAATCGTAGTTCATTTTGTGACAAGATTTTGCCACGATAAAGCGTTAAACAGCTGTATCTTTCTTATAATAACGAAAATGAGAAAAATACGCAATATGTTTATGAGAAATAAACAAGCTCGTCTTCCGGTTTTTGTGCCGGAGTAATGGAAATCGGGTAAAGAACCGGTCCTTTTCCCTTATATTCCCTTGCAAACTCCACATGGATCTTTGCCTCGATATTGATCCATGACTTGTGTGCGATTTCATTCTCACGGTCATATTTACACTTAAATCCGATAAACTGGACATCCTCGATACAGCATGTCATCGCAAAACGCCCCGGTACAAAGATTCCCTTCTTCAGGTTGTCCGGATTGTAGCACAGTGCAAGGAACTTGACCGTCTTGCCCTCATACTTTTTGTAATTTTCCATTGCATCCATATACCAGATCGCATAATCTGCATCGGAAAGTTCAATCACATCCTGGTTGATATCAAACGGAAGTTCTTCCGGTCTTTCATCAATGGTGCCGTCTTTTCTCTCATAGACAATCTGTGCCTTGCGGTTGATATTCTTGATCGTGCGGCGCAAATGTCCACGGTCTGTATCATCATCCGTCCGGTTGAAAATAACAACATCTGATGCAAATACCTGTTCCTGCATCATAGCCCGCATATTGTTCATATACAGATCAAACGTAGTTGAATCAACTGTGGTCAGATGCTGTACGATGGTCCATCCCTCCGGGAGCGGTGCGTCCAGGATCTTATCCATACCCCAGGTTCCGTTATACTCGATAAATACCTGTTCCGGCAGATATGACCGGTTGATCTCGTTTAGCTTTTCGAGTGTAAACTCCTCCTCGGAGTCGATTGTAACCAGCTTGATGTTGATCGTGGCAAGCTTTGCCTCATCATACTCCTTCTCACCATCCTCGCACATGATGATGATACCCTTAGCGCCATCGCCAAAGTTATTCTCAAACAAGGTTTCCTGAACAAGCGATGTCTTGCCGCTGTCCATAAAACCACTAAATAAATATACTGGAATCTCTTCTGCCATACTGCCTCCTATATTAGTTCAGACCAAAAATCTCTTCCAGCTCATGTGGATGGATCTCAGTTCCGATCACAACGAGACGTCCGGTATAATCCGGCTCGCCGTCACGAAGTTCATACTCGCCCGGAACCATATCAAAGTAAATCCATGAGCCATCTGTACTCTCAACCATACCCTTTGCACGCAGGATCGTGTCATCCTCAACAAACTTCTTTAAGATCTCTTCGATCTGGCTGCGTTCAAACTTGTGAGGTGTCTCCTTGCCCCAGCTTGTAAATACCTCATCTGCATGATGATGGTGATGATGTTCATGCTCATCATGGTGGCCTCCGCAGCAAGGACATATATCATCCTCATCGTGATCGTGATGATGATGCTCATGTTCCTCGTCATGGTCATGATGATGCTCATGCTCCTCATCGTGGTCATGGTGATGCTCATGTTCCTCGTCATGATCGTGATGGTGTTCGTGCTCCTCATCGTGGTCATGCTCCTCGTCATGATCATGGTGGTGATGATGCTCGTGCTCATGCTCTGCCTCATCCTGCGCATGGCGTGCCTCCGCAAGCACCTTCATCTCAAGGTTGTCCTGTCCCTCAATAACCTTAAGGATCTGCTCTCCACTGATCGCCTTCCAATCGGTTGTAATGATGGCAGCCTTCGGGTTCAGCTGCTGGATCTGTTTTACACAGAACTCTAACTGCTCCGGTGTTGCATTCTGGCTGCGGCTTAAAATCACGGTTGTTGCATATTCGATCTGGTTGTTAAAGAACTCGCCAAAGGCCTTCATCTGCTTGCTTGCCTTTACCGCATTCACAACCGTTACAAGTGCATTCAGCTTTACGCCTTCTGTCTCTTCAATATCGATTACAGACTTCATAACATCAGATAGTTTGCCGACACCGGATGGCTCGATCAGAATACGATCCGGATGGAACTTGTTAATTACCTCATGGAGGTTCTTTGCGAAATCACCTACCAAGGAACAGCAGATGCATCCGGAATTCATCTCTGTGATCTCGATTCCGGCATCCTTTAAGAATCCACCGTCGATTCCGACCTCTCCAAACTCATTTTCGATCAGGACAATCTGTTCGCCCTTAAAGCCCTCCTCGATCATCTTCTTAATAAAGGTTGTCTTTCCTGCTCCGAGGAAACCGGATATAATATCAATTTTTGTCATTTTACATCGCTCCTATCTTTTTATTTTATATTCTCATGACGGTTTACACCTATCATGTTTGCCCAACTATTCTACTATTCTTTTCTTTAAATTGCAAATTTTTGAAAAAAGAAATATCTGTCAATGCATATGGTACAATTTTTCATATATTCCGCCCTTTTGAAGCAATTCATCATGCGAACCACTCTCTGCGATTCCATCCTCTGTCAGCACTAGTATTTTCTGGGCGTTCTGGATTGTTGTAAGCCGGTGCGCGATTACGAAGGTTGTACGGTTCTTTGCGAGTTTTTCCAGAGAATCCTGCACCACCTTCTCGCTCTCATTATCAAGCGCGGATGTTGCCTCGTCAAAGATCAGTATCTCCGGATTTTTAAGGAAAACACGCGCTATGGAAAGCCGCTGCTTCTGTCCTCCGGAAAGCTTGATTCCACGCTGCCCGATGTCAGTATCATACCCATCCGGGAAGGACATGATAAATTCGTGTGCATTTGCATTCTTTGCAGCCTCGATTACTTCCTCCCGCGTACAGTCTGGCTTTCCGTAAGAGATATTCTCGAAGATTGTCCCGGCAAACAGATATACATCCTGCTGGACCATGCCGATATGATTGCGAAGACTCTTTAATGTCACATCGCGGATATCAATCCCATCAATGCGGATTGTCCCCTCCGTCACATCATAAAACCGCGGAATTAGTGAACAGAGTGTTGTCTTTCCTGCTCCCGAAGATCCGACAAGCGCCATGTATGCCCCCGCCGGAACATCCAGCGAAACATTGTTTAACACCTTGTCCGCTCCATCCTTATATTGGAAGGAAACGTTCTCAAAAGTAATCTTTCCCTCAACATCCGTAAGCTCTCTTGCCCCCGGCGCGTCCTTGATATCCGGTTCAATATCCATGATTTCACGAAAACGTTCAAATCCGGTATATCCATTCTGAAACTGCTCCGTGAAATCGACCAGAGTACGGATCGGGTCGGTAAATACGCCAATGTACAGCATGAATGTAAGCAGATCCTGGATATCAAGCTGCTTATATGCAATCAGGATTCCTCCGACAATAATAACATTCACCTGGATCAGCGTGGTAAATACGCCAACCCCTGCCTGAAACATTCCCATGTTAAAATAGCTGTTCCTCTTCGCCGTTAAAAATCCATCGTTGCCCTTCTTAAACTTTTTGTTCTCCACATCCTCATTTGCAAAAGATTTTACCACCCGGATTCCGGAAAGGTTGTCCTCAATCTGTTCATTGATCTCTGCAATCTTGACACGATTCTGCTTAAATGCACGGCGCATCCGCTTGTTTAAAACAAATGCAAACGCAAACATAAACGGAAGGACTATAAATGCGGCGAGTGCAAGCCATTTATTGATATTCAACAGAATGATAAGTGCTCCCACGATTTTAAGAAGCGAAAGAATTATGTTCTCCGGGCCATGGTGTAACAGCTCTGTAATATCAAACAGATCTGAGGTTATACGGCTCATCAGCTGTCCTACCTTGGCATCGTCATAGAAAGAAAATGACAGCTTCTGCATATGCGCAAAAAGCTCTGCTCTCATATCGTACTCCATCTTTGCGCCCATGACATGTCCATAATTTCCGATAAAAAATTTACTAAAACAGTCTACTGCCAGAAGCCCAAAGAGAAAAATTCCAATATAGATCATTCTTTGCACGATCACTTCCGGTTCCATATAAATCAACGTTGCTGTGACATATCTTACCACTAACGGTATCGTCAGAGCCACGCCCGCCGAGAGCATTGCAAAGAACATATCCGCCCAGAAAATTCCCATATACGGCTTATAATATCCAAACATCTTCTTCAAATTTTCCCTCAAATCCTCATCTTCCTTTCCGTCTTTATCCTCCTGTACCCCTCATTTCACATATTAACTTACGGCCTTTTACACATTTTAGTATATTATCGCGCCTCACCCTTGGCTTAGAAAGTGATTCTGCAAAAATTGCAGAAATTCTTTCAACCGTTCCAGCGGTGCTAAGATTGTGTCTTTGTACGGCTTTGACACTCCCCGCCCGACTGCTTTGTGTCAGACGGACTTGCACTCAAACTTTCTAGTCTGCCTAAGTGGGCGTTCTCGCGAAGTTGATATTAAAGCATGCGACGCGAACTCGCAATCTATGTGCTTTATATATTTACATAGCAAGCTCAGACAGCGCGTCCGCATGCTTACATTTCGCTCGGCACGCCCACCAAGGCAGACACGAAAGTTCTCGGATGACAAGTCCGCTCTGACGCAAACAGCCGGGCTGGAGTGCTCAAACCTTACGAAGACATAATCAATAAATAAACCGCTGGTCGGTTGAACTAGAATTTCGTAATTTTTCGCGGTACTTTCTAAGCCAAGGGCGAGGCACGATAATTTGCTGATACGCGCAAAAACTTGTAAATGAGTATGTGAAATATGGTGTACAGATGCATGATCTAAGAATATGAAAAGGAACTACCAATACTGGTAGTTCCTCTGATCATACATTAATTGTATTTTCTTTTTCTAGCTGCTTCAGATTTCTTCTTGCGCTTAACGCTTGGCTTCTCGTAATGCTCACGCTTACGGATCTCCTGCTGGATACCAGCCTTAGCACAGTTTCTCTTGAATCTGCGTAATGCGCTATCTAAAGTCTCATTCTCTTTTACGATAACACTTGACATTTGCTTTCCTAACCTCCCTCCAGTTGCTTATTGTGCACCAACTGTAGGTATTTCTAATTGCACTAACAGATATTTTAGCAAAATATCCGCTTTTGTCAAGAGGAATATCAAAAATTGCAATAAAATATTGTAGCAAGTATTACCAATATTACAGCATAGCCTCGAGAGCATTCTTAGCTTCAGCGATTGCATCCGGGATTCCTGCAGGATTCTTGCCGCCTGCCTGAGCCATGTTCGGACGTCCGCCGCCGCCACCGCCTACCTTCTGGGCAATTGCTTTGATCAGGTTACCCGCATGGGCTCCCTTCTTCTGCGCTTCATCGGTTGCCATTGCAATCAGGTTGACCTTGCCATCACAGTCAGATGCCAAGACAACAACGCCCTCACCGATCTTAGTCTTTAGCTGATCTCCGAGATCACGCAGTCCGTTCATATCAACACCCGGTACACTGACAGCCAAAAGCTTCACGCCATTTACTTCCGTTACCTGATCCATAACATCGCCAAGTGCATCCTTTGCAGCCTTGCTCTTTAAAGACTCGTTCTCACTCTGAAGTTCTTTGACCTCTGCCATCAGCTTCTCTAAGCGTTCAATAAGATTTGCCGGCGTAGACTTTACAACCTTTGCGGCAGCCTCAAGCTCCTTTTCCATCTTTGCATAGTATGCAAGTACATTGTCCCCGGTAAGTGCCTCGATACGGCGCACACCTGCGGCAACACCACTCTCGGAAATAATCTTAAACGCAGCAATATCGGAAGTGTTCTTTACATGTGTACCACCACAGAACTCTTTGGAGAAATCTCCCATGGAAACGACACGTACCTTCTCGCCATACTTCTCGCCGAAAAGTGCCATTGCTCCGGTCTTCTTTGCCTCATCGACAGTCATCACATCAGTATGGACATCAAGTCCCTCTGCGATCTTCTCATTGACAATCTGCTCTACGCGGGCAATCTCGTCCGGTGTCATAGCTGCAAAATGTGAGAAATCAAATCTGGTACGCTCACTATCCTGATAAGAGCCGGCCTGCTCAACATGTGTTCCAAGGACTTCACGGAGTGCCTTCTGGAGCAAATGTGTTGCGGAATGGTTACGGCAGGTCTTTGCGCGGAGCTTCTCATCAACAGAAAGAGTAACCTTCTCACCCGTGCGGATCATTCCTTCTGATACATATCCGACATGTGCATAACGATTGCCGACTACCTTTACGGTATCTTCTACAACAAATGTTCCACTTTCTGAAGTAATGATACCCTTATCCCCCTGCTGTCCACCCATTGTTGCATAAAATGGGGTTGCCGGAACAATAATAGAGCCCTTCTCGCCATCGGAAAGTGCCTCAACAACCTCCGTCTCAGTGGTAAGGAATGCAACCTCAGAGATATCGCTTGTCCTGTCATATCCTGTGAACTCGGTTGTAACCGGTGAATCAATATCATTGTATACATTGGCGTCTGCGCCCATGTAGTTTGTCTCTTTGCGGGCACCGCGCGCAGTAGCACGCTGCTTTTCCATACATGCAGCAAAGCCTTCTTCATCATAAGAAAATCCCTTTTCCTCAAGGATTTCCTCCGTGAGGTCGATTGGGAATCCATAAGTATCATAAAGCTTAAATGCATCCTCTCCGGAGAGCTTCTTGCTTCCCTCTGCCTGCATCTTCGCTTCCATATCGGCTAAAATAGAAAGTCCCTGGTCAATTGTTTTTGCAAACTTCTCTTCTTCCTGTGTAAGAACCTTCAGAATGAAATCCTTCTTCTCTTCCAGTTCAGAGTATCCATCCTTGCTCTCATCAATAACAACCTGTGCAATCTTTGCAAGGAATGTTCCCTCAATGCCAAGCATCTTTCCATGTCTTGCGGCACGGCGGATGATACGGCGGAGCACATATCCTCTTCCCTCGTTGGAAGGCATAACGCCATCGGAGATCAGGAATGTTGAAGAACGGATATGGTCCGTAATCAGACGGATGGATACATCATCCATCGCATCGGTCTGATAGGTCTTTCCGGACAGCTCACATACCTTGTCACGGATAGCTTTCATGGTATCAATGTCAAATACAGAATCTACGTCCTGCATTACAACCGCAAGACGCTCAAGTCCCATACCGGTATCAATGTTCTTGTTCTCAAGTTCTTCGTATCCGCCATGTCCGTCACCATTGAACTGGGTAAATACGTTGTTCCAGACTTCCATGAAACGGTCGCAATCACAGCCTACCTTACAATCCGGCTTGCCACATCCGTACTTGATTCCACGATCATAGTAGATTTCAGAACACGGTCCGCATGGTCCTGCGCCATGCTCCCAGAAGTTATCACACTCTCCTGTCTCAGGGTCACGGTAAAAACGGGTAATGCGGTCTGCCGGAACTCCGATCTCCTTGTTCCAGATCTCAAATGCCTCATCATCCTCACCGTAAATAGATGGATACAGCCGATCCTCCTCAAGTCCGAGGACTTTCGTTAAGAATTCCCAGCTCCATGCAATTGCTTCATGCTTAAAATAATCACCAAATGAAAAGTTTCCAAGCATCTCAAAGAATGTAAGATGTCTCGCTGTCTTGCCGACATTCTCAATATCTCCTGTACGCACACACTTCTGGCATGTGGTCACTCTTCTTCTCGGTGGAATCTCCTGTCCGGTAAAGTATGGCTTAAGTGGTGCCATACCTGCATTGATAAGCAACAAACTGTTATCATTGTGTGGCACAAGGGAAAAACTCTTCATTGCAAGATGTCCCTTGCTCTCAAAAAACTCTAAGTACATGCGGCGCAATTCATTTACGCCATAACTCTTCTTCATTACTCGTCTCCTCCGATGTTATTGTCTGCTGTCGCAGCTTTTGCGTTCTTTTTCTTGCGAAGGCGGATTCCAACATAAGCTCCGCATCCGCCGACCGCGGCCAAAACCACCATAATCACCAAATACTGTGCAATGCATAAAAGAAACTCAGCCATAGCATCTACCTCCGTTTATCAAATCTTTATTATATATGATGTCATCTGCAAATTCAAGAGTTCTCTCCAAATGGGAACACCTGATTTTCCCGTTCAATCTCAATAATGCGGTCTGCCATGCCAAGATTGGAGATTCTCTTCTTATATTCACGGATACCGCTGTAGTCCTGCCACATGTGCATTGGGAAAATAAACTCAGCATCCGTATTCCGCACAAAATAGTCAATCCCCCGGAATTGATTTTCCTCCAGTCTCGGATCCATCGGGACAAATGCAATATTGATCGGCTTTGTGGCAAGTTTCTTGATCTGATGCCTGTACTCACGGCTCATCTTTCCATTGATCAGATCTCCGGCACCCTCCCATTTCCAATCATTTAAGTCTCCGGCATGGAAAACCGATATTCCATTACATTCCACATAAAAGGCAACTCCTGCATCCGTGGAACGCAGCGTCTGGATGTCCAGGTCATCCACCTTGTAGGTATGATCCGCCGTTACAAAAGTGATCCGTTCACGCACTGCCGGGTCAATCCCATGCTTCTGCAAGAAATTCGGGCTGATGCGTATATCCTTCGACAAAATATAATGAATATTTGTATACTGCCCACTCCATCTTAAGATATCCATATCAAAGTGATCTTTGTGTGTATGGCTTGCGAACATGTAAATCGGTGTGTCCGGCTGGTAGGACGGTATTTTTCCTGTAAAATGATACCCATCAATGCGATCCCCGCCAAAATAGTCAAAAATCAACACCTTGTCATCGACTTCTACCAAAAAACAGCTATGATGAATAAAAATTACCTGCATTGCATTCTCCTCTACTCCAATACGCTCTCCATCCCCTTAATGGAATCCGTGACAAGTCTTGTAAATTTTGCAGCAACCTCATCTGCTGTTCTTTGAACCTCTTCATGTGTCAGGGAGAATGGGGAGATTCCTGCGGCAAGATTTGTTATGCAGGAAATCCCCACAATGCGCATTCCCATATGGTTTGCCGCAATCGCCTCACATGCGGTACTCATTCCGACAGCGGATGCACCGAGCAGCCTGCACATGGCAACTTCCTCCGGGGTTTCATACTGCGGTCCAGTCATCTGCAGATAAGTGCCCTCCTGCATTACCAGATCCTGGTCAAGTGCCGCTTTCTTTACAATCTTCTGGAGCTCCTTATCGTAAATCCCACTCATATCCGGGAATCGTACCCCGAGTTCATCTATATTTGCTCCGATAAGCGGTGACGGAACAAAAGATGCGATCTGTCCGGTGATCAGCATAAGATCTCCCGGTTTCATTCCGAGTTTGATACCGCCTGCAGCATTCGTCAAAAAAAGAATCTGTGCACCGAGCAGCTTCATGATCCTTGTCGGCAGCACGACGTCCTGCATCGGATATCCCTCGTAATAATGAATGCGTCCCTGCATGCACACAACCGGAATGCGGTCTATATATCCAAATATAAATCTTCCTGCATGTCCCGCAACTGTTGATACCGGGAAGCCCTCGATATCCTTATAGTCGATGGTGCATACCACCTCAATCTGTCTGGCGTAATCTCCAAGTCCGGAGCCGAGAACAAGCGCGATCTTAGGTTCAAAATCAGTTACCTTGCGGATACTTTCATAGCATTTCATAAGCTTCTCGTATACTTCGTTCATTTCCTTTATCCTCTATTCTATATATTTTTTGATATGTTTTCCTACATAGGCAGCCATCGGGCCAATGGTAAAAGCCATGATCACGGTAACAATTCCCACGGTTCCTCCACAAAGGAAACCGACAAGCGTTACCTCACAGTCCCAGATGATCCTGACAGCTTTAAAAGAAAGCTTCTTCTGATGTTCTGCAATAATAAACGGCAGTGCGTCATACGGTGCCGTTCCGAGATCGACGCTCAGATATACAGCTACGGCAAACACAAAGAACAGAAGCATCACAACCATGATCAGAAGTCTTACCCATAATACATCAAGTGAAAGTTCTCCCAAAAACCGTTCCCTGATCCATGTCATAAAATCACAGGAATAGCCCACAACAAACATATTAAACAGTGTTCCGAACCCGATCTTAGACTTGTCCTTCCATATCACAACAATAAACAGACACACATTCAACAGTGCCTGCCAGTTTCCGAATGTCATCCCAAGCAGATTCGATATTCCAAAGTTCATGACCGAACATGGGTCTGTTCCGAGTTCAATCGCATTGAGCCATGAAATACAAAATCCCATCACGACAACAGCAAAAAAGCACCAGATCATACGCCGCGCAAAATGCGGTTTCTGATAGGTGCCCCTTATAAATGACTTCCAATTCACGCTTTTCACCTATCCATTTTCCTTTTTCTTTTGTGCTTTATTAGTTTATCGCCTTTTTCTGTAATTCGCAACCCTGTCTTTCATATGATAATGCAGATCATGCCTCCGTTGCTGTCATTGACGATCTTTCGCATAGTATCCTGAAGCTTGAGCTGACATTCATCATCCATCTGTGTGATTTTACTCCGGATACCATCTTCCATCCATTCCCCAAGGTTTTTTCCAAAGATATTCGTATTCCACACACCCTCGCTGCTTTCCCTGCCTTCCCTGATGTAGGAGATCAGATCTTCTGCCTGCTCTTTGCTTCCGACAATCGGTGCAATTTCTGTATCAATATCTGTTTTTATCATATGGACAGATGGTGAAACTGCTTTCATTTTCACTCCGTATTTGCTTCCATGCTGGATCAGCACCGGCTCTTCCATCGTAATATCTGCCAATGCAGGCATCACAACCCCGTATCCCTTCTGTTCTACCTGAAGCATGGCATCTTTTACCTTATCATATTCTTCCTTCTTCTGTGCAAGATCCCTGATCATGGAGATCATCTGATATTCTCCCTCGATTGGAACACCTGTCATCTCACTCATATAATCGTAATAGTATTTATCTGCTACCGTAAGTGTAATACTGACAGAGCCATCTGCAAGCGAGATCTTATTTAAGATTGCAGATTGGATGTAGTGCTCCGGATCTTCCTCCGCAAAAAACGAGTTCTTCCACTCTTCCTTCTTCAGGTCACTCATTTTCGTAATATGATTCATTGCACGGATGGCGCTGCCGATCAGATCCTGTTTTACCTTGTTGTCCTCGCCGAGCATCTCCGTCCATTTTGGAATGGAAAAATCCACCCGTGTCACCGGAAACTCTTTCAAAACAGCCTCCAATATTCCCCATGCATCCTCCTTTTTCATCTGCTTGACATTGACTGCAAGAACCGGTGTATGATACTGCTGTTCCATGTAACCTACAAGCTGTTTCGTATCTTCACTGTAAGGGCGTTCGCAATTTAAAACAATGACATAAGGTTTTGCAATATTTCGCATTTCCTCCATGGTTTCCTGTTCTGCTGCTATGTAGTTTTCCCTCGGCAGTTCCCCGATCGATCCATCCGTTGTCACGACTATACCGATTGTCGCATGGTCACGGATCACCTTTTGTGTCCCGATCCTTGCAGCTTCCACAAACGGAATTTCTTCATCCATCCATGGAGTTTTTACCATACGGTCACCTTTTTCATCCATATGCCCATTTGCACCATCTACCATATAGCCCACGCAGTCAATCAACCGGACTTTGACGGTTTCCCCATCAGGCATTGCAATCTCAACCGCTTCCTGAGGGATAAACTTCGGCTCTGTCGTCATGATTGTCTTACCCTGGGCAGATTGCGGAAGTTCATCGATTGCACGGGTCTTTTGGTTTTCATCCGTTATGTTTGGAATCACACACAGATCCATAAACTGCTTGACAAATGTAGATTTGCCTGTGCGTACCGGTCCGACCACGCCGATATAGATTTCGCCATTTGTCCGTCTTTCAATATCTCTATACAGACCAAATTCTCTTTGCTTATCTTTTTCCATAAAAAAGACCCCTTTACTCATATATTCCTAATATATGGGTAACGAGGTCTGTTTATGCGTACATTTGTATGGCAGACAGTTTATTCTTCCTCTGCTGCTTCATTCTTCTTTGTTAATGCTTCATTTACTCTTGCATACATCTGCATATAGGAAAGCAGGCGCTTGGCAAGCTTGTTATTAATCTGTTCTTCTGTTGCACGCCACTTCCAGTTATTGCCAATTGTGGACGGGGTATTGATTCTTGCTTCAGAGCCAAGGCCGATCAGATCCTGCATCGGAACAATTGCAAGGTCTGCGACAGACGCCCATGCCGCTCTCATCATACCCCAGTTGTATCCTTCCTCCTTCGTCAGATTCAGGTACTTCTTGGCAAAGCGGACAGATGCCTTCGGTGCGGTCTTCATCCAGCCCATAACCGTGTCGTTGTCATGTGTGCCCGTATATACAACACAATTGGTCGGATAATTATGTGGAAGGTAATCACTATCCTCTCTTGAGTCAAATGCAAACTGAATAACTTTCATGCCAGGGAATCCGGAGTCTTTCAGAAGCTTATGTACAGAAGGTGTCAAAAATCCAAGATCCTCCGCAATGATCGGAAGCTTTCCGAGCTTCTTCTCCAAAGTGCGAAACAGATCCATTCCCGGACCCTCTTTCCAGCTTCCGTTACGTGCAGTCTCTTCCCCTGCCGGGATCGCATAAAAACTGTCAAATCCTCTGAAATGGTCAATACGGACAATATCGTACAGCTTGGATACTGCACGGATACGGTTCGTCCACCATGTATATCCATCCTTCTTCATAACATCCCACCGGAACAGCGGATTGCCCCAAAGCTGTCCGTCAGCTGAAAATGCATCCGGTGGACATCCTGCAACCTCAATCGGATTTAAGTCCTCATCCAGATAGAACAAATTCGGATTTGCCCATACATCAGCGCTGTCCATGGCAACATAAATCGGCACATCACCGATGATTCCGATGTTCTTCTCACCAGCATATGCTTTCAGCTCTCTCCACTGTTTGAAGAACAGGTACTGCAGCATCTTGTAGAAGTTGATGTCATCTGCATA
Organism: Agathobacter sp.; assembly: GCA_050873865.1. GTDB lineage: Bacteria > Bacillota > Clostridia > Lachnospirales > Lachnospiraceae > Roseburia. Next base: position 46,428 of record JBNMJQ010000008.1, on the reverse strand, counting down.
AGTTTTCTTTGCTTCTTCCATTGCAGAAGCTTCGCGGCGCTTTAATGCCTCATCCCACTCTGCCCATGCAACTCCGCCGTTTGCATCCTTAAGTGCCATGAATAACGAATAATCATCCAGCCATGATTTCTCCTTTTCGCAGAAATCTGCGTAATCAGAAGGAATGTTCTTACAGAAACGAGCATACGCCTTCTTTAAGAGAGCATATCTTGATTCATACATCGTTCCATAATCCACATAGCGGATGCTTCCGCCCCAGTCAAAGGAGTCACATTCAGCCTTCTTTAACAGCTTGTCCTTGCATAGATATTCTAAATCAATAAAATATGGATTACCGGCAAAGCTTGAAAAAGACTGATACGGAGAATCCCCGTAGCTTGTCTGGCAAATCGGAAGGATCTGCCAGTATGTCTGTCCTGACTTCTGCAAAAAATCTACAAATTTTCTTGCCGCCTTACCCATCGTTCCGATTCCGTATGGTGATGGCAATGATGAAATTGGCATCAATACGCCACTTGTTCTCATGTTAACTCCTCCTAGTGTTTCAAAGTACATATTATTTTTAATCATATCATTCTTTTTGAACACCTGCAACCTCCGTTTTCACTTTACGCCTCTTGTAAATTTGCGGGGCGAATGATAGTATAGCCTTTGTGAAAAAATCAAAATGAGGTGTTACAAATGAATGCATATATCAAGCATAAAATTGCGCACAATGCGCACAGAGCCCTTGTCTCTGTCAAATGGGTTATTTTTGCAATTCTTGTCGGTACCGTTGTCGGTCTGTGCGGAAGCGCCTTCTATTTCGGGATGTCCTATGTAACATCACTCCGCATAGAGCACTCATGGCTCATCCTGCTTCTGCCCTTCGGTGGTCTTGCAATTGTCGGACTGTACCATTTATTCCACGACGAAAAAGATACCGGAACCAACCTGGTCATCTCCGCGATTCATTCCGGTGATGAACTGCCGTTTCGTATGGCTCCACTGATTTTTATCTCCACGCTTATCACCCACCTGTTCGGCGGTTCTGCCGGCCGCGAGGGTGCCGCCCTTCAAATGGGCGGCAGCATTGGGAATACGCTTGGTCGTCTGTTCCGCTTTGACGAAAAAGATAAACATGTAATGATCATGTGCGGCATGAGCGCAGCTTTCTCTGCATTGTTCGGCACTCCGATGGCAGCAGCCATCTTTCCAATGGAGATGGTCAGCGTCGGCGTTATGTATTATATCGCGCTCGTTCCATGTGTCATCAGTTCCCTTGTCGCACACGGGATCGCAGTTTCCTTCGGAGTCTCCAATGAACTGTTTCTGATTGGGGATGTCCCGGAATTTGGCATTTTATCCTCTGTCAAAATATCTGCGCTCGCCATCCTGTGTGCATTGGTCAGTATTCTCTTCTGTGTCATTTTGCATCAGACAGAGCATCTGTACCGGAAATTTTTCAAGAATCCGTACCTGCGCGTGTTCGCCGGTGGCTGTCTGGTCGTGCTTCTTACCTGTCTGGTCGGAAGTCAGAGCTACAACGGCACCGGAATCAATATCATCGAAAACTGTATCAATGGGACTGTACGCCCGGAGGCATTCCTGCTCAAGATGGTATTTACTGCACTTACGCTCGGTGCCGGTTACAAGGGAGGCGAGATTGTTCCGTCTTTCTTCACCGGAGCTGCATTTGGCTGTCTATTTGGCAACCTGCTTGGATTCTCCCCGACACTTTGTACTGCTGTCGGTATGACCTCTGTTTTCTGTGGAGTAACCAACTCTCCGATCACCTCACTGCTCATCAGCTTTGAGCTTTTCGGCTATGACGGAATGCCATACTTTCTTCTTGCAACAGCCTTCAGCTACATGCTTTCCGGTTATTTCGGTCTCTACCGCAGCCAGAAGATCGTCTATTCAAAATACAAGACAAACTACATCAACAAGACAACCCACTAGTCATCCATTTGCTTTGACTGCACCGCAATCAGTGCAGATTTCGGCAGGATCTCGGTATTCTCTGCAATACTGTAAAGGATATCGCATCCTGCCTTTTCACCGCTTACATACACCTGAAGCCGTCCGTCAAATGGAAGCTTCACTTCCTCTTTCTCCCAATTGGCATTCAGCGCAACATAAATCTTTTCTTCCGGCATCTCAATCCAAAAAGCTACAACATTATCCGGAGTATGATCATCAAAATGTAACTGCATGCGTACCTGGTCTGCACTTTCAAATCGAAGCGCCGGATGTTTTTTCCGAAAGGCGATAAGTCCTCTGTAATAGTCAATCAGCTGGCGGTGTGCATACGCTGCATCATAGCGGATATTATTGGTAAATTTAGGCATATTGTAGCTGTTTTCACACAGCTCCCCCGTGCCCTCGATTGGTTTGCTTCTTCCAAATTCCTCCCCCGACAGGAAAAATGGGATTCCCTGGCTGGTTAAAACAACTGCCGCGCCAAGACGGTTCATTGCAAGAAGTTCTTCCTCTGTTGCATCCGGACAGGTTATCCGAAGCTTATCCCAGAGTGTCAGATTGTCATGGCAGGAAATATAATTAACAACCTCTGCGGGATTTGCCGCCCATGGTCCGGTCTTCGTATAGGTATAGGCACCGTAATCTACCTGTGGGTGCATCGTTGCACCTGTCACGGAATAGCGGATGTCATTCTCATAGTGCTCTTTACCGTTGATGAATCCGGTTTCGAGATGGTAAAACACATGTCCACGGACCGTGTCTCTCATATCATCCGAAAAAGCTCCTATTCCCTTGATCTTAGATATATTTGCCTTTAAGGCACGCGCTTCATCCGGCAAGGTGGATGTCCCGCCGGTCCATCCCTCACCATACAAAAGCACATCCGGTCGGATCTTTCGAAGTTCATCCGAGATCATCTGCATTGTTTCAAGATCTAGTACACCCATAAGATCAAACCGGAAACCATCTATATGATATTCCGTCAACCAGTATTTCAAAGAATCTATAATATACTTACGCACCATGGTACGCTCAGACGCCACTTCATTCCCGCATGCGGAAGCATCCGAATATCCGTTTTCCGTTTTACGGTAAAAATAATCCGGTGCTGTCTTTTGAAAGCAGCTGTGCTCGATATCGTAGGTATGATTGTATACCACATCCATGATCACGCCGATTCCCTCCGCATGAAGGGCCTGGATCATCGTCTTCATCTCACGGATCCGGACCTCACCATGAAACGGATCTGTCGAGTAGGAGCCTTCCGGAACATTGTAATTAACCGGATCATATCCCCAATTATACTGTTCCGTCACGGTGTCTGCTTCATCAATGCTCCCAAAATCATAGGAAGGCATAATCTGTACATGCGTAACACCAAGCCACTTTAAGTAATCAAGTCCCGTAGGCATTCCCTGTGGACTCTTTGTTCCCTTCTCCGCAAGTCCTAAGAATTTGCCCTTGTGACGTACCCCGGAAGTCGCATCATTCGTAATATCCGCAACCGACACTTCGCAGATGACTGCATCTGTCGGTGATTCGAGAGCCGGACCTTTCTCATCCAAAAAGCCATCCGGATTTGTTTCCAAAAGGTCAACCACCATCGCGCGCCTTCCGTTTACTCCGGCAGCTACCGCATATGGGTCAACCGTCTCTCTTGTCACACCATCGATCGTAACAAGATAGGTATAATAGATGCCAGCAAAGTCTGCGCGGCGTTCCAGCATCCATGTTCCGCCCTTGCTTTTTGTCATATCTGCCGTTGTAATAAGACAATCCCCGTCTCCTTCTTTGTACAGACACAGCTTAACATTTTCAGCCGTTGGCGCCCACAGACGGAAAATTGCCTTCTCCGATGTATATGTGACTCCAAGGTCATTTCCAAGATAAGTCTCCCATTGCTTTTCCATTTTTTCACCTCTTACAGGACACATTCCGCAAAAATATTTTCGTTTTTTTTCGTATTTATTATATTTTATATGTTTTCATCTGTAAATCGTGACTTTTACTAACTTTTAACAAATCTTTTGGGCTATTTTCACATATTGGCACGAAACAATTTTCGCACTTCGTCCATCACGGACTCACCAAAAGACGGACTGTGTCTTACCGCTTTCTCCACAGAGCAAATAATTTTTGCCAGTTCCTCCTCGCCAAGATCTGTCTCCTCTTCATATGCAGCAAGCACAAAAAGCATCATACAGTCAAAATGAAACAGGCTTTTTATGACAGGTCCCAAAATATAGCAATCCGCCTGTGCCTCCAGATAAGATTGCATAAGAATGTAAGAAAAATAAGCATGAAGCAGACGCATCAATTCCGGCTTTTGCAGCAGCATCTTCTCCATCCGCTCCTCAAATATTGCATCAGCTGCAGCTTCGTACAAGCTGCCAAACTGCTTTTTGTAGCACCGGATCAGTCGATGCATATAAGGATTGCGGGCCTTAGTACAGGACTCTGTCATCCTCCCGTAAATAAATGTATTCAGGAAGCTGATTGAAAAAAAGCCATACTTTGTCCTCGTTTTTGCAATATCAGGCACATGGATTTGCTCCTTCTGTTCCCTTGTAAGCGGAATACTTAATGTTTCAGCCGCCGCAACACCATCACTTCCAAGCACATACTGTTTGACGTAGGTATGTTCGTAGATTGCTCTCATGCTATGCCGCCATTGTCCCGGATGTTCGTTCCAATAAGAAAGAATCCGGCTGCGGTCACGCAGGAAAAAGGCAAACAGCTCCGTGTCCATATGCTCAACCTCAAAATACGCCTCCACCAATTCATCCGTCTGCTCATATCCAATTGTTCCGAGTGTATCCTGCTTTGCAACTCTTTGAACAAAAAGCCGCGCCGCCTCATAGCAGGCAAGTTCCATACTGCTCTCCCGGTAATCTCCATACGCGATGCACCGCTGTGGAAAAACGCGGCAGATCTTCGGCATCAGCTCTTCCCGTTTTTTACACGCCAGCTCGCACAGGCGCTCCCCGGTAAAAAACGGGCATCGTCCGTCCACCGAAAAACGCACCTCCCGCTCCGCCGCTTTATTTTGATACGAAAAAAGGCGAAGCCTTGCTCCCAGCAGGCCTCGCTCATTTTTTTGCATCATATAAGTTGCATCATCGATCAGGATTTTCCAGCCCTTGCAACAGGTAAACGGGCATTGATCTTTGATACAGGTAAAGTCTTTTCCAAAATCAACCACATGATTCATGTAGTCTTCCTCCTCACCATCGCGTTTTCCTTATTCGGCGAGAAGATTTGCCTTTCTCAGTGCATTTCTTATTGCAATCGCGATCAGATACGCTGCAGCGACTGATGCGATGTCCTTTGCCAGATAAGGAAGCGATCCTACTGAAAACGCATACAAAAGTGTAGTACCGGCAACGAATTTCAACTGGATGCTTCCAAGAATATGGCAGCATGCAAGTCCGACCGCAGCAAACACGATCGACAGGATTACACCGGCCGCCTTATTCTTCTGCTTGCCTCTGATATCAAACGCAAGCCCGCTGAAAAACGCCATCAGGATAAATCCAAACAGATATCCGCCGCTTGTTCCAAACAACACACCCGGACCAGCCTTCATTCCTGCGTACACCGGCACGCCGACAAGGCCAAGCAGCACATAGAGTGCAGCAGACGCTGTACCGCACTTTCTTCCGAGAACAAATCCGGCAAGTGCGATCGCAAATGTCTGTAAGGTAAACGGAACTCCCCACGGTGTCGGGATCGTAAGGATCGACAGCACGGAGATCACCGCTGCGAACATAGCAATAAAACAAATAGAACGAATTGATAATTTCATAACACAAAAATCCTCCTCTTTTTCATCTATCGATGTCAAGGAGGATTCTAGCGCAATCGTTTTTGATTGTCAACCTTATTTTAAAATTAGTTTACAATCTCTTCTGAAAGATCAGATCGTAATTGATCTTATGGTAAAACATTTCTTCCTGCTGCTCCTGCCGGATGTTGGCAAGCAGCCACATCAGCTTCGCGACAACGGACTCCAATGTCATGTCGTAGGACTCTAATATGTGGCAGGCACTCTTGATCTCATTGCCAACCTCATACACCGTCATGTCACTGCCCTCATGCGCCACCTGCGTTGAGATGACCACCAGCTTCTGTGGGAACTCCCTGCACAGCCCGGCAAATGCCTCCCGGATGGAATGCGGGATACCGCCCACACCGAAGCTCTCCACGATCAGCGCATCATAGTTTTCAAAGATCATGCGAAGGAATTTCGGGCTGATGCCCGGTATCAGCTTAAGCAGAAAGACATTCGGGTTCATCTGCGGGTAAAAGCACACCTCCTCATGATAAGGCTGCATCGGAATATAGCGCATGACCGTCCGATCCTGAATCACGGCAAGCGAAGGGAAATCGATGCTCGAAAATGCGTTGTAGCTCTTCGAGCGCACCTTCTTTGCGCGCGTCCCCGCGATTACCTTTCCGTCAAATACAATCTGCACGCCCTGTGACTCATCATCCGCCGCATACAAAAAGCTGTCCGTCAGGTTCGTCTTTGCATCCGTGATGTCGAGATCAATCGGCTTTTGTGAACCGGTAATCACGATCGGTTTACGGGAATTCTGAATCATGTAGGATAATGCCGCCGCCGTGTACGCCATCGTGTCAGTTCCGTGTGCCAGCACAAACCCATCATACTCCTCGTAATTATCCCGGATGCACTCGGTCATTTTCTTCCAATGCTCCGGCTCGATGTTCGTGCTGTCCAGATTTAACAGCTGGATTGTCTCAACCTGACAGATTTCCCGCACATCCGGCACATACGAAAGCAGCTCCTCCGGTGTGATCTGCGGTGTAAGACCGGTCTGTGAACGTTTGGATGCGATCGTCCCGCCGGTTGCGATCAGTAAGATTTTTTTCATGTATTATCGGTTGGTAGCCTCAATAAACGCTTCCAGCTTCTGCAATGCCTTTCCGCTGTCAATAAGCTCTGCCGCGAGGGCGACGCCCTCTTCGAGGGTGGATGCCTTCTCCCCGATATAGAGGGATGCACCCGCATTGAGAAGCACGGTGTCTCTCTTGGCTCCACGCTCCTTTCCGCTTAATATATCGCGCGTGATCTGCGCGTTCACTTCCGGAGTGCCGCCAACTAAGTCTTCCTTTTTGCAGCGGGCAAGTCCGAAGTTCTCCGGCGCAATGTCATACGTCCGGTAATTTCCATTGTTAAACTCACACACCATCGTTGGTCCAGCCAGAGAGATCTCATCCAGGCGCTCTCTTCCGAATACGACCATGCCGTTCTTGACACCTAAGCTGTAAAGTACATGTGCAAGCGGCTCAACAAGTGTCTCGTCATAGACACCGAGAAGCTGCCGCTTCGGGTGTACCGGGTTGGTCAGTGGTCCTAAGATATTAAATACTGTACGGATACCAAGCTCCCTGCGGATTGCTCCGACATACTTCATGGACGTGTGGTATTTCTGCGCGAAGAAGAAGCACAGACCGGTCTCCTTTAACAGTTCCACGCACTTTTCCGGCTCCAGATTGATATTGACTCCGAGTGCCTCCAGACAGTCTGCGGTTCCGCAGCTTGAGGATGCCGCACGGTTGCCATGCTTGGATACCTTCATTCCACCCGCCGCAGCAACAAACGCGGAGGTCGTTGAGATGTTGAAGCTGTGCGCATTGTCCCCGCCTGTGCCGACGATCTCAAAGGTGTCCATATCCCCTGCATCGACCGTCAGCGCATGTTCACGCATGGCTGCCGCACATCCGGCAATCTCATCAATTGTCTCTGCCTTCGTGCTTTTTGTTGAGAGTGCAGCCAAAAATGCCGCATTCTGTGTCGGGGTTGTCTCCCCGCTCATGATCTCGTTCATGACCGCATACGCTTCATCGTATGTCAGATCCTGCTTATCTACAATTTTAACAATGGCTTCTTTGATCATTTTATCATCCTCCTACATTGCATTCAATTCTTTCTTAAAATTCTTTATATAATCCTCGGCAGCCTTTGCCTCAAAATTATTTTCACGCAAAAGCTCAATAAAGTGTGTGCCGACGATTGCTCCATCGATATGCTCCTTCACCGGGGCGACATCCGCTGCTGTGCGGATTCCAAATCCCATCATGACCGGGATCTTGGACTGTGCCTTTACCGAAGCAAGATACTCTGCGACCTTGCTGTGGAATGCGGCGCCCTGACCGGTAACGCCCATCTGGGAAACACAGTAGACAAAGCCTCGCGCATGTTCGAGTATCATCGGGATTCGCTGTGCCGATACCGGGGAGACTAATTGCAGCAGGATCGTCTTGTCGCTGTCTGCAAGTGCCTGCATCAGCTCATCCTGCTCCTCAAACGGCAGATCCGGAACGATCAGTCCATCCACGCCTGCCTCTTTGCACTTATCCGCAAACGCCTGCACACCATAATGGACGATCGTGTTGTAATACATCATAAAGACGATCGGAACCTGTACGCCCTCCGCGCGGAGTTCCTCCAGGCAGATGAATATTTTCTTTAAGGTTGCTCCGTTTAAGATTGCCTCGTAGGACGCCTGCTGGATCACCGGTCCATCTGCAATCGGATCGGAAAATGGGATTCCGAGTTCTATGATGTCACAGCCGGCGCGCTCCTGCGCCTTTACAAGTTCTTTCGTCTTTTCCATATTTGGCAGCCCTGCTGTCAGATAAGTGATAAAAGCCTTTTCCTGTCTCTCTTTCAAATTGTCCAGACATGCTTCGATTCGATTTATGCTCATTGTCTCTTCCTCCCTCTTCTAGTTCATATAGCCTTTTCCAGCAAGATAATCCGCGATCGTGTTGACGTCTTTATCACCGCGCCCGGACAGGCACATCACAATGGACTGATCCATCGTCATCTCCTTTGCCATCTTAAATACATATGCCATCGCGTGCGCACTCTCGATTGCCGGGATGATGCCCTCCATCTGGGTAAGTTCCATGAGCGCATCCATCGCCTCCTTATCCGTGATGGAAACATACTCAGCACGCTTCGTATCCCTAAGGTATGCGTGTTCCGGTCCTACACCCGGATAATCAAGTCCTGCGGAGATGGAATGTGCAAGCTGTACGTTGCCGTCCGTATCCTGCAGCAGATATGAGCGCATGCCGTGCAGTACGCCCGGCTGTCCGAGTGCCATCGCAGAAGCGTGCTCTCCTGTCTCGATTCCCTTTCCGGCAGCCTCGACACCGATCAGTCTTACATCCGGCTCATCAATAAAATCCGCAAACATTCCAATGGAATTGGAGCCGCCTCCCACACAGGCAACCACAGCATCCGGGTTCTTCCCCTCCGCTTCCATATGCTGTCTTTTTGCCTCCCGGCTGATCACCGACTGAAATTCCTTAACCATCTTCGGATACGGATACGGTCCGACCGCAGAACCTATGATGTAGAACGTATCCTCTGCCGTCTTCGCCCATGTACGGATTGCCTCATTTGTGGCATCCTTAAGTGTGTTACTGCCGGACTCCACCGATACGACTTTTGCCCCAAGCATCTCCATACGCATAACATTAAGCGCCTGACGCGCGATATCTTCTTTTCCCATATAGACCGTACATTCCATGTTAAAAAGCGCTGCCCCGGTCGCGGTTGCAACGCCGTGCTGTCCGGCACCTGTCTCCGCGATGACCTTCGTCTTTCCCATCCGCTTTGCAAGCAGGATCTGTCCGATGACGTTGTTGATCTTGTGCGCTCCGGTGTGGTTTAAGTCCTCTCTCTTTAAGTAGATCTTTGTACCGTACTTCTCACTTAAGCGCTCCGCATAGTACAACGGTGTCTCTCTTCCAACATACTGTGTAAGATAATAGTGATACTGCCGGATAAATTCCGGATCATGGATTGCCTCCTCAAATGCCCTGTCAACCTCCGCAAGTGTATTCATCAAAGACTCGGACACGTACTGCCCGCCAAATTCTCCGTAATATGCTTTCTTATTCATGATTTTCATCCTCCTTTATGTTCTTTACTATCCTTGTGATCTCTAAGACCTTTTGTCTATCCTTGCCGCTTTCGCCCTCCACCTTGGAGCTTACGTCAATGACATCCGGTGAAAAAAGTGCCATCGCCTGTTCTACATTGTCACTTCCGATTCCTCCGGCAAGGATCAGCTTCCTTCCGCCAAATACATCCGAATACCGTGGTTCTTTGCACAGCCCGCGCAAAAGCGTCCAATCAAACGGGATTCCGCTTCCGCTCCTTGCTCCATCGACTACGATCCCTCGTATTTTGTCTTTCAGCTCCTTGGGAAGTTCTTTCAGGAAAAGCTGTTGTCCGGTCAGATTATCTTCCGTTGCAATATGGAATGCATACCATACCGGAAGTTTCGTCTGTTCCAACACCTTGCGGCTTAACGTGCCGTGTACCTGAAGAATGTCAAACCCGCTTTTTTCTATCGACTCCACCAGTGCCACATCCGGCGATACCGTAACCGCCACACGCCTGATGCGCTTATCCAGCCGTTCCATGACCGCCCGTGCCTGCTCCTGTGTTATGTTTCGTTTGCTCTTTTCGTAAAAGACAAATCCTGCGTAATCCGCCCCAGCCTCATTTAGATACTGTGCTTCCGCTTCCTTTGTCAGTCCGCATATTTTGATCTGCATATCCTATCTCCTGCCAATCAAATATTTTCCTGTTTCCATCGTTTTGCCAGAAGCCTTGGGTCTGCTGCTTCCATAAGCGCTCTTCCGATCAGGAAACCGTCTGCGCCGACCTTTTTCAGATACGCCACATCCGCATCGCCCATGATTCCACTCTCCGCGACAAATACCTTGTCCTCCGGCACTTCCTTCCGAAGCCGCCCGGTCGTCTCAAGTGAGATGGAAAAATCGTTTAGGTTGCGGTTGTTTACCCCGATAATCCTCGGTTCAAAGCGCATCGCGCACTCGATTTCTCTCTCATCATGTGTCTCGACAAGCACATCCAGTTCCAACGACCTCGCAAGCTGATAAAAATCCTTCATCTGTGCATCATCAAGAATTGCTGCTATGAGAAGCACCGCATCTGCACCGATTGCCTTCGCCTCGTAGAACTGATACGGATCAATCATGAAATCCTTCCGCAGAATCGGCAGCGTCGTCTGTGTCCGGATCTCTTTCAGATACCCGGTGTTCCCTAAGAAGTGATCCTCCTCTGTCAGACAGGATATTGCGTCCACGGAATCGCTGTATGCTTTGATCCGCTCGGAAAGGTCGATCTTGCTGTCGATCCTTCCGAGACTTGGCGATGCCTTTTTGAATTCCCCGATGATGGAGATGCCCGGCTTCTTTAAGTTGTCGTAGAAGGAATGTACAGCGAAGGTCTTTCCCTCTGCCTCCTCCGCCATCCGGCGCATCTCTGCTTCACTTATGGATTTCTTGTGTTCTACCAGCCTTAATTTTTTATCTTCAACAATTTTATCCAATATCATATGTTCTTCCTTTACACCTGGTCATTTACGAAATTTTCAATCATGCGCTTGCCATGTTCCGTGTAGATGGATTCCGGATGAAACTGCAATCCAACGATCGGATACTCTTTATGCCGCATTGCCATGATCTCTCCATCCTCCGTTCTTGCTAGTACCCGTAAGCACTCCGGCAGGTCTGCCTCCTGTACTGCCAATGAATGATATCTGGCAACCCTGATCGGGGAATCTATCCCGGCAAACACGCTGCTGCCATCATGGGTAATCAGCGACTGTTTTCCGTGAAACAACTGTTTTGCATAAGTAACAGTTCCACCGAATGCCTCTCCGATGCACTGATGCCCGAGGCAGATGCCAAGAATCGGCTTTACCTCTGCAAATTCCTTTACTACGTCCATGCAGATACCTGCTTCCTTCGGACTTTTCGGCCCCGGTGATAAAATGATGCGCTCCGGATCCATTTCTCTTATCTCTTCAATAGTGATCTTATCATTACGCTCTACACGGATATGCGGTTCAAAAATTCCAACATACTGATAGAGGTTATAGGTAAATGAATCATAATTGTCGATCAGCAGAATCATAAATTTTCCTCCTCCACAAGCGTCTTTGCAAGGGCCATTACCTTGTTGCAGCACTCTGCGTATTCATTCTCCGGAACCGAATCTGCAACGATTCCGGCTCCCGCCTGCAGGTATACCCGTTCGCCCTTTTTGATCATGGTACGTATTGTGATACAAAAGTCCATGTTGCCTGAAAAATCAATATACCCTGTCGCGCCGCCATATAACCCTCTTCTTACTGTCTCTAATTCATCAATAATCTCCATTGCCCGGATCTTCGGAGCCCCGGAGAGCGTTCCCGCCGGGAGGAAAGATGACACAAGATCAAGTGGATGGAACTCGCCCTTTTTTCTGCCCTCCACCTCGGATACGATGTGCATCACATGAGAGTAATTATGAACCTGCATAAACTGTGTAACCTTTACCGTTCCAAACTCTGCGATACGCCCCATATCGTTTCTCGCGAGATCTACAAGCATCACATGCTCGGCGCGTTCTTTTTCATCCCGCAGAAGTTCTTCCTTTAAGCGTTCATCCTCTGCTTTATCTTTTCCGCGTTTTCTGGTTCCTGCAATCGGGCAGGTGTAAACCCTGTCCCCCTGCTGTTTAACGATCATCTCCGGCGAACTTCCGATCACCTCAAATTCACCATAATTAAAATAATAAAGATATGGAGATGGGTTAAGTTCCCGCAGCTGCCGGTACAGATCAAAGCCATCCTGTCTGGTTTCAATCGTCCAGCGCTGCGACAATACTGTCTGGAAAATATGTCCGTTACGGATATATTCTTTTATCTTTTCTACCTTCCTGCTATACTGCTCAAGAGAATCGGACTTCTTTACGATTTTTCCATCATGCACAAATACTTTTGCCCTCGCATCCGCTCTCTTGTTTCTTACCGCAGCGATCATTTCATCTATCTGCTTTCCGGCACTTTCCCGTCCGGCCCCGTCATCTGTTTCAAGAACCACAGCTGTCAAAGTCTCTGCCACATGATCAATCATGATAAAATGTGTCATCAGCATCATCTGGATTGTTTCAATTCCGATCTCATCCGGGTTGTCATCCGGCAATTTTTCTGTATATCTTACGAAGTCATATCCGAGATTTCCAACCAGGCCTCCCGGGAAGTGGATACCATCCTCATCCTTTACAATTTCAAACTCACTGTAATATTCCTTCAGAAGTTCTAACGGATTTCCTTCCCTGACCTGCTGTGTCCCGTCCAGATAAGTGATTACAAGCGCATTTCCTTTTGATGTGATGATTTCCTGCGGATCTGCACCGAAAAAAGTATATCTGTCATAATTCTTATCGTAGCTTTCCAGCAAAAATCCTTTTTTCTTTCCGACAAGATTTTCATACATTTCCATCGGCGTCTCGCTTACGATGCTGATCGTCTTTTTGTATACTCTTAGTCTTCTCATATTCTTTGCATCCTTTCCTGTGCTTGTGATCTATGTCAAACGTTCTTCTGTTTTAAAAAGTTCTTCATAAAGCAAAAAGTCCCTGACAAAACTTACTTTAAGTCTTGTCAGGGACGAATAATCGCGGTGCCACCCTTGTTCGCTGCATCGAACTAAAAAAACAAAAGGCGGATTTCCTAATCAGAAAATCCGCCACTAATTATGCAACATCTCTATGATACAGAAGATCGCTCTTCGATATCTCACCCCTGTAACGTGGGGATACGGCGCTGCTACTAGCTTACGCGTTCACTTTGCATCTTACGAATCCATTCCATTCAAACTATCCTGTCTGCTCTCACCACCGCAGGCTCTCTGTGAGGAATCACCTGATGTACTACTTTCGCTCATTGATTTTGTCATCTTTGATTATTTAGGAGTTTAACCCATTAACGCGTCAGTGTCAACCCCATTTTTTAAAAATTTTAATCTAATTTCATAAAGAGCTCAACAACACGTTTCACACAATGCTCCAGATCGCCTCGTTCCAATTCCCCGAGTTCCATTGCTTTCTTTACACGTTCCGGGAATCCGGCAGCCATCTTTACATCGTTTCCGGCTTTGATTTCCTTATACTGCTCACCGCGATTCCACCAGTCTGTTGTCACAAGCCCTTTAAAGCCCCACTCACCTCGCAGAATATCCTCCAGAAGTTCTTTGCATTCAGATGCACGGTAACCATTGATTGCATTATAGGCAGACATCATCAGCCACGGATCGGCCTCCTTTACAATCATCTCAAATCCCTTCAGATAAATTTCACGGAGCGCTCTCTCTGAAACACGTGAATCACTGTTTTTGCGGTTGGTTTCCTTATTATTGCATGCAAAGTGCTTGACCTCAGCAGCAACACCGTTGGACTGAATTCCCAAAACCATGGCGCTGCCCATCTTTCCGGTCAGATACGGATCCTCGGAATAATATTCAAAGTTACGCCCGCACAACGGATTGCGATGGATATTTACCGCAGGAGTCAGCCAGATTGCGAGGTTGTTCTCTTTAAGCTCTGCCCCGCCTGCTTCACCGACCTTCTGAACAATATCCGGATTCCATGTAGATGCAAGCAGCGTTGCACATGGCCACGCTGTTGTGCAGATTCCACACACATCTGACAGACGCACGCCTGCCGGTCCATCGGCCGTCATTGCACTCGGAATTCCAAACTCCGGAAGATTGCCGATTCCCCATGTATTTGCCACGCCAAGATTCGGCTGTCCTCCAAGCAGATGAATCAGTTCATCATCCGAAAGCTGCGCAATGAATTCCTCCACAGATATCTTTCCATCAAACACATCGATAAGCGGATGACTGTTCTCACCATAAGGCTTCATCAAAAGCCAGCGGTCTCTCTCACGCACATGCGGAACGATAGCCTCCTCAGAACCTGGAAGCATCTTTTCAAAAGCACAGGCATTCATATCATTGGACTCAGATACTGGAAGTTCTTCATAGCTGCCATCTGCAAGCAGTCGTCTCTTTAAGCTTGTAGGTGCAAGATGCTGTGTAAGCTGCTCCACTACTGTATCTTTTTCGATATGGAATACCTCTTCAAGCTCAAATGCATCTCTGACAGAGGTTCCCACATACAGCTTATAATCTCCCGCCTCCAGCACATATGCAGACTTTGCGATCTTTCCGAGATCATCATAAGATGCCATCTGCCTCTTGTCCAGCACAAACGAGATCACACGGCTCTCCCCCGGTGCAAGAAGCTGTGTTTTTTCAAATGCATACAGCGCGCGGCGCGGCTTCTGAAGCTTGCCCTGCGGTGCCTCATAATATACCTGGACAACCTCCTTGCCTGCCCGCTTGCCAATATTAGTCACACGGACAAACAGATTGATCTTATCCTCTTCATCCCAGACATCGGTTGTCTGGATCATAAAATCGGTATACGAAAGCCCATATCCAAACGGATATACAACCGCATCTGCGGCGCCTTTTATCGTCTCAAAATAACGATACCCTACATATATATCCTCTTCATACTCCACATAATGCGGAGATTCATGGAAATGTTCCGTGGATGGATAATCGCTTAGCCGCTTTGCAAATGTGTCCGGAAGCTTACCGGACGGATTGACAAGTCCACAAAGAATGCGTGCCATTGCAAGGCCACCTTCCATTCCTGCCTGCCATGCCAGAAGTGCAGCAGAAATATGCTCATTGTCTTTGATCCAGCTTGTATCTACCACACCGCCTACATTCAAGACAACAATCACTTTTGAGAAAGATGCACTTACCTGCTCCACAAGAGTCTTTTCCTCCCTGGATAAATAAAAATCCATATCAGGAAATACCTTTTCTGACAACTGTGGCATTGTGACTTCAGATGCCCACGGATTGTACTCCCCATCATAATCAACAGAAGATCTGTCCCATCCCTCGCCGGAGAAACGGCTTAGCGTAATGATTGCTGTATCTGTATAATTCTTAGCTCCCAAAAGAAGCTCCTCTGTCACAGCAGGTTCCCGGAACATTCCGGCCGCAGCACCATTCGCGTACTCCGATTCCACATACCCACGATAAAAGTCAGCTACCGGCTCATAAATCTGTACACACCCGGTCTCCTTGAAGCCTTCATAAATATTGCGGACATATCTGGTATACACATCTCCGCTTCCGCCGCCGCCCTTCACATAATCAAAAGTTCCCTTTCCAAACAGGGCAATTCTTGTTCCCTTCTTCAGCGGAAGAACCAAGCCTTCGTTCTTTAGCAATACCATACCTTCCTCTGCGGCCTGCAGGGAAAGTGCAATATGCTCCTTACTGCACGTTACATTACGCTCCTTCAAAGGCTTATTCGGCTGATACAGTATTCTTGTCCATTTGTTCATATTGAATCCTCCTGCTTGTTGTATATTGATTATAATTTAAACCATTATAAATCCAATCAAAAGTATCCATTTTTTAGAACCGTCTTGGAATTTTATTTTTGGAAATTTGGTCCGAGATTACCCTCACGGTGATGTTTTCTGCACAGTGCAATATAAGAATCGTTGCCTGCCAAATACACCTGATCACCCTCACGGATAATTCCGTGATCATTAAAACGGGCATTGAACCGGGCCGCCTTTCCGCACCAGCATACCGTCTTGATCTCCTCGATTACATCAGCCCATGCAAGCAGCCACATACTTCCCTCAAACAGTTCATTTCGGAAATCTGTACGAAGTCCATAGCAGATCACCGGGACATTCAGGTCATCCACAACATGTACAAAGAACTCAATCTGTGCTTTTGTGCAGAATTGAGACTCATCCACGATCACACATGCATATTCTTTTATCTGTTCATCCGGCATTTCCGTCAGCTCCTCTACCAGCATACATGGCCTGGCAAGCCCGATCCTGGATTTGATGATAAGCTGTCCGTCTCTTGAATCCGTCCTCGGCTTACAAAGAGCTGCTTCCTTTCCCCGTTCTCTGTAATTATATTCAACCATGAGAGCATTTGCAGACTTGGAGCTGCCCATTGCGCCATACCGGAAAAACAATTTAGCCATTGTTATAATCCCCTATTCCTCTTCTTCCTTTTGTTCAGATACTTGTATATCTTCATTGATTGTACCTGTTTCCTGCATAAAATACAAGCGCGAACCAAAATCCTGGAAGAAACGCACCTCCTCGCTATATCCGGTAGCACCAAAGCCCTGCTTTAGCTTATAACCACCCTCCATCAGAAGTGAACCGGACACAACTGCCGCTTCCTTCTCTCCCGGCATTGTGACAAACCTTGCCAGCACATTATGCATAATGGAATCCTGCCGGATATGCACCGGGGATGCGGTATTGACCAGATCTCCAAAAGCCTTGATATTATATCTTAAATCCCGATTATACAAATTGTATATCTTGTCTGCATCCAGCCCCTTCGGAAAATACTGTTCAAACTGCATATTCGGCGTTACCAGTTCCTGCAGGATCATGCCGACCGCCTGCGTCCGATCCTTTGACACGCAGGTCCACTCATGGATATTTCCGTTTCTGCCCCGGTAAAAGCGCCCCGTCTGCAAGGTATTTCTCCACTCCTTATACAGGCTGATCTGTGCCCTGATCTCGTCCAGCTCCTCTTTCTTCATATCGCACAGATTGCACTCGTAGCCCAGCGCGCCGAATTCCGCCACAGCAAACCTCGTGGAAAGCGGTGTCGTACGAAGCGTCTGGTGATTCGGACATGCGGAGACATGCGCGCTCACTGTATTCATCGGATAACCGTAGCTGTACCCGGTCTGCCCGTTCACGCGATACAAAGCATCCGTGTCATCGCTCGCCCAGATCTGTGGGAAATAGCACAGGATTCCAAGGTCGAACCGGTTGCCGCCCGCCGCGCAGCCCTCAAACAATATCTTCGGGAAACGCTCCGTCAGCGCCTTCATCATCCGGTACAGTCCCATGATATAGCGGTGCGCCATCTCCCCCTGCCGTTCCGGCGGAAGGTACGGGGAATAATAATCCGAAAAGGTGCGGTTCATATCCCACTTTACATAGGAGATATCCGCGGAAGAAAATACCCCGGTCAGAAGCTCGGTCATGTAGTCTACCACCTGCGGGTTCGCAAGATCAAGGATATACTGGTTGCGTCCCATGGAATGTGGCTTGCCCGGAATACGCATCACCCATTCCGGGTGCTTGCGGTAGAGGACACTCTGCTCATTTACCATCTCCGGCTCCACCCAGAGTCCAAAATCCAGCCCTAGTTCCTTTATCTTATCCGCCAGACCTTTCAGTCCGCTCGGCAGCTTCTTAGCATTGACAATATCCCAGTCTCCAAGCGAATGACTGTCATCGTTGCGCTCCCCGAACCAGCCGTCATCCATCACAAAAAGCTCGATTCCGACATTCTTTGCTTCCTTTGCCAGACGAAGCAGTTTGCTCTCATTGAAATTAAAATATGCTGCTTCCCAGCTGTTTAAGAGCACCGGGCGTTCCTTTTCCTTCCACTCTCCCCTCACAATGCAGTTTCTCACAAAATCGTGCATATTCTGGCTCATTCCGTTGAATCCGTTCCCGGAAAACGTCATGACCGCCTCCGGAGCCTCAAACTCCTCCTCCGGCTCCAGCAAAAAACAGAAAGACTGCGGATTGATTCCGCTTACCACACGGGTCTTTCCGAAAGCACTGACCTCTGCCGCCTCATAATGGTTGCCGCTGTAAATCAGGTTAAAACCATAGCACGCTCCCGCATCCTCCGTGGTCTGCTCCTTTGACAGCATGACAAACGGATTCGCCCGGCTTGATGAACAGCCACAGTAGGAGGCATTCACATGCCTGCCGATCCGTATCGGGATATCGTAGCGTTTCATCTCGCGCGCCCAGCCTCCGTTGAAGGTCGACAGCACCCAATCATCCGTCTCCAGATCAAGCTGCATACTAAACAGACGTGTAAGCCTTACCGTCTCCTTGCTCTTATTGATCAGCTTTGTGCTTCTTGAAATTATATCGTAATTTAAGAAAACATAATAATGTAATTCCAGCTCAATCTCATAGGAATGGTCGATCAGCGTGACAACAAGCTCGTCCACCTGTCCCTGTTCCTCGTAGGAAGACGGAAGCGTCTTAAGCGGTGCCTTTCCCTCGCAGATCTTTGCATGGTCGTACACAAAGTCCTGTGTGGCACTTCCGTCTGCGTGGATCACCTCCACGAATGGCTCCCGGATATCACCTTTTCCGTATCCGGACATTTCAAGCCGCATATCCTCCAGGGAATACTGCGGATGTTCCTGGTCATATAAAACCGTATTGCCCGGCGCAAAAGCGTGCTTTTCAAGGAGCGCCTCTGCCTCCTGCTCCGATCCGATGCGGATGTAGCTGCCATAATACAGATGCTCTAATTGTCCTGTTTCCAATACCCGGAAACAATAGGTGGTATGCGCAGTGTCAAGCACAAACACTTTTCCAAGCTGTCGTATCATATCCTCTCTCCTTTTTCAAAACAGGAGGCCGCCACGATAGCTGCCTCCCTTTTTCGTCTTTTACTTTTTAAGCGTTCTTTTCCGCCTTTAACTGTGCATTGATTTCCTCTAACTTCTCATCGGTCAGGATGTAATGCTTGCGGAATACGATAAGTCCGATGACCAGCACAACAATCGGGATGATCGTCATGCACATGCGAAGTCCGATCCTTGAGGATGCATTGATTGCGGTCAGCACCTCCGCCGTCTCATCCTTCTGGATGTGGAAGATGGAGATCACAACAGATGCTGCAAGTGCTGCGATACCGGATGCCAGCTTAACCACAAAGGTCTGCATGGAGAAGATGACAGACTCATCTCTTCTGTGGTTCTTCAATTCCCCATAGTCTACGGTGTTTGCAAGAAATACCGTCACGATAACGTTGAGCATTCCGATCGCAGACATGATAAGGAATGCCGGGATCAGAAGCAGATATACCTGCTGTGTGCCGGAAAATGCGATTCCAAGCAAAAGCACATATCCTGCCATCGCCATCGTAAAGCTCACATAGAAGATCTTCATGGTATTCATAAACTTACGCAGCAGCGGGAACAAAATCATCATGGCAAGAATCTGGAATCCGCCGCCGAAGGTGTTAAACAGGGTGTAGTTTGCCTGCCACTGTGCCGGGCTGAAATCATATTTAAAGAAATAGATCACAAGGTTTGAGGTAATGTAAAGTGCGGTGTTGATCATTACAATCGCAACAACCATCGTCATCGCCTGATCGTTCTGTACCAGTGCCTTAAACATCTCTTTGACCGAAGCGGTCTGCATCTCAACGGAGGACTTCTCCTTGATCTTGACACAGGTGATCGTCGTAAAGATCACAAATAACACTGCGATGCAGAGTGCAAAATATTTGTAGCCAAGCCGCTCAATATCGGTAGCCGTTGTACCACCTGCCATCTTTCCGAGTGCGGATACGCTAAGTACAGTGATGATGGAGATAAGTGCAGATCCAACGCCTGCGCAGGAACGTGCAAGTGCGGAAAGTCCCTCTCTCTCCTTACCGCTCTCCGTAAACGCCGGAACCATTGACCAATACGGAATATCCATCATTGTGTAGGTAACACCCCAGAGGATGTAGGTAGTTGCTGCATAAGCAACCAATCCGCTTCCGCTTAAGGTTGGCGGTGCAGAAAACATCAGATACAGCACGATCGCATTCAAAACAGTTCCAACAAACAGCCATGGGCGGAACTTGCCCCAGCGCGTCTTTGTCTTAGCTACAAGTACACCCATGATCGGATCATTAAACGCATCAAACACACGCGCCACAAATAGGATGATTCCCATCGCAACTGCGCTCACACCCATGATATCCTGATAGTAATAAAGGATATAGGATGCGGAAAGCATGTATACCATATCCTTTCCGACTGCCCCGATGCCATATGCAAACTTCTCGCCACCGCTTAATTTCTTTTTTGTTTCCATTTTCTTTTCCCCCTCATTATTTGTTTTCTTTCATTCCCATTGCAAGTTCCACAACCTTGTAAGCGCCGTCATAGATGCCGATTGATTTGTTGACCATGATGTTATTGCACATGTCATTTAAAATCAAATCGTCATTTAAGAACATATCAACCATCTGTAAGGTGTGTGGAATATCCCTGCATTCCAATGTGCCGTCCCCGATCTCCGCGGAGTGGATTGCTCCCCACATCTCATGCTTTCCGACTCTTCTGATGAACAGCTTCGGGATCGGATAAAAGGCAAGCTCACTCGGTTTTGTCACAAGTACATCTGCACTGCGCATCAAAAGGTTCGTGCAATATACCGCCTCAAAGATATTGGCATGCCAGAAGCCATGGATACCGGTCACTTCCTGCTCTGCATCAAGCGCCTTTTGCGCAAAATCTTCGGTCTCCTTCCACTGATCAAAATGCTCCGTTGAAAGTGCCTTCATCTCCGGTATCTCCTGCAACAGTGCATCCCACACGTTCTTATAATCTCCGACATTGACATAGAGCGCTGCCTTCTGTTCCCTGATGTACGGGATCAGATACCTGATGATTGCTGCAAAGATTTCCTTCTGTGCGCCTGCCCCTCCGATCGTCAACAGAAACCGCATCGGTTTTCCTGCTGCCTTGCGCTCCATACGAGCCTTGCAGTCTGCCTCGATGTTAGAGACAAGCTCGTGGTCGATATAATGTCCGGTATATACCAATGCGCCGTCCGGCATCGGTTTGTTGACCGCGTCCTTGTTCATGCCGTTTAAGATCCTGTAGCCCATGTATGCGTTGTGGCACTGGATCGTGTGTACACTTCCCTCTGACAGGTGAAGCGCCATCGGCCAATTATCCGGGATCGCATTGACAACATGCTTCATACCTGCATGGACCGCTGCCTGCGCCGGCCATACATGCGTTCCGATCACCGGGATCTCCTTCGGGATATTGCGGTAGACCGGAGCCATCAGCTCGGCATTTTTCTGGTCTGAGGCATTATAGGTCAAAGCGCGAAAGCCTTCGTAGTTCATCGGCTCCCACACCAGACGGTTAAACAGCGGATTCTTTGACAGCCGTGAACCGAGCGAATACAGATCGTTCTGCGCCCCGATAACCTTCGTGCAGGTGGTCTGCCGGTATGAATTCAGATCCATCCAATACGGCGTATAGCCCATCGCCTTTGCCGCAGATGCCATCGCCATTGAGATCCGGTAATGTCCAAATCCCATGCGGATATTTCCGACGATGATTCCCTTTTCGGTATCGAACGCTTCCTCCGGAAAATGGTTCTTCGGATCGTAATGCGCGTTCTGCTCCAGATCTCCGATCAACACATTTCGCACGCCAAGCGAATCTCCGATGTACGGGTTCTTCTCGATCCGCACCGGATAATTGGCGTTAGAATCATCCCCGTATTTCTTCTGATACTTCTGTTTGGATCTTACAGCTTTTTTGTAAGCCTTGTCGCTGATCACATTGCCAAAAATGACCTTTGATCTCTCCTGCATAGTTTCCTCCTATTATTTGTTATCCTCTTATTATTTTCTATTTGTTCTGGTCTGCTTCGACCTGAAATTGAATCGTGATTTGTTTTGCATTCTGGCTGGAGAATGTGACGGCTGCCTCACCGGCGGCTCCGGTCGTGCGGATATAAACCCCGGTCATTCCACCCTCAAAGGAAATAACCTCCGGTCCGATCAGCTCAACCGGTCCTGTCACCTCCACGTGAACCGGATCATTGTAAAAATACAGCTGATTGTCATGCTCGTCCCGCATCACCAGACGGATCTGCGCCACATCGTAGGTTGCCCCCTCCACCAGCGTTGTATGTGATGGCGTTGCATCTATATGAAGCTGATGCATCGGCTCCTTTACGATTGTCCTCACAACCTTGCCATCCTTTACCGCCTCAAACCGGTACACGGTCGAGGTTGCTCCCCAATCCCCGACATATTTGTTGTACAAGCCGACTGCGGCATTGGGATTCATGTGGTAAAGCACGATGCACTGAAGTGCCCAGCCGATCATGCAAGGTGGAAATTTATAACCGTGCAGTGCCACATGATTTAAGATCTTTTTGATCAGATTGGCCTGCTTCTCTTTAAAATCACCACTTTTGTGAACCGCATCCCCGATGAAATCATCGATCAGGATCGGACCGTGCTTTAGGTTTTTGTAAGACGAATCACCGGTCTTGTATTCTTTTATGAATCGTTCGTTTTTATACATCCGCACGCTGTCTGCATTGGAAAAGATATAAGTATCTCCACGGTTGCACGCCGGATGCTCCCCGATATCCATCGTTGAGCTAAGCTCCAGCACCGGGCGTTCCTCCTGCTGGCAGGCATAGATCAGTGCCGCAAGCTTTGGATTGCGGAACATATCCATCACTCCGTGATAGCAGATCCGGTCCCCGCTGCCGAAGTCCTTGTGCGTGTTGTAGTCAAACATACACCAGCCAAAGCTTCCTGCGATATCCGGCTCGCCTGCCACCGCATTCAGCACCGTAGCATGACGGAGGGCGTGTTCCACGCGGTGTTCCTCACCGTCATACGCCTTTGTCGGGTACATATGTCCGTTGTACTCGCTGACCAGATAGCCCTTTGACATATCCGGCGTAACCTTTTTCTTCGGCTCACAGCCCCGGTTGGTTCCGTTATGAACAAAATCATTGTAGGTGTACACATCCTCAAACAGCTGGCTTTTCTTATGCGCCCGCACACCTCCGGTCGGTCTGGAATCATCCAGCGCATGTGCCACCCGGTTCGTCTCCCGGTAAAAAGCCTCATCATCGCCAGACTCATTAATCCTTACACCCCACAGGATAATGGATGTATGGTTGCGGTATTGGCGGATCATTTCCTCCACATTCGTTACGGCTTGTTCCTTCCACGCCTCATTGCCGATATGCTGCCATCCCGGCATCTCAGTAAACACCAAAAGTCCGATTTCATCACAGCGGTCTATAAAATGATGGGACTGCGGATAATGGGAGGTGCGCACCGCATTGCAGCCAAGTTCATACTTTAAGATATCCGCATCCTGACGCTGCATGGAAGCCGGCATTGCGTATCCGACATACGGATAGCTCTGGTGACGGTTAAGCCCGCGAAGCCTTAGCTTCTCTCCGTTTAAGTAAAAGCCGTCCGCCTTAAATACCGCCTCACGGAATCCGATTCTCGTCTGTATGCAATCAACACATTTTCCATCCTTTACAAGCTCCATGACGAGTGTATAAAGCTTCGGGTTCTCCGTCGACCAGCTTGTGAGCTTATCCTGCTCATACGCACATTCCCGGTATCCGTTCTCCCCGCTCTTTAGCTGCTCACAGCTGTGCTCGCCGAGCAGCCGCTCTTCCACACCGTCACGCAGCACCTGACGGATGAAAAATTCGGACGGATTCTGCACTCCACACAGCTTTATCCTCGTTGTCAGACGGTACTTGTGATAGCTTCCAAGGGCATCGCTCTTGTAGAAAACATCCTCGATGTATGCCTTTTCCTTCACATCGAGGTATACCTCTCTGGTAAGTCCGCCGTAGGTCATATAATCAACGACATATCCGAATGGCGGAACGTTAAGGTTCTCCCTGCTGTCCAGCCGTATTGCGATCACGTTCTCGGCACCGTACTGTACATGCTCCGACAGCTCTACGGTAAAGGCCGTATATCCACAGCTATGCCTTGCCACAAGCTCTCCATTGATATACAGGCAGGCATCATGCGCGGCACCATCAACAGTCAGAAGCAACCGCTTGCCTTTCCATTCCTGCGGCACGAAAATGTGCTTGCGGTAGCAGCTTACCATCTGATATTCCTGCTCATCGAAATAATGGAACGGAAGCTCCTTTACCGTGTGCGGCAGCCGCACCTCTGAAAAATCACTGTCATCATATCCGTAGGCTTCCATTCCTGCCTCAAACGTCTCACAGAATTTCCAGCCATCGTTTAAGTGGATTCGTTTCATGCCTCTGCTCCTTTCTTTGGGCGGACAATAATTCCGTCCACGATCACCCGGACGACCTCATCAAGTGCCTCCTTGTATGTCAGTCCGTCGCGGATCAGGATATCCCTCGCAAAAAACTGTTCGATGGAAGCCTCCAGCATTACCTTCACGATCTGCACGTTGACCGGACGGACAACCCCCTCTTCCATTCCCTGGTTGATCAGCGCGATCGTCTTTTCCCAGCCGTTTTCCAGCCGCTGTTCCACCTTGCGGTATGTCTTTGGGTACTTCTCTTTCAGAGGATACAGCTGTCTGAAGTCAATATCCATATAGCTCTCCGGCAGCACGCCAAGGATCTGTCTGATCTTCTCTGCAGTCGAAAGCGTCTCATCGCTCAAAACAGCATCTTCACTCTCCTTGATCTTGTCGAAACAGTAATCGACCATTTCAAAAAGTAGTGATTCTTTATCCTTAAATACCGTATAAATCGTTTTCTTGCTCATGGACAATTCCTTCGCGATGTCGTCCATCGTGAACTTCAATCCCTTTTGGTTGAAAACCCGAATGGTTGCCTCTATGATCTTCTCTTTCATACGTCACCCCTGCCAAGAAACTATTTTTTTGTTTTTGGTTTCCTATATTCGTATTGTAGCATTCTGTCTATTTCTCCGCAAGAAACTGAATTAACAAATTTAGTTTCCTGTTTTTGTGCAGAATTACAAAGGCCGCTAAAAAAAGCCGTGCAAAACCAGCGAAATGGAAAGAACTGGAATGAAAGAATGCGGTCGAAACACAACTGTCCCAAGACAGATGATGCAAAATGTGATAAAATAGACGCAGTGAAATCAAATCGGGTTCAATGTACATGGTAACAGCTTCTGCATACATGCCATGATATAATGGATTATCAGTCGGAATCATAAAGGAGAATTTAACAGGATATGTCAACTTTATATATTGAATGTAAAATGGGTGCTGCCGGAGATATGCTGATGGCAGCCTTATACGAATTACTCAGTATTTCCCAGAAGGAGCAGTTTCTAAATACGATGAACGCATTACTTCCGGGCGAGCTTGAAGTCCATGCCAAAAGCGATACCAGGTGCGGCATCCGCGGCACACATATACAGGTTCTGGTTCACGGCAAGGAAGAAGCACCATGTATGCATAGTGAGGCACACGCGCATGAGCATCATAGCTACCTCTCCATCTTGGAGAAGATCAATGCACTCCCGCTTCCTCCGGTGGTTGCTTCGGATGCTGCTTTAGTCTACCGCCTCATCGGGGAGGCGGAGGCTTCTGTCCACGGAAGTTCACTCGATCAGATCCACTTCCATGAGGTAGGCTCGCTTGATGCGCTCGCAGATGTTGTCGGCTGCTGCCTGTTATTCCATGAGATTGGAGCCGAGCGGATTCTTGTTTCTCCGATTCATGTCGGAAACGGAACCGTACACTGTGCGCATGGCATCCTGCCCGTACCGGCTCCAGCAACCGCAAAGCTGCTTGAGGGGATTCCTTTTTATACCGGAAATATTATGTCAGAGCTTTGCACGCCTACCGGTGCCGCTATCCTGCGCCATTTTGCGTCAGACTTTGGCGCAATGCCACCGATGCTCACCAGCCAGATCGGACTTGGACTTGGTACGAAAGATTTTCCGGTTGCAAACTGTGTACGCGTTTTTCTCGGTACGACCGCAGATGCTTCAAGTGCTGCTCCCAACACATGCTCCCAATCCGCAGGGGCAGCAGCAACCGATGCGCTGCAGGAAGACCACATCGTAGATCTCTCCTGCAATCTCGATGATATGACCGGGGAGGATCTCGGCTACTGCATGGATCTGCTTCTTGCCGAGGGTGCTTTGGATGTGTTCTACCAGCCGATCCAGATGAAAAAAAACCGGCCGGGCATCCTGCTTCACTGCTTCTGCGAAGAGGCTGACCGCGACCGTTTTATCCGGCTTCTGCTTCTGCACACCACCACGCGCGGTGTCCGCTACACAAACTATTCCCGCGCCAAACTAGTCTCACACTTCGAGGAGGTTGCCACGCCTTACGGCACCATCCGCAACAAGATCAGCACCGGATACGGGGTCACTAAATCCAAGTACGAGTACGAGGATCTCAAAAAAATAGCCCAGCAGGAGAAGATCTCCCTTGCTGAGCTACGAAAACAGATATAGATTTCATATTACTGTATATTATTTTGGAGAAATTCGCGGATCATCTGAACATACGCATCCACCTTCAGGACGGTAGAAAGATGTCCACCTGAAACATATTGAATCTTAGGATTATGCATCAGCCGGATGAGATCCTCCTGCATCTTTCCCGAAAAGAAATCCTGATTTGGAAGTATCAGCAATATTTTTCCCGCTACTTCCTTAAAATCAGCCTCGGTAACAGGTGTCTGGTTCATCAGATCCGCGAGCAATCCGGTAATATGTACGTCCTTTTCCTTGGTATAATCCCTAAAGATCGTCTCAAACATATCCTGCGCATACGCAACCTCTTCGGCGCTCTCATTGCGGATATGCCCCATTCCGAGTTTTATCATCCTTGGCTTCATCTTCTCATAATTGCTATGCTTCAGGATGAACAAAAGAAGCGGCGCCATAAAATATTTCCGCTTTAGGCTCCTGATCGTTGCTGCATCCATACCGCCGGTTGAAACCAGAATAAGTCCGCCCACCTCTTTTGGGTACTTCTGCGTATAGATCTGTGCAACCATTCCACCATCGCTTGCACCAACAAAAATCGGCAGCCTGATCCCTAGTTTGTCAAAAAACGCATGCATGCCCTTTACCAGCTCCTGATTTGTCCGCAGCTCCCGCGGATAATCAAACAGCAGCACCTGATAGTCTGCGGATAGCGCATCGACGTACTTCATCCACATTTCCAGCACGTTCATTCCACCATTTAACATTACCAGAGTTTTTCCGTTTTTCTTCCCGTTTAATACATAGCGGAATGTTGCTCCACCGACTGTAGCGCTCTCATAGGTATGCATTTCGGCAAATAATCTCAAATCATCTGAATATGACATAATCGCTTCTCCCTTCTTGCTCCGATAAGAAGTTAGTTTTCGCTAACCAATGTCATTTTATCATATAATCTGCATAATACAACCGGTTATTTGTTTTTTTATATTATATCATGATACCATTGCAATGATCGATCTCATGCTGGATGATCTGCGCGGTAAATCCTGTGTACTTTCCGTGCTGTGGTTTGAAATTTCCGTCCAGATAATCCACTTCGATCTGCGCGTACCGTGTGCAAGGGCGTTCCCCATCTAACGAAAGACAGCTCTCCTTTGTCTGGTATTCTCCTGTTTTCTTTGTGATGACAGGATTGACCATGGCAAATTGAAAAGGTCCCGCCGCAACGACGATAATTGATTTATTCACGCCGATCATATTGGCAGCCATCCCGACACAGATTTCCCGATTTGCCCGCAACGTGTCCAAAAGATCCGTTACAACCTGCCGATCTGCTTCTGTAGTCGGCTGCGCTTTCCTTGCAAAAATATGTCTGCCTTTTACGATGTTCTTAACCATATCTCTATCCTGTTAGAAACCAAGTGTATCATTTACTAAGATCACATGGATTCTTCCCTCATGGCGGGAGTATCTGGTGATCAGAAACTGGCAGCAGATGGTGTCCGGAGATTTGCAGTCAAAGCATTTGCCTGTTTCCTTGCAAGGCGTTTTCACATCAAATCTCTGGGCGTTCGCCGGTGCCGCTACATTTCTGGCGCGCTTCATCGCCTCGTCCAGGTCGGAGCACACCTTGTTCATTCCGACAATGAATACGACTTTTCTCGGTCCCTGTGCGATACAGGAAACACGGTTGGAATTTCCGTCAATATTTACCATGATTCCATCGCTTGTTATCGCGTTCGCGCTGGAAAGAAAAACATCCGAATCGTATGCAGCCATAAGTCCTTCTCTCGGTGAAAGTTTGGCGCGGTCGATATAATTGTAGTTACCGTCCTCCAACGCTTTTATCAGTCCGATCTCGTGTGCACTCTGGCAGCCGCCCATTGTGACTGTGCTTCCCTCGCCGATCAGTTCAAGTGCCTGCTTTACGGCATCTTCCCTGCTTGCGGCATAATATCCGGACATATTCCGGGACTGCAAGCCTTTGATAACTACCTGTGCAAGCTTTTCATTTCGCTTTACCATATTCTCGTTCATCTCATCATCCCCCGCTTAATTCTCGTCTATCGTCAGTGTCCGCTCGCTCACATCAAAATGCAGCGCATCCGGGTTGGTTCTTTGAAGCTCTAAGATAGAAAGCCAGAGCATGTGGATATTGTAGGTAAGCATCTGGTCTGCTTTCACCGCATACGGCAGCAGAGAATGAATGTCAAAGAACCGGATTCCAAGCGGCGGCAAAAATACCAGATTCGTGGTCTTTTTCTGCTCTCCCTTACTATGGATCATCTCGTAGGTGATCATCAAAAACTCCGCTCCATGAAATTCACAGTGATATGACACAAAGCACTCGTCAACTTTCCAGAGCTCGCCGTCCTCGCCCTCAACCACCGGCTTTTGATCCTCCGGGTTATATTCCGTTGTCTGGCATTCCACATCCCAATAAATTTTTCCGGACTTCGTATCCTTTACCATCTCCGGAAGCTTATGAAGTAATTCTTTCTCTTTACTCATCTTCTTCTCCTTTGTCCTCAAATCCATTTTCCGGCTGGAGCTTCAACATCTCTTCAATGTAATAGTCTACCGCTTCCTTAGAGTTGTCAAACTCCCGCCACTCTACCGGCTCATTCTCGCGCTTTACGCAGACCTTATTGTAATTGTAATATGCGACTTCTTCCTTTATGCTGCCATCCGGATTTAAAACCTGTTTCTGCATAACAGGGGCAGCTTCTGGCAAAACCGCTTTCTGCGCCATCAGTTCTTCCTGCACTTTTTTCTCCGGCAAAGTTGCTTCCTGTTTAAAGTCTGCTTCAACAACCTCTGTCTCAGACGTTTTTCCAGTATCATCTGTCTTCGGCTCCTCCTCCGGAATCAGGGAAACCATCTGCACCTCCGCGCCATCCTCCGGCTGCACCAGATTGTCCCAGAAATCGAACATATTCAGTTGCCCCGCCATCGAACGTCTTGCCATAGGTAGCCTACTCCCTCACATAAATGTCGGACAGATTGTTAAAGATTGCCTCCAGCACATCCGGCTTATTCATCGAATAGATGTGGATATGGTTCACGCCGTTTGCGACAAGATCAATGATCTGTTCTGTCGCATACGCGATTCCTGCCTGCTTCATGGCATCCGGATTGTCCGCAAAACGCTCAACAATCCGGAGGAACTTCGGCGGAACCAGATTGCCGGAAAGTGTTCCGATACGCTTGATCTGATTTGCATTCGTCACCGGCATGATGCCCGGAACAACCGGAACATTGATTCCATGCCGCAGTGCCTTGAACATAAAATTGTAATAGATATTGTTGTCAAAAAACATCTGTGTTGTCAGATAATCCACCCCGGCATCGACCTTCTCCTTCAGGTGGACAAGATCCTCCTCCACAGAAGCCGCCTCCGGGTGTCCCTCCGGATAGCAGGCTGCACCGATGCAGAAATCTCCGCCGGACTGCTTGATCTCCTCAATCAGCTCCACCGCGTGATGATATTGGTTCGGAAGTGGGAAATCTGCATTTTCCGGAATGTCACCGCGAAGTGCAAGGATATTTTCAATGTTGCGCTCCTTCAGTTCTTCGATCACGCTGCGCACCTTCTCCTTGGTGGAGGACGCACAGGTCAGATGTGCCACAGCCGGAACACCGCAGTCATTGATCGTTTCTGCGATCTCGACCGTGTAATCGCTTGTCCCGCCGGTCGCGCCGTAAGTACAGCTTAAAAAGGATGGCTTTAACGCAGCCATCGTTGCCGCAGTCTCCTTATATTTATCCAGCAGGATCACCTTTTTCGGTGGGAACATCTCGCAGGAAATTGTCACATTATCGCTCTTTAAAATTTCTGATACCTTCATGTCAACCTCTTTCTTATGTATGTTAGAATTTGCGAAGCTCGTCCGAGCCGTCATCAACCGTATTCTCGATCCGTTTGATCTGCACAAAGTAGGAATAGTCATCGTTGACCTTTACCTCGCAGCGGTCGCCCACCTTATGTCCGAAAATTGCAGCGCCGAGCGGTGACTCACGGCTGATCAGGTTCTTGAGGGAATTGCTTCTGACGGTCGTTACCAGCTTGTAGGTCTCCGTCTCGTCGTCCTCCTCAAAATACACATCCACCGTGTTGTTCATTCCTACCTCATCCTCCGCGGAATCCTCGGATACAATCACAGCGGTGCGGATCATCTTCTCCAGATAGCGGATGCGGCGCTCATTCTCATTCTTAAACTGCTTTGCCGCCTTATACTCAAAGTTCTCGGAAAGGTCGCCCTGCGCTCTTGCCACCTTGACATCCTCAAGCGCTTCCTTGCGGACAACCAGCTTGCGGTGCTCGATCTCCGCCTCCATCTTCTGTATATCTTTTTCGGTCAATTCATCATGCATGATTTTTCGCCTCCACCTATTATCGTACCATTTCTTGCGCCCGAACGCAAACCGGAAATTCAACCGGACACCCCGCATCAGAGTAAGTGCTTATCACATAGCCATCCGCCATGCGGTAAGAAGTAAATCCCGGCTCGTCCAACACGGAAATCCTGGAAAAATCCATCCCAAGACCAACACCGCTCGCCTTTGCATAGCTTTCCTTCCGTGTCCAGATCTCCGTCGCAAGCATATATGCATCTTCGCTTAGCCACAACCTGTCAGCCTCCACTTGCAGCTTTCCGTCATGCCTCTGCGTATTTCCAGACGCACATGCTTCCTCCGCCTCGCAGATGCTCATCTCCTGCTGCGTCATTTCTGCTCCCTCCGCCTCACTTACACGCATCATCTGCGCCCGCTCCGCTTCGGTAAAACACCGCTCCATCACGCCAAAAAAGCGCTCTTGTCCGCGCCTGCCCTCAAACCGGTGAAGCAGGCACTCAATATCGATCCCCGCTTCCGCTTCTCCTGCCACGATTGCCGCGAAATCCCCGGAATGGCTCAGGTTAAAGTGCATGTTCTCCGCGAGCGGCTTATGGTTTTTCCCTTCCGAAAAATGCATCACATCATAATCATACCCAAGCTGCCCGCAGGCATAGCGCACCAAAAGCCCCGCCGCAAGTGAGCGGCAGCGATCTGCCTCCTTCCTGCACGCAAGCACCTTTTTCCTTCGCACCTCATTTACAAGAGAAAGACCTTTCTCAAAAAGGTCTTTCTCCGTAAAGCATTTGCAGTTTGTATAGTAAATCTTCAAGGCTGCCTGCTGCTCCATTAAATCACTCCTGCAAGCCCTGCTGCCAGCACGATCGCGCCGAGCACGATACGATACCAGCCGAATACCTTAAAGTCATGTTTGCGGATGTAATCCATCAGGAAACGGATCACAACCACAGAGACAACAAACGCCACGATCATTGCAACAACAAGGATTCCTGCCTCTGTCGCTGTAAAATGAAAGCCGAACTTGTAAAGCTTAAGAAGGCTCGCACCGAACATGACCGGAATTGCAAGGAAAAATGTATATTCTGCCGCCACAGAGCGGGATACCCCGATCATCAATGCACCAACGATCGTTGCGCCGGATCTTGAGGTTCCCGGAAATACTGCAGCGATAAGCTGGAACATACCGATCAGAAACGCACTCTTGTAGGTGATCTCGGTCAGCGAATTGACCTTTGCGCTTTTTCCCTTGTTGTGATTCTCCACCACGATGAAGATAACGCCAAACAGAATCAGCATGATCGCAACAGTCTGGTAATTGTAGAACAGTTCCTCCAGCTTCTCATCAAAAAGCACGCCCACAATGGCAGCCGGAACACAGGATACCAGAATATGGAACCACAGCTTGAAGATGTCGCACTTGATCCACGCACCCGGACCATGCTGCGTAAGCGGCTCTTTGTTGCCTTTTTTGCCAAACGGCCATATCTCTTTCCAGAACAGCAATACAACCGCAAGGATCGCGCCAAGCTGGATCACCACCTCAAACATACTGTAAAATCCGTCCGGATTGTCCCCCACACGAAGCGGCAGGATCTCGTTTAAAAGGATCATGTGTCCTGTGCTGCTGATCGGAAGCCACTCTGTGATTCCCTCTACAATGCCAAATAAAATTGCTTTCAAAAATTCAATCATCGTTTCGTTCCTTCTTTTCTTTCATAATATAGTGTATGCACTCTTCCATTTTGCAATGTAATCCGCTATAATATAGACAATCTAAAATCTATGGAGGATTCTATCATGGAAGAAAAAGCATACAAGACAATGGGTTCTGCCGGAGTTTCCAGCCTTATCATCGGAATATGTATCATCGCCGGCGCAGTTACTTCTGGGATTCTTTTAATTGTACACGGTGCGCGCCTGTTAAGCAACCGTAAGAATATTTTAATCTAAGTACCAAAGCAATGTTTCACATCCTCCGCACGGAGGTCTTACAGTCCTGCCTTTCGCAGGGCTGTTTTTCTTTATAGGAAAATTCTTGGCATTACTTACTTTAATACAGCGACCTCATATCCCTGCATTGTTCCTGAAAAAACTTTGCCCGTCAGCAGATCAACTTTCCCTTCATATTCAGGTACTTTTACCTGACCATCCCGGAAATGATATAGCAGATGAATCTGTGCCCCGTCCAGCTCCCTTGAGATAAAAAGTGTTCCATCCGCATCACTGAAGCACTCTTTCGTAATCGTACCATCCAGCAGCACCGGGTGCTCCTTTCGCACCGCGATCAGCTTCTGATACCACGCAAGCATCGAGTGATCCTGCCGCTTTTCATCCCAGAGCATTCCTCGGCGGCAATCCGGATCCGGTCCGCCTTCCATCGCGACCTCATCTCCATAATAAAGCATTGGCATTCCCGGCGTCAGCAGCATGACCGCCGCGCCAAGTCTCTGTTTTTCCTTATTGTATCCACAGCTATGTAAAAACCGCTCCGTGTCATGACTGTCCATCATGTTAAGCAAAAGCGGAAATACCTTGCTGTGCAGATTGCCCTTTAAGAATCCTATCCTTCCCCAGAACTCGGAGACCGGGATGCTCTCATCCGCAAGCACTGCCTTAAGGGCCTTATAAAACGGATAATTCATGACGGTATCCCACTCGTCACCCTCCAGGAAATCCGGTGCAAAGTGCCAGATCTCACCGATGATGATTGCCTGCGGATTCACAGCCTTTACTTCCCTTCGGAATCTCTTCCAGAAGTTGTGGCTGACTTCATCCCCGACATCAAGTCTCCATCCGTCGATATTGCACTCCCTGATCCAGTATGTTGCGACTCCGATCACATAGTCCTGTACCTTCGGATTGGATAGATTTAATTTTGGCATTCCTCCAAAATAGGAAAACGTCTTGAAGTTCGGCTTTTTTCCCCACTCCATCACAAGCGGGAAGCCCTCGATATAATACCAGTCCACATACTCTGAAGCAGACTCCTTTTCCATAATATCGGCAAACGCAAAGAACTTCGGTGAAGTGTGATTGAACACGCCGTCCAATACCACGCGCATCCCCATCTGATGTGCACGCTCCACCAGCGCCTTCAGATCCTGCGTATCCCCAAATGACGGATCAATCCGGTAATAATCAATGGTATCGTACTTGTGGCTCGAGTCCGACTGAAAGATCGGAGTCATATAGATCACGTCAATGCCAAGCTCTTTCAGATAATCCAGATGTGCAAGAATTCCCTTCAGGTTTCCCTGCAGATTATCCATATGCCCGATCGGCGCCTTGTACCACAGATCATCCGCCACCTTTTCTGTCGTTGCAAACCGGGATGGAAATATCTGGTAAAACACCTTGTTCTTTGCCCAGTCCGGAACGAGAAAGGATTCCTCCTCACGCAGATTCTGCGGGCAGTCAAACATGTTCTCGATATCCTCAATCACATGATCATAAAAATCATAGTTTCCATAAAAGGTACGATTACCGTCATTGTCGACCAGCTCAAAAAAATACCTAAGACATACCACATCCATTGTTACAACGGTCTCAAAGTAATCATGATACACGTCCGAGGTCCGACACTCCATCTCCTGTGCGCTCCGGGTGTCGAGAATACGAAGCGGCAGATATTTGTCCTGCATATGCAAAATCACCTGCCGGATGTCCCCCTTTTTGACCTGAATGCGGAATAGAAACTGCTTATTGCCAAGTGAAAAGCAATAGTTTTTGTCGCTCTTATGGCAGATTGCTGCGTATTCCATGCTCTGCTCCCTCCATCTGTTATCAAACCTGTTTTGCACTCAAATTATGAATCCAGACACCTTTTTTTACAAGAATAAATCCGACAACGCACTTGATGACCTCAAGTGACTGACAGATCAGATACATCGGCACAACCGGAATATCCGTCCAAAATGCCAGAATCGCTGCTGTTGACACACATACTACCCATGCATAGCAGCTGTCAAACAAAAATGTAATTACCGTCTTGCCACCCGAACGAAGTGTAAAATAGGATGCATTGGTAAATGCGCAGAACGGCATCAGTGCTGCCATGATCAGGATAAACTTTGTTGCAAGATGCCGCACCTCATCCGTTGTATTGTACAGAAGCGGGAAAAATGGTGCGGTCGCTGCCATCACAAGTGCGATTCCCGCGCAAAAGCACACCGAAAACGTGATCAGTTTGCGGGCAGAATCTTTTGCCTCATCAAACTTTCCTGCACCTAACAGCTGGCCGACAATGATCGATACCGCATTTCCAAGTGAAATCAGTCCGATATTGAACACGTTGTTGATCGTGTTGCAGATATTGATTCCGGCAACCGCCGCAAGTCCTCTTGTGGAGTAGCAGAAAGTAAGAATGGTCATGGCTGCGGACCACATAAACTCATTCATAAGAAGCGGTGTTCCCTTTGCAACCACCTCCCTGACAATATGTCCCGGAATCGAAAAACGGTAGAAAATACGATGCATATAATCGTAAGTCTCCCTCTTTGCCATAACCCATGCGAGAATGATCACACACTCTACCACACGCGCGATCACGGTAGCGATTGCAGCGCCTCTTACTCCGAGCACCGGCATTCCAAGCTTTCCATAGATAAGCACATAATTAAAGCAGAGGTTGACGACAACGGAAGCAATTCCCGCCTTCATCGGAAGCAGCGTCTCGCCCGTCTCCCTCAGCGTGCTTGCGTAACACTGTGAGATCGTATATGGGATCAGCCCGATCACCATGATATCTATGTAATCAATTCCGTACTGTAACGTTGCATCCAGATTTCCGGTCACGCTTCCATCGTGCAGGAACTGCGAGATCAAAAACGACTTTCCGAAAAACAGGATACTGACACCGAGGATCATAATAATTCCTGCGATCAGCACCTTCATGCGGAATACATTCTTCATGCTCTCACGGTCATTACTTCCGTAGTATTGTGCAATAAAGATTCCCGCACCGGATAATGCCCCGAAAATACTCAAGTTGAATACAAAGAGAAGCTGATTTACGATCGCAACTCCCGACATCTGATCGGTTCCGATTCTTCCGACCATCAGGTTGTCAAGCAGATTTACAAAGTTGGTAAAGCCGTTCTGCACCATGATCGGCAGTGCGATCAAAAGTACCTTCTTATAAAATGCGCTATCTCCGAAATAGCGTTGTCTGATACGTTCCATTTTTTCTCCTTCGTCCCGCGACAAAAGGCATCCAGAATTAAACGTATACTTAATCCTGAATGCCTTCTGATCGCGCCTTGTCAGCGCGTAAGCGTTCTTAATATCCGATTATAATGTTCCCATGGCAGACTGTCAAGACTGCATCGCCGTGCGGATAATTGTTTCCGCTTCCTTTGCCTGCTCTTTCGTAAGTTGCGGCGTATCCTTTAGCGGATAATCGATTCCAAGGCTGTCATACTTAACCTTTCCCATGGAATGATACGGAAGCACCTCAAGCTTTTCCACGTTGTGAAGTGTTTTTAAAAAAGTGCCCAGCTCCGTAAGTTCATCCTTATCATAAGTGATTCCCGGAACTACCACATGCCGGATCCAGACCGGCTTGTGTATAGAGTCCAGATACCTCGCAAACGCAAGGATTCCGGTGTTGGAATGCCCGGTAAGCTGCTTGTGCTCTGCCTCATTTATGTGCTTGATGTCAAGCATCACAAGATCTGTCACTTCCATCAGCCGTTCCAGCTTATCTGTCGGAGTCCTGTCCATTCCGAACATGATTCCGGAAGTGTCCAGGCAGGTATGGAAGCCGCTTTGCTTTGCAAGCGCAAACAGCTCGGTCAGGAAATCGATCTGAAGCATAGGTTCACCACCCGTTGCGGTAATCCCGCCCGTCCGGTAAAAGGAGCGGTTGCGCTCCAGGCGGTCGATGATCTCCTCCGCCGCCATCTCCTCACCACCGTTTGCGTCCCATGTATCGGGATTGTGACAGTAGAGGCAGCGCATCGGGCATCCCTGGAAAAACACGACAAAGCGTACTCCCGGACCATCGACCGTACCGAATGTTTCTAATGAGTGGATCTTGCCCATATCAGACTCCTTCTTCTACATCCGTTCGTGGAAGGTACGCGCGATTACCTCATCCTGCTGCTCTTTTGTCAGCTTGATAAAGTTAACCGCATATCCGGACACGCGGATGGTAAGCTGCGGATAAAGCTCCGGATGCTTCTGTGCATCCAAGAGTGTATCTCTGTTTAATACGTTGACATTTAAGTGATGTCCCCCCTGTGCCACATAACCGTCAAGCAGGGAGACAAGGTTCTGCTCCTGTCCGTTTTCATCCTTTCCGAGTGCATCCGGCACGATGGTAAAGGTGTTGGAGATACCGTCCTGTGAATCCATGAACGGAATCTTTGCAACAGATGCAAGCGAAGCGACTGCACCATGTGTATCGCGCCCGTGCATCGGATTTGCTCCCGGTGCAAACGCAACGCCCTTCTTTCTTCCATCCGGTGTTGCTCCGGTATTCTTACCGTAGGACACGTTGGAAGTGATGGTAAGGATCGAGGTGGTCTGTATACCGCCGCGGTAGGTGTGGTTGCCCTTTACATATCCGATAAAGGTGTGAAGCACCTGCTTTGCAATCTCATCTGCACGGTCATCATCATTGCCGTATTTCGGGAAATCGCCCTCAATTTCAAAGTCGACAGTCACGCCGTTCTCATCACGGATTGGTTTAACCTTTGCATACTTGATCGCAGAAAGGGAATCTGCCACAACCGAAAATCCCGCAATACCGGTTGCAAACCATCTTCTGACATTCTTGTCATGAAGTGCCATCTCAAGCTTCTCATAGCAATACTTGTCATGCATATAGTGAATGATGTTGAGTGCGTTGACATAGACACCTGCCAGCCACTTCATCATATCCTTGTACTTATCCCATACCTCATCATAATCCAGATATTCGGAGGTAATCGGACGATACTTCGGTCCGACCTGCTTTCCGGTCATCTCATCCACACCGCCGTTGATCGCATACAGGAGACATTTTGCAAGATTTGCTCTTGCCCCGAAGAACTGCATCTCCTTTCCGATCCGCATGGAAGATACACAGCAGGCGATGCCGTAATCATCCCCATGAACCACGCGCATGATATCATCATTCTCGTACTGGATGGCAGAATGCTTGATGGAAGTCTCAGCACAGAACTTTTTGAAATTATCCGGAAGCTTTACAGACCAAAGAACAGTCATGTTCGGCTCCGGCGCTGCACCGATGTTGTTTAATGTATTTAAGTAGCGGTATGACATCTTCGTTACCATGTGTCTGCCGTCAACGCCGATTCCGCCGATTGACTCTGTAACCCAGGTCGGATCTCCTGCGAAAATGGTATTGTATTCCGGTGTACGTGCGAATTTTACCAGGCGCAGCTTCATGACAAACTGATCTACGATCTCCTGGATCTCCTTCTCTGTGAAGGTTCCCTCTGCGAGGTCTCTCTCCGCATAGATGTCAAGGAAGGTTGAGGTACGTCCGAGTGACATTGCTGCACCATTCTGCTCCTTAACTGCCGCAAGGTAGGAAAAATAAACCGCCTGCGTCGCCTCTAATACATTATTTGCAGGTTTTGAAATATCACAGCCGTAAATTTCTGCCAGCTTCTTTAGCATCTCGAGTGCGCGGATCTGCTCAGACAGCTCCTCTCTCTCCCGGATAACATCAGAATACATGATGGTTCGGGTGGTGTTAAGCTGCTCCTTCTTGTCCTCGATCAGACGATCCACACCATAAAGTGCCGGTCTTCTGTAATCGCCGATGATACGTCCGCGTCCGTAAGCATCCGGCAGTCCGGTGATGATGTGGGCGCTTCTGCATGCGCGCATCTCCGGTGTGTATGCGTCAAAAACTCCGGCATTGTGTGTCTTCCTGTGTGTGGTAAAATACTCCACAACCTCCGGATCAACGGTATAGCCGTTGTCCTCGCAAGCTTTTACCGCCATACGGATTCCACCATACGGCTGCAATGCGCGCTTAAACGGCTTGTCGGTCTGAAAACCTACGATTTTTTCTTTGTCTTTATCTAAGTATCCCGGGCCGTGGGAGATGATCGTGGAAATGATCTTCGTGTCCATATCCAGGACACCGCCTGCCTCACGCTCCTGCTTTGACAGTTCTAATACCTGATCCCAGAGATCCGTTGTATCCTGTGTCGGTCCCTCCAGGAAAGAATCATCCCCATCATATGGATGATAATTCTTCTGAATAAAGTCCCTGACGTTTACTTCTGTTTCCCAGGCTCCGCCCTGGAAGCTTCTCCATTCTTTCTGCATGTTTCTCTCCTTCTGCTACTCGTGTAGCCTTGCATGATGCAAACCTGCTCATTCTGATTTTTGAGGAATGCATAGTACCTTTCGGTTAGGTTAGACTACACTAACTAATATAGTTTGTCAAGAGTCCTACCTATGTATTTCCAATCGCATTGAAAAAAATACATAAGCCCAAAACGGTCTTTTTCCAGAAAAAGGAAACAAAAAAAAACCGACACGTCCGGACTCTCTCGCCCAGACGGTCGGCATTTACTCGTTATACTCCATGTGGTGCTCTCCACATCATTCCGTCAGTCATATAACGTACATATTGTATCGTGAGTGAAAAATTTTTTCAAGTACTATTTTTCATCCATCTCTTTCTTTTTTTCATTCATTTTTTCGTAAAGCTCATTTAAGAGATTCCGATAACATACAAATTGCTGATCCGGCTTCATCAATCCAACATATAATGTCACCGGGATTTCCTGCCCCTCATAATTGATTGGCTGCCCATTTTGTGCCAAGAGCTTCTGCACAATCTGTTCTGCATACACAGCATCCCTGCTGCCCGTCAGCATCACAAATTCATCCGCACCAATCCGAAACACATAGTCCTCCTGTGAAGCTGCTGCATTCATGCGGTTAAGTGCCTCAAGGATTGCAAGATCTCCCGCCTTTCTGGAAATATCGTTGATCCGCATCAGAAACCGGATGTCACAATATACCATATAGCAATCCTTCCTCTCCGCAAACACGTCATAAAGCTCACTGATATCTACATTTTTTCTTTCCATCTGAATACCTCCATCACCAACTTGAGCATAGCTTACATACTTTGGAAACAGCTCCGCAAAATGGTCTTTCTTACGAAATCCCGACGGTGTGCAGTTCCATACCTGATAGAAGGAACGGGTAAATGCTTCATTGCTGGTATAGCCAAAATCCATCGCGATATCAATGATCCGCTTGTTGGGATGAACAAACAGTTCCCGCCCCGCAAGCGTCATGCGTCGTCTTGTAATATAATCGTGAACACTGATATTCTGCAAGCTTCGAAAAATATTCTCAAGCGAAGTTTTTGAGCAATAGCAGCTTGCTGCAACCTCCTCCGTTTTTATCGGTGCCGCAAGATTCTTCTCGATATACTCCAATGCGTTTGTCAGGATTTCCAGTTGTTGCATATTCCGCTCCTTATGTTGATCATCGATGATAGCTATACTATAGCAGATGATGGAATGGGAGGTTTGATTTTTTGACCAAAAATCCGCTTTACTCAGTTCCGATGAACCGCTTCCAGTTCTTCCGGTCTTTGAAAAAACGGGAAAATGCGATAAAGAGCAGATATCCGACCGCGCCGCCGCAGGTATTTAGGAGAATATCATCCACATCTGCGGATCTTCCGATAAAGTATTGGATAAACTCGATACAAAAGGATATCCCCATCGTACACAGGATTGTCCAACCACCTCTGCGTAAGCGTCTGTACACAGCCGGGAAAATAAAACCAAGCGGAACAAACATCAGGACATTGGCGATTTCCTGCGTAATCTGCTTGCGTGTACTCATTCCCCATTCCGTAGTGATAAACTGAAACGGAATAAGGTTGAGCGAATGCGTGGCAGACAAAAGCGGCATGCCATCCGCAAGCCGGATGATCACCGTCTCCAATACCGTTGCACCTGCGATCACAAGCACGCAGCCGATGAATAAAAAATACGCCATCTGACGTTGCAGCGAGATCCTCTTCCTCAAGATAAAATAGACCGGTAAATACAGCACCGCCAACAGAATCAGCCCAACAGCACCGATCAGAACATACCCAAGTAATTCCTCCAACATTAACATATCTCTTCTCCTTATTACGTTTTCGCAGGCATTTAAAAGCCTCCTGCTTTTTGGCTATTGTAGCATCTTTGCCGGGCGCATACCATCAAGATTCCCTTAACTTTCCTTAAGACTTTCTTATGCATCGATTTCTTCTTGCATAATGATTTCGATACCTAAAAATGACACAAGCATCGGAAGCACATTTTTCAATCTGTTTCCGATGCT
This sequence comes from Agathobacter sp., assembly GCA_050873865.1. Lineage (GTDB taxonomy): Bacteria > Bacillota > Clostridia > Lachnospirales > Lachnospiraceae > Roseburia. The sequence continues at coordinate 4,848 of JBNMJQ010000008.1, read as the reverse complement.
TTTAAAAAATGCCATTGATTTTTCGTATTCAATGGCATTTTACGGCTATTTATTTTTCACGCTGATGATTACTGCAATGCGTTCTCCAAGTTCTTAAGCAGATCCGCCTCGTCAAACGGCTTGGAGATAAAAGCATTCGCGCCAAGCTTTAAGGCTTCGAGAATCCGGTTCTTCTGCCCTGCTGCGGTAACCATGATGACCTTTGCCTGCGGATCAGCCTCCTTAATCTGTTTGAGTGCTTCAACGCCGTCCATCACCGGCATCGTGACATCGAGCGTCACCAGATCCGGCTTAACCTTCGCATACAGCTCCACAGCCTCGGCTCCGTTGACAGCTTCTGCAGCCACAGTGTAATCATTCTTTTCAAGCAGCTGTCTTAGCATCTTGCGGATCAAGGAAGAATCATCCACGACAAGAATCCGCTTTGCATCTGCGGATGCGTCTGCTATCGTATCATTCTTAGAGATTGCAAGCTTGTGCTCATTCGTGCCCGGTACGAACTGTGGATCGGTGGAAATGACCATATCAAGCTGCTTGTCCCGGATGAAAATCGGCATCACATACGCGGTTCCTGTGATCTCCTGCCGTAAAAATACCTGTGGCGGATTCATATCGGAAAATTCATCATGCTTGCTAAGTTCAGAGGACAATAATCCATTATTTAAGTTTGCGAACTCGCACAGCGCATCGTACACCTCTTCACTGCCGCTGATGGCAACGCCTCTTGCATAGCCCTTCGCCAGCTCAATGATCCCTTCCGGATCTTCCTTTGCTGCAAAACCAAGATACACTTCATTGCTGCCGTAGGTTTTCTGCCCTGCAAGGATATTGTAGTTATAATCCGTGCAGCGCTTCATTCTTCCAAAATAGAAGTCATTCGAAACAAACCTTGTCAGGTTACGCATGACAAGTCCCGCAAGATCCGTGATCAGCTTGTCCCTTACCAGGGCAAAGAATGAGATCAAGGTTCCATAATCATCATTCTTTATCGCCTCAAGCTCATTATCCGTAAATCCGTAACTCTTCTGAAACGCCTTTACATATCCATCAATCTGCTCCATGGAAATGCCCTGTTTCTCATTGAGAATCTGATAATATTTCATGGAAGCATTGCCCTGTTTCGATAGCATCTCGTCCAGACGTGCCTCATCAATATACCCAAGCTCGATCGCCAGATCACCGAACCGCTTATCCTTCTGCGTCTGCAGATGATTGATCTCCTCCACTTGCGCCAGACTTAAGACACCATCCGCAACCGCGATCGTCCCCAGCTTTACTCTGGTCTGGTTCATCTCCTCATGGATCGCGCGGTTGTCCTCCGCAGAGATTACGTTTTCGTCAACAAGATACTTTCCAAATAACTGTGTAAACATTGTACTCCCCCCTAAGTGACCTCTGAAATATCCGACAGGTTCTGACAAATATTTCAAAGTGATACTTAAATATTACCCTATGTGGGCAGGTGTGTCAAAGGGGAACTAGTCCCATTGATAACCCTATGAATAAAACGTCTCCCTATCCACCGCCTTATTCTGATGCGCAACGATCGTTGTACACACAGCATCCCCGGTAATGTTGACCGCGGTGCGGAGCATATCAAGGATACGGTCGATTCCCATGATAAGGGCGATTGCTTCAACCGGAAGTCCCACCGCCGCGAATACCATGGACAGCGTGACAAGACCGACAGAAGGAATTCCCGCCGTGCCGATGGAGGCAAGCGTTGCCGTAGCGATAACCGTCAGATATCCGGAAGCGCCCAGATGCACGCCGTACGCCTGTGCGGCAAACACGACCGCAACTCCCTGCATAATGGATGTGCCATCCATGTTGATGGTTGCTCCAAGCGGGATTGTAAAGGACGAAATCCGTCTGGATACTCCCATCTTTTCCTCAAGGGTATCAATATTGAGCGGAATCGTAGCGTTGGAGGTTGATGTGGAAAACGCAAACGCCATTACCGGAAAGAACTTCTTGATGAATCTGACCGGATTTAGTCTGGTAAATATAAATAACAGGAGCATATACACGCCAAAGCACTGGATTGCAAGGCTTATCGTAACACTTCCCATATATTTCAAAAGCGGCACAAACGCATCAAAGCCCAGATTTGCAAACGTTCTCGTCAGCATGAAATATACCCCTATCGGAGCAAAGCCCATGACCAGATTGGTCATTTCCATCATCAGGTCATTGATCTGTGTAAAGAGGTTGGAGATCATCTCCGCACGCTCATTCATTTTTGCCAGCAGGATTCCGACAATCATCGCAAAAAAGATGATCTGCAGCATCGTCCCGTTTGCCAGTGCTTCGATCGGATTTTCCGGTATGATATTAAGAAGCGTCTCTGTCGCCGGTGTGCTCTCCGTAACCGCGACCTCTCCCACTTCGATCGAGCTCATATTAAGTCCCAAGCCCGGCTTTATTAGAACCGCCACTCCGATTGCAACACTGATTGCGAGCGCTGTCGTCACCAGATAAAAAACAATCGTCCGGATTCCGACCTTGCCGAGCGCTTTCGTGTCGCCGATGGAAGCCGCACCGCATACGATCGAGGTAAATACCAGCGGAACCACCAGCATTTTCATCAGCCGGATAAATCCGTTTCCGATCACGTAACAGATTCCATCCACAAACACCGTATCCCGCAAATAGCCGTTCGGCACCCATAGATTAAGGACGATACCGGAAACAAGCCCCAAAAGAAGTGCAATAAATATTTTGGTTGTCAGTCCCATTTTCTTTTTGGTTGTTTCACCGTGCATCCTATTTTGCCTCCTTCAGTGTTTTCAGATATGCCGCCAGCTCGTCCTGCCACATTGGCATCCGGTAAATATCCGTCATTTTCATCATCATATTCTTAAGGAGCGTAGATTTTGGCTCATTTGCCCCATCCTGAACCGGTACGACTAAAGACGCATCCATTCCCATGCCCTCCAGAATTGCCTTTGCGAACTCGTAGCGCGTGCATGATCCCTCCGCGGAAGCATGATAGATTCCGTACTCCGATTGCTCCATCAGCACAAGTATGAACTTTGCAAGCTCATTTGCGCTGGTCGGTGAGCTGATATAATCGCATCTTGCCTCGATCTTTTCTCCCTTACCGCCCTTTTCCAATACCGCGGATAAGAAATCTCCGTTTCCGATTCCATATACCCAGGAGCTGCGCACGATCAGATGCCGCGGATTCAGTTCCTTTACGAAATTTTCAGCGGCAACCTTCGTCTTGCCATACACTGACACCGGCTCCGCTACATCAAACTCCGTAAAAGCACCATTTTTCTTTCCATCAAATACATCGTCTGTGGAGAGCTGGATAATCCTTGCATTCAGATGTCTTGACGCCATCGCAAGGTTGCGCGCACCGAGCACATTTACCCGGTATGCTTCGATCTCGTTTTCCTCGCAGTACGCCGCATCCGAAACGCTGGCGCAATTGATGATAATGGTCGGCCGGTGCATTTCTGCCATCTGATGTATCTGCTGTCGGTCTGTAATATCAACCTCCCGGTCTGTTCCGAAGACCTTGTATTCTACATTTTTCTTCAACGCATTTACCAGTGCTTTTCCCATTCTTCCGGAAGCGCCGGCAACCCACACTTTTTCTCTTGTCAAATCATTTCCTCCTCTGCTATCTCTTAGCGTAATCTTAATTGGCTCTCCATATAATAAAGGTATTATACACATTTTGCAAATTTCTTTTCACAGTTGTCCTATATTGCATGGAAAGGGGCTGACATTTCTGCCAGCCCCACAGGTTATTATTTCATTTTAAATTTCCGTTGTTCCTTGATTCCTATTTCGTTTTTGCAATCTTTCTGTCAATCCGCTTTGCCTGTTCCTTTGACACAAGCACATAACGCTTCGTTGCGCTGGTCTTATTGAAATCACACTCGATGTTGGCATCCGCATCGCTCTTTATCGTCTGATATTTTGTCTTAAGCTTTGAATATGTCATCGTCTTCTCGTTATATCTGTATGCCTTTAATGTAGTATTTTTCTTTACATACTTCGTGTTGATCTTGACCTTGTAGAGAAGTTCACCCTTTGCGTTATGTACAAATACAAGCAACGGCGCATTTTTCTTCTTGGCAAGCTCCTCTGCCCGCTTCGCCTGTGCCTTGGTAATCGTCGCATTCTTTGTAAACAGGAAAACGGAAGAATAGGTTACCGTGCCGTCCTTCGTCTCCGTGGACTTAATGACGTACTGATCACCGGTTGAAGCCTCCCACATAACAACCTTGGTCTTGATTGTTCCTGTAGCTGTGTCCTTCGTTGTGGTTTTCTCGATGATATTGCCCTCTGCATCAGCTGCGAGTTCTCTCGTTACCGTCTCCTGCGGCTCGGTTTCTGTCCGGGTTGTCTGCTCCTGCTTTACCTCATCCTGCTTTGGTTCTTCTGGCTTGGTTTCATCCTGCTTCGGATCTTCCGGTTTGGGCTCCTCACGCTTGATCGGAGATTTCTCTGTGATGATCAGTCCGTTTGCGTCCGCCTGTGCGAGCAGTGCATCGTCTGCGGTAAAGGCTTCAACGCCGTCGAAATAGATTACAGAATCCACGTTCCAGTCACCGGTATGTCCCTCTGGAAGAATAGAGTTGCACCAGATCGCAAACCGGGTGATCTTTGCGGTATTTAAGGTACCGTTCTGTTTGCCCTTGAAAGAAGCAAACGGAATCGTTACATAGCCTGCCTCTGTCCCTTTTACAAAATCGCTTAAGTAAACCTCAAATTCCTCACCGGAATTGTCCGCTACCTGTACGACAAGTTTCTGTCCCATGCCATCGGGATCTACCCACATGGTGATCGCATTGTAGGCTGACAGATCGACATCCTCGATGGTCTTGACCT
>JBNMJQ010000007.1:0-85282 GCA_050873865.1 Agathobacter sp. | reverse complement strand
GAACGCTTACTACAATCTGATCAATGATCCGAAGATCGCAGACAAGATCCTAAAGGAATTTGGGCTGGAAGGAAACGGTGTGCATATCATTAACGGTCATGTGCCGGTACACCGGATGCGCGGGGAAAGCCCGGTCAAGAGCGATGGAAAGGTCATTGTCATCGACGGAGGCTTCTCCAAGGCATACCGCAGCAGAACCGGTATCGCAGGCTACACGCTGATCTACAACTCCTACGGGCTGACGCTCACGGCGCATGAGCCGTTTGTGTCTGCGGAGACTGCCATCCGGGAGGAAATTGATATCGTATCAAAGCGCGAGGCGGTGGAATACGCAGACAAGCGTATCTTGGTCGGAGATACCGATAAGGGCAAGCGGATGCGGCAGCGGATCAGTGACATCAAGGAACTGATCGCGGCTTACCAGTCCGGCGAGATCGCAGAGCGCGATAAGTAAGACAACACGGAAGCCGCACCTGCGTGCGTACGCGGGCGTGCAAAGAGTCACAAAGTGACACATTGTTCCGATTGACGGAAAGGAATGAAGCAACAGAAATGACGAAAAATGAACTAGAGCAGATCTTAAATGAGGTAAAAGAAGGAACGGTTTCCATCGAACATGCGGTTACGCAGATCAAAATGGAACCTTTCCGGGATATCGGGTATGCGAAGGTGGACACGCAGCGTCAGCTCAGACAGGGCGAGGCAGAGGTGATCTTCGGAGCAGGGAAGACGGCCGGGCAGATCGAGGGAATTGTGCGTGAGATGATCGCCGCAGGGCAGGAGACAATCCTTATTACCCGCATGTCAAGGGAAAAAGCACAGGCGATGCCACAGGCTCTTCCGTTTACCTATTATGATGATGCAGAAATCGGTATTGTTGGAAAGATGCCAAAGGCTGACACCAAGGGAACCATCGTGATCGCTACCGGCGGTACGAGTGATTATAAGGTTGCGGAGGAGGCTGCGCTTACGGCGGAGGCATTCGGCAATCGTGTACTCCGGCTGTATGATGTCGGCGTTGCAGGTGTGCACCGGCTGCTTGCCAACACGGAGTATCTGATGGAGGCGAACGTCGTGATCGCGATCGCCGGAATGGAGGGCGCTCTTGCAAGTGTAGTGGGCGGACTAGTTGACTGTCCGGTCATTGCAGTGCCTACGAGTGTTGGGTACGGAGCTTCTTTTCACGGTGTAGCAGCACTTTTATCCATGCTCAATTCCTGTGCAAGTGGCGTGAGTGTTGTAAATATTGACAATGGTTATGGAGCCGGATATCTGGCAAGCATGATCAATAAAAGGACGAAATAGAGATGGCAAGATATAGAGTGGACGGCTTTTCCTTTGAATCCGAGGAAGAAGCAAGGCAGGCAAAAAAGGAAGTAGATGGAATTGCCTATATCCGCACACAGACAAAGATGAATGACCCGGATGTCATATTTTCTCTTTACAACCGTCTGGTGGAGCAGCAGATATTTGAGACGGTGATAGGAATTGAATTCTTGAGAGAGCTGCAGAACTATCTGGAATCGGTTCCCTATATTAAAAAAGAGGATATTGTGCCGATTCCGGTTCCGGACAAAGGACTTGATGAGGAGAGACGGCTTCGTGAGGAGCAGCGTTTCATGCGCAGACAGCAGAAGCTGCAGCAAAGATCGGGAAGCGAGCAGTTTTACCGCAGGCGTTACCGTGTCACAGGAGTGCTTTGCGCTGTGCTTGCCGCAATTGTTGTCGGGATGTTTGCAATCACTTATATCAGTGGCAGCAGTACCAACATTTTTAATTATGAACAGAAGATAATTGATAAATACGAAGCCTGGGAGCAGGAACTGACGCAGCGCGAGGCAGATGTCAGCAGAAGAGAGCAGATCCTGCAAAATCAGACCAATCCATAATAGGAGAAAATGTGATGGCAAAGATAAAGATTTTGGTTGTAGATGATGAAAGCCGTATGCGGAAGCTTGTCCGGGATTTTCTGGTCCGGAAGGATTATGAGGTTCTGGAGGCCGGCGATGGGGAAGAAGCCTTAGACGTCTTTTACAAAGAAAAAGAGATCGCACTTATCATTCTTGATGTTATGATGCCCAAGATGAATGGATGGGATGTTGTTCGTGAGATCCGCGAGAACTCAAAAGTGCCGATCATCATGCTGACTGCAAAAGGGGAGGAAAGCGATGAACTTTTGGGCTTTGATCTCGGTGTGGATGAATATATCGCAAAGCCGTTTTCTCCCAAAATCCTTGTGGCCCGCGTGGAAGCAATATTGCGCAGATTCGGAAAACAGGATTCCGGCAATATGTTGATTGAGATGGGCGGAATCATATTGGACAAGGCTGCTCATCAGGTTACCATCGATGGAAATCCGGTGGAGCTTAGCTATAAGGAGTTTGAGCTTCTGAACTATTTTATGGAGAATGTGGGAATTGCATTGTCGCGGGAACGCATATTGGACTCCGTGTGGAATTATGATTATTTCGGGGATGCGAGAACGATTGACACCCATGTGAAGAAGCTGCGCAGCAAGATGGGGGAGAAGGGCGACTATATCAAAACCATTTGGGGAATGGGATACAAATTCGAAATAGGATAAAAGGTGAGAAAATGACATTACGGGAATTAAAAGAGGGACAGACTGCGCGAATTCTCTCAGTTGGAGGGGAAGGCGCGCTCAGACAGCATTTTTTGGATATGGGAGTTATTCCGGGGGCAGAGGCGACCCTGATCCAATTTGCGCCGATGGGAGATCCGATGGAGATAAGAATCCATGGATACGAGCTTACACTTCGTCTGGCGGATGCACAGGAGATTGAGGCAGAACTGGTGCAGAAGGTAAGTCCTGCAGAGATTAAAACCCAAAAGCAGATACAGAAACAACCACATCCCGGTTATGGTGAGGGTGGTATCTACCATGATAAGAAAACGGAAAAAGCGCTTCCGGAAGGAACAATGCTTACATTCGCCCTTGCAGGAAACCAGAACTGCGGAAAAACAACGCTCTTTAACCAGCTGACCGGAGCCAATCAGCATGTCGGCAATTTCCCGGGAGTAACGGTTGACCGAAAAAGCGGTTCCATTAAAGAACATCCAAGAACAGAAGTTACGGACCTGCCGGGAATTTATTCAATGTCTCCCTATACCAATGAGGAGATCGTATCGCGGCAGTTTATCTTAAATGAGAAACCGAAGGGGATTATCAATATTGTGGATGCAACCAATATTGAGCGTAATCTTTATCTGACCCTTCAGCTCTTAGAACTTGATATACCGATGGTTGTTGCACTTAACATGATGGATGAGATGCAGGGAAACGGAGGGTCTGTGCTGGTCAATGAGATGGAACAGTACCTTGGAGTGCCGGTGGTTCCGATATCTGCGGCAAAGAATGAAGGTATCCATGAACTTATCGATCATGCGATCCATGTCGCAAAGTATCAGGAAAAGCCGATGAGACAGGATTTCTGCAGCCCGGAGGATCATGACGGAGCCGTGCACCGCGCAATCCATGCGGTCATGCATCTGATTGAGGATCATGCAAAGAGCGCGGATATTCCGGTACGGTTCGCTGCAACCAAGCTGATCGAAGGAGATACACATATCCTTGAAGCACTCCGGTTAGACACGAATGAGCAGGAAATGCTCGAGCATATTGTTTTGCAGATGGAAAAAGAGCGCGGACTTGACCGATCCGCAGCGATCGCAGATATGCGGTTTGATTACATAGAGAAGGCTGTTGCAACAACGGTGGTAAAGCCGAGAGAAAGCAGGGAGCATGAGCGCAGCAGAAAGATTGATAAGATACTGACCGGAAAATATACAGCAATACCGGCTTTTGTGGGAATTATGGCTGTGGTATTTTATCTGACATTTAACCTGATCGGAGGTAATCTCCAGAGTCTTGTTGAGATGGGAATCGCTGCATTCACTGAGATCACCGAGAAGGCTTTTGCGGCAGCAAACGTAAATGAGGTGATCCGCTCTCTGGTTATCGACGGAGTTTACAATGGTGTAGGCACAGTGCTTACGGCATTGCCACTTATTATAACGCTGTTTTTCTTTCTGTCATTGCTTGAGGATAGTGGATACATGGCAAGAATTGCCTTTGTGATGGACAAGACCATGCGGAAGATCGGACTTTCCGGAAGAAGCATCGTTCCTATGCTGATGGGATTCGGCTGTTCTGTTCCGGCAATCATGTCAACACGTACACTGCCATCGGAGAGAGACCGAAAGATGACAGTCATGCTAATTCCGTTTATGAGCTGTACAGCCAAAATTCCTGTCTATACGTTTTTTGCTACGGCATTTTTCCCGAAGCATACTGCACTTGTAATGATTGTACTGTACTTTGGAGGCATTCTGGTGAGCATTCTGACTGCAACGATTGCGAAGAAGACTACGTTTAAAGGGGAAGCAGTTCCATTTGTCATGGAATTGCCGAATTACCGCCTGCCGGGAGCAAAAAATGTCTTCCAGCTTTTGTGGGAGAAGACCAAGGACTTTTTAAAGAAAGCATTTACCATTATATTTGTTGCTACGATCGTTGTATGGTTCCTGCAGAGTTTTGATTTCAGGATGCGCCTGGTCTCCGATATTAATGAGAGTATGCTGGCAACCGTGGCAGGATGGATTGCACCGATTTTTGCACCACTCGGATTTGGAGACTGGAGAATATCGACAGCACTTATTACCGGATTTATGGCGAAGGAGAGTGTTGTTTCAACGTTAAGTGTACTGTATGGAACGATCGGAATTCTGCAGACGGCGCTTACCACACGTTCAGCAGCAGCACTTTTGACATTCTGTCTATTGTATACACCATGCGTTGCGGCAATCACATCCGTAAAGAGGGAACTTGGTGGTAAGTGGGCAGCTTTTATTGTTGTATTTCAGTGTGTAGTGGCATGGATAGCGGCATTTGGCGTATATCTTGCCGGGGCACTGTTTTAACAAATAAATTAACAGACAAAGGGGAAAAGAGATGGCACAGAGAAAAGACATTCACAAAGTCCTGATAATCGGATCAGGTCCGATCATCATTGGACAGGCGTGTGAGTTCGACTATTCGGGCACGCAGGCATGTAAGGCACTTCGCAAACTGGGGTACGAGATCGTACTCGTAAACTCCAATCCGGCAACGATCATGACCGATCCGGAGACTGCGGATGTAACCTACATAGAACCATTAAACGTTGACCGGTTGGAGCAGATCATTGCAAAGGAAAGACCGGATGCGCTCCTTCCGAACCTGGGCGGACAGTCAGGACTGAATCTTTGCTCTGAGCTTGCAAAGAAGGGCGTACTCGACAAGTACAATGTAAAGGTAATCGGTGTTCAGGTCGATGCGATTGAGCGTGGCGAGGATCGTATCGAGTTTAAGCATACGATGGAGAGCCTTGGTATTGAGATGGCAAGAAGTGAGGTCGCATACTCCGTGGAGGAGGCGATGGAGATCGCGGAACGCCTGCACTATCCGGTAGTTCTGCGTCCGGCATATACGATGGGCGGCGCAGGTGGCGGTCTTGTATACAATGTAGAAGAATTAAAGACCGTCTGTGCGAGAGGCCTGCAGGCAAGTCTCGTAGGCCAGGTGCTGGTAGAGGAATCTATTCTTGGATGGGAGGAGCTCGAACTTGAGGTCGTCCGTGATGCGGACAACAACATGATCACGGTATGTTTTATCGAGAATATTGATCCGCTTGGCGTGCACACCGGAGATTCCTTCTGTTCTGCACCGATGCTTACAATCTCGGAGAAAGTGCAGAAGCGCTTACAGGAGAAATCCTACCGCATCGTAGAGGCAATTCAGGTCATCGGAGGAACCAACGTACAGTGGGCGCATGATCCGGTTACTGACCGTGACATCATCATTGAGATCAACCCGCGTACCTCAAGATCTTCCGCACTTGCCTCCAAGGCGACGGGCTTCCCGATCGCGCTGGTTTCCGCAATGCTGGCCTGTGGACTGACGCTTGCAGATATTCCTTGCGGAAAATACGGCACATTGGATAAGTATGTTCCGGATGGAGATTATGTAGTCGTAAAATTCGCCCGCTGGGCATTTGAAAAGTTCAAGGGCGTGGAAGATAAGCTCGGCACCCAGATGCGCGCGGTCGGCGAGGTCATGAGTATCGGAAAGAACTTCAAGGAAGCGTTCCAGAAGGCAATCCGAAGCCTTGAGACGGGACGTTACGGATTGGGACATGCGAAGAACTTTGATTCCCTATCCAAGGAAGAATTGTTAAAGAAGCTTCTTTATCCGTCCAGCGAACGTTACTTTATCATTTATGAGGCACTCCGCAAGGGCGCAACGCCGGATGAACTGTTTGAGATTACCAAGATCAAGCATTACTTCCTCGAACAGATGAAGGAGCTTGTTGAGGAAGAGGAGACTCTTATGGCACACGCCGGAAGCATTCCGGAGGATGCACTTTTGATCCAGGCGAAGAAGGACGGATTTTCCGATAAATACTTAAGTCAGATTCTTCAGGTATCCGAGGATGAGATCCGCACAAAGCGCCAGCAGATCGGCATAAAGGAAGCGTGGGAAGGTGTACATGTAAGCGGCACCAAGGACAGTGCATATTATTACTCTACCTACAATGCACCAGATCACAGCACCGTTACAAGCGGCAAGCCGAAGGTTATGATCCTTGGCGGTGGACCAAACCGTATCGGTCAGGGAATAGAGTTTGATTACTGCTGTGTACATGCTGCACTTGCGTTAAAGAAACTCGGTTTTGAGACCATTATCGTAAACTGTAATCCGGAGACGGTATCAACAGATTACGATACCTCCGACAAGCTCTACTTTGAGCCGCTGACGCTTGAGGATGTGCTTAGTATTTATGAGAAGGAGCAGCCGGTCGGCGTGATCGCACAGTTTGGCGGACAGACGCCGCTTAACCTTGCGGCAGATTTGGAGAAGAACGGTGTCAAGATCTTAGGAACCGCACCATCTGTTATTGACTTGGCGGAGGATCGCGACTTGTTCCGCGCAATGATGGATAAGCTTGAGATCCCGATGCCGGAGTCTGGCATGGCAGTCAATGTGGAGGAAGCACTTGCGATCGCAGACAAGATCGGCTACCCGGTGATGGTTCGCCCATCCTATGTCCTTGGAGGACGCGGCATGGAGGTTGTCTACGATGCACAGTCCATGACCGGATACATGAATGCAGCAGTAGGTGTGACACCGGATCGTCCAATCCTGATCGACCGCTTCTTAAATCATGCAACCGAGTGCGAAGCGGACGCGATCAGCGATGGAACACATGCCTTTGTTCCGGCGGTTATGGAGCATATCGAGCTTGCCGGCGTGCATTCCGGAGATTCGGCATGCATCATTCCGTCACGCCATATCTCAGAGGAAAATGTAAAGACTATCAAGGAATATACAAGACGTATCGCGGAAGAGATGCATGTCAAAGGTCTTATGAATATGCAGTATGCAATCGAGGATGGAAAGGTATTTGTGCTTGAGGCAAATCCGCGTGCATCCCGTACCGTTCCGCTGGTATCGAAGGTATGCGACATCCGCATGGTGCCGCTGGCAGTTGAGATCGTCACGGCAGAGCTGACCGGAAAAGAATCACCGGTTCCTGCCTTAAAGGAAAAGAATATCCCATATTACGGCGTGAAGGAAGCGGCATTTCCATTTAATATGTTCCAGGAGGTTGACCCACTGCTCGGACCGGAGATGCGTTCCACCGGAGAGGTGCTTGGTCTTTCCAAGTATTGGGGAGAGGCGTTCTACAAGGCACAGGAGGGCGTACAGCTAAAGCTTCCGCTTTCCGGCAAGGTGCTGATCTCCGTAAACAACAAGGACAAGGCAGAGGTGGTGGAAGTGGCGAAGGGCTTCGCTGAGAACGGCTTTGAGATCATCGCCTCCAAGCATACCTGTAAACTTCTGGTTGACAACGGAATTAAGGCAACAGAGGTCAAGAAGCTGCAGGAGGGCAGACCGAACATGATGGATGTCATCCTAAATGGTGAGGTGGATATTGTGATCAACACACCATCCGGAAGTGAGTCGAAGGATGATGACAGCTATCTGCGCAAGGCTGCGATCAAGAAGAAGATCCCGTACATGACCACGATGGCGGCTGCAAAGGCTACCGTAAACGGTATCGCTTCCATCAGGAAGAGAGGAAACAGTGAGGTAAAATCCCTGCAGGAGTACCACGCTGAGATAACAGAAATTTAAACATTAAATGTATATGAGAATGTAATAAGAAAATCCCCCTACTAATTGGTAGGGGGATTATTTTATGGAGTGACAAAAACAAGTGCTATTTGTTTTTCTTTTTTAGATTGTTTATCAGACTATATACGATCTGCATATCCTCCTGAGTTAGTCCGTCGAGATGAATGGAGGCACTGGCATCCATTTCTAAAAGATAGTCAGTGGAAACGGAAAATATCTTAGCCAAGTCGATGATATATTGCGTTGACGGAACGGAGATACCCATTTCCCAAGCGTTCACGCTTGAACGGGTAATCCCTAATCTCCGGGCTAATTCAGCCTGAGTATATCCACTTTCTTCCCTTAAAAACTTAATTCTATCTGCAATCATGTGTTCACCTCTTCTGAATTAGTCTAAGTGATTGCATATAATACTGCATTATCAAAATGATGTTTTAAATTGACAACAATAGAATATGATGCTAGAATTAGAAAAAACCAAAAGGAGGAAAGTTTTATGAAAAAACTAAGGAAAGTTGTACTGCTTCTTTTAACGCTTTGTCTGTCCATACCTGTTCACACGGTTAATGTGCAGGCTGCAACGGTTGAAAAGACAAGCATTATGTCTGCAAAGCAGGTAGGGAAAAAATCCGCTCAGCTTGTGTGGGATGAGGTTGACGGTGCTAAGGGCTATGAGGTTGCATACCGGGTGGCAGGCGGAAAGTGGACAACGAAATCCACCACCAAAAACTATATTACAATTTCAAAATTGAAAGTAAACAAAACCTATCAGTTTAAGGTACGCGCTTACAAAAATGTAAATAAGTCTGTAAGGTATGGAAAATATTCTGTGCCAAAGAAGGTCAAGATCAATAAGTATGTATATCTTGGCAATCTATATGAGCCGTATAATAGCTCTCATTATGAGCCATATATCAATGGCAATTTTATCATGATGGGTGGTAAGAAGCGGTTAAATGGATTTACGTTGGGACTAAACGGAATTGGAGTTGAAAAGAAAGCCGACTTTAATATTGAGGGAAAGTATTCTAAAGTTACATTTAAGGTTGGAAAAGTTGATGGTGCAGATAATCATCCATACGATGGAGATCTCGATGTAAATGTTTATGCTGATGGAGTATTGGTGGATACGATCGTTGTTAAACTAGATGACCTTCCACAGAGTATCAGCATCAATTTGGATCATACGGAACGACTGACATTTGAAGTAGAAGAAAATGCATGTACAATAGTAGGTTTTTCTGATATAAAATTGTATTTCCGTTAATAATATTTTGATGATTTGTAGAAAGGCAGATTTCGTCGGAAATCTGTCTTTTTTGAACATTGACAAAAGTAATTATTTGATGTACTCTATATGCACAAGACTCAATTCAATCAAGCGTGGTGTAACCAGTTTGACAAATCTATGAGAGCGTGGGAGATCATACGCTACAATACCATGAGTTTTTAGCTGAATATGGAAAGCCAAGGATAACGTGTACATTCTGTTTTGATTGTAAAAATGGTTTGTTATGGTATACTAAAGAGAGGAAAGATGTGTATGGGGAAGTATAGGGGAATTACTTTCGAGGAGAAGCAGGAAAGAGTTCGGGATTTCCGGCCAATCGATGATGCTTTTTTTGAAGTGCTGGCAGATGATATTGGCTTTTGCCAAGAAATGTTACGGATTTTGTTGGATGATGAAACACTCATTGTAGACGAAGTAATCGTGCAGAGCAGTACGAAAAATATATATGGAAGATCAGTGCGACTAGACGCTTTATGTTCTCTGAAAAATCGTGGAAAGTGCAATGTTGAAGTACAGCGTTCTGATTCAGACGACCATTTACGCAGAGTGAGATTTAATGCATCTAGTATTACGGTTCGGGATTCAGAAACCAAGCAGAAATTTAAAGAGACGGAAGATGTTATTGTAGTATATATATCACAGTTTGATATTTTTAAGGAAAATCGGGCAATCTATCATGTCGACAGCGTAATAAGGGAGACTGGAGAAGCGGTTGCAGATGGACTAGAGCGCGTGTTTGTAAATACACAGGTTAAGGATAATACAACAATTTCGGAGTATTTGGACTGCTTTTTGCGGAAAGAAGTAAACAACTGTAAGTTTCCGGAATTTACAAAGCGTATGAATTATTTGAAGCATCAGGAGGGAGGTCTTCAGACAGTGTGTGAAGTGATGGAGCGATATGAGAAAAAAGCAGTTGCGGAGGCGAATGTCAAAGCAATCAAAAAGATGATCAGCGAGTATCATGCGACAAGGGAAAGTATTCTTGAGGACTACACTGAAGAAGAATATAGCATGGCGTTAAATGAGTTGGCAGAAGAAAACAATAATTAAGAAAGCGGCAGATTCAAGAAGAATCTGCCGCTTTGCTCTGTAAATATATTATTTCTTGATATACGCCTCAAATCCATCGGAGTAGACCTTGCTTCCATCGGCAAGAATCCACATTGCTTCGGTGTCGGAGAGGGAGGAGACAAGCGCCTGCCCCTCATCGAGCGTCATGTTAAACAGCGCGGTGGAGAGTGCATCCCCGATGCCGGCATCCGTGTTTAAGACGGAGACAGACAGGTAATCATCCTCCGGAAAAAGCGTGTCCGGGTTGATGATGTGGTGGTATTTCTTGTCGCCTACATAGTAGAAACGCTGGTAGGAACCGCTGGTGGCGAGCGCAAGGTCGGTGATGGATAAGACCTCGGAATAGCTCTCCTTGGAAGAAAGATCCGGGTTCTGCACCGCGACAGTCCACTTGCTGCCATCTGGCTTAAGCCCGATGGAACGCACATTTCCACCGACATTGAGGGAGTAATGATCCACACCCATAGCGATCAGATCCTGCACGATCCGTTCAATGGCATAGCCCTTTGCAAAAGCGCCGACATCGCACTTGAGCAGCGGATCTGCGTAGTAGATGGTAGATGCCTCCTCGTCGATGATGATGTCATCAATATTGCAGTGCTCGGATGCCTCCGCAAGCTCCTCCATAGTTGGAACGGACGCAAGGGAAGGATCAAGGCTTGCCTCCTCGCGGTGATCGTGCCAGATGGAGAAAACCGCGCCCATGGCAAAATCGGTCTTGCCGTTTGTGAGAGTGTAGATTTCTTTTCCGAGCTTGAATAGCTTGATCATATCCTCATCCACAACGACCGGAGCTGTGCCGGCATCGCGGTTGACGACATACAGGCTGGTGACATCGGTGAGTGAATTGTAATTATCGTAAAGGCTGTCATAGCGGGCAAGTTCTTTTTCAATATAGCTGCACACCTCGTCAAAGTGTGCCTCATCTTCATCGTACCCGACAACCGTTGTTGCCGTATCAAAATAGTCGAATATTATCTGAGTCCGTTTGGTTGAATCTGTGTCTGCCGATCCTGCGGAGTTGTTATGGCAACCGCAGCAAAGGAACGCAGTACATAGGATAAGAAGTAAAAACGTATGTTTTTTTGCTGTCATAGATAACCTCATAATAATCAAAAAATGGGAGGACGATATGCGTCCTCCCCAAAATGTTTGTTACGAAAAACTATTTTGCGTTAGCGATTGCCTTTGCAACAGCTTCCTGGAATGTGTTGATAGCGATGGTGCAGGATGCAACAAGATCAGCATCAGCGTCAGTTGCTACTGCATTTCCCTCTTCGTTAACAGTTGTTGCGATTCCGGTAACGCCATCGGAATCCTTGCCTACGATATAGTTCTCGAATGCGGTGGTCTCTTCATACCACTCACCAATAGATCCACCGTAGGTAACCATGTTGTAGTTCTCTTTTAAGTACTTCTTGGTATCTGTAAAGTCAAATGCGGTCTCTTCACCAGCGGTGTTGAAAGAAATCTTTGGCTGGATTGCATCGATAAGGTCAGCAAGGATCTTGCCATTCTCATCAACTGCAACTGCAGCAAAGTGAGAGTACATGTTAGCAGCACCATCAGCATCTGCACTTGCAGAAACAGAAGAAGCATCAACCTCAGTAATAACGCCAAGACCTAACTTGAAGGACTTTGCAGAGAACTCTTTTGCAAACTCATCGTTGCAAGCCTTTACGATAGCTTCCTGGAAAGCGGAGATGTCCATAGTACATCCGGCAAGGATTGCTTCGTCAGCAGCGACATTGTGTCCCTCTTCGTTTACGTTCGTAGCAAGAGAAGCTACTTCGTCAGCGGTCTTTCCTACAACCTGCTGTGCAAAGAAGTCAGCCTGCTCATTCCACTCAGCGATAGCTCCGCCGTAAGCAACCATTCCGTAATCAGAACCCTTTTCCTGCTTAGAACGAAGATCAACGCTTGCTACATCACCAAGAGCACCCTCTTCATCGCTAAGCTTTGTCTGTGCTACATCGAGAGAGCAGGATACGATCTTGCCGTCAGCGTCTGTAACAACAGCTGCAACAGTTGCGTCAACCTGTGCGTTGCCGGTAGAAGTAGAGTCACTTACGACAATACCCATACCTAATTTGTTTGTGGAGGATGCAGAAGAACCACATCCAGCGAGAGAAGCTACTGATGCGAGCATAGTAGCTGCAAGAAGAACAGATAAAATTTTCTTTCTCATAATCTTTTTCCTTCCTTAGAATATAAATTATTGTTTGTCCCACATAGGGGCACTATTTGCTAGTATATAGAAAAACAAAAAGACTGTCAATAATAAAAAGTGCAGAATCATGGGATATGGGAATGATGTACTAAAATATGTACATTTTGGAAAAACTGAATCTGTTGACTTCGTTTCTTTCGGAGAATATAATTATGATAATATTCATCAATAATCTTTTGGGGTTATTGATGTGAAAATTATACAGGAGGTAATTATCATGCCTTTTTTCAAGATGAGCGGAGTACATGCTCCACATATGAAGAACACGGCAGCGATGGAACCGGTGCGTATGCCTGCGCCTGCAAGCGTAGTTATTCCTATGAATATGCATATCGGTGCACCAGCAAAGCCAATTGTTAAGGCAGGGGATATCGTTAGTGTCGGACAACAGATCGGAGAACCGGGCGGTTTTGTATCTGTTCCAGTCTATGCTTCGGTATCAGGAAAAGTCACAAAGGTAGATAAGGTGACGGGTGCAAACGGTGCAAGCGCCGACGCGGTTTACATCGAATCTGATGGTGAGATGAGACCGTTTGAGGAACTCAAAGCACCAACAGTCAATGATTTTGATTCATTTATTGCCGCGGTAAAGAACAGCGGTGTTGTCGGACTTGGCGGAGCGGGATTCCCAACAGCCGTCAAGCTTGGTGTCAAGGACCTTTCCCAGATTGAGGAGGTCTTATTAAACGGAGCAGAGTGTGAGCCGTTTATTACCAGTGATACACGTACCATGATCGATCGCACAAAGGATCTGACGGAGGGCATTGCTCTTCTGGAGAAATACCTTGGCGTGAAGAAGATCATCATCGGCATCGAAAATAATAAGCCTGAGGCAATCGCAAAGATGCAGGAGATTGCTGCTGCGGATGCCGCGGTTACGGTAAAGGTTCTCCCGAGCGTATTCCCACAGGGCGGTGAGAAGGTTCTTATTTATAAGCTGACCGGAAAAGTTGTTCCGGAAGGAAAACTTCCGCTTGATGTCGGATGTATCGTTCTTAATGTGACAACACTTGCTACGATTGCTGCCTATGTACGCACAGGTATGCCGCTTGTTGAGAAGTGCATTACCGTGGATGGCTCTGCTGTTGCAAGCCCGAAGAACGTAATTGCTCCGATCGGTACATTATATAAGGATGTTTTTGAGTTCGCAGGTGGATTTAAGGAAGAACCAAAGAAGGTACTTGCAGGTGGACCTATGATGGGAATTGCAATGCCAAATCTTGAACAGCCGGTACTCAGCAACTGCAATGCAATCCTGGCATTTAATGCAAAAGATGCTGCAAGACCGGAGGAGAGCCCATGTATCCGCTGCGGCAACTGTGTCAACCATTGTCCGCTCGGACTTAATCCAATCGCATTTGCGCAGGCGTTAAATGCAAAGGATTATGATGAACTAGCACGCTTAAAGGTAAATCTTTGCATGGAATGTGGCTGCTGTGCATTCAGCTGCCCGGCTAAGAGAAATATCGTTGCCCGCAATAAGCTGGCAAAGGCACAGCTTCGCGTATACCAGCAGAAGCAGGCCGCAAAAGAGAAAGAAAAGGAGGCTTAATAAAAATGGAAGAGAATCTTATTGTATCCGTTTCGCCTCATGTATTTGCAAAACGTACCACAAAGAGCATTATGCTTGATGTGATTATCGCGCTTGTTCCGGCAGCAATTGCGGGTGTAATTCTTTTCGGACCGAGAAGCATTGCGGTTATTGCAGCTTGCGTGATCAGCTGTGTGGGATTTGAGGCATTATTTAATGTAATTGTTAAGAAAAAGCAGACAATCGGGGATTTATCTGCTGTTGTAACAGGACTTCTTCTTGCACTTAACCTTCCGGTTTCCATTCCGATCTGGCAGGCAGTGGTAGGCTCTTTCGCAGCAATCATTGTTGTAAAGAACCTGTTTGGAGGACTTGGATTCAACTTTGCAAACCCTGCAATTACCGGACGTATCATCATGTTGATCGCTTTTACCGGAACGATGACTGCAGCGGCAATGCCATCTGTGGTAGATACTGTTGCATCTGCAACCCCGCTTGCACAGCTTGCGGCAAAGGAAGATGTTGGCGTATCTATGCTTGATATGTTTCTCGGTGTGCGTGGAGGTGCACTTGGCGAGACCTGTGCTCTTGCACTCCTGATCGGTGGAATTTATCTGATCGTCCGCAAGGTAATTACCTGGCATACACCGGTTGCTTTCCTCGGAAGCGTATTTTTACTGTCACTGTTATATACGGGAAGCTTTGAGAATGCGATGTTTTATCTGCTTTCCGGCGGTGTCTTTATCGGAGCATTTTTCATGGCAACAGATTATGTTACCACACCGACCACACATCTCGGACAGTTTATTTTCGGACTTGGATGTGGACTTATTACCTGTTTGATCCGTTTCTGGGGCAGTTATCCTGAAGGTGTATCATTCTCAATTCTGCTTATGAATATTTTGACTCCATATATTGAGAAGCTTACGATGCACAAGCCGTTTGGAGGTGTCGCAAAATGAAATTAAACATAAAGAGTGTAGTTGTACTTACTGTTATCTGTATTGTTGTTTCTGCAATTCTTTCCGTAACCAATTATTATACAGCACCGGTTATTGAAGAAAACAAGGCGGCAGCAGCAAATGCCTCCCTTACGGTTGTTATGCCGGAGGCAGCAGGATTTGAAGAGGTTGAACTTCCGGCAGATGCACCGGCAACGGTACAGCATCTATATAAGGAGACAAGTGGACTTGGATATGTTGTGACTCTTGCAACAACCAGCCAGTATTCTTCCGGAGACATGGGAATTACTGTTGCAATCGGAACAGACGGAACCATTACCGGAATCACGCTTACCAGCTATTATGAATCAAAAGATTTTGGAGCTGATTATCCACAGACATATGTTGGAAAAGACTCAGCTTTAAATGGAATCGATACCTTTGCTGGTGTAACATATTCTTCTACCGCTTTGAAGAATGCAATCACGGATGCGTTTAATGTCCTGATTTCCAGCGGAGCAGTAGCAGAGGGGCAAAAGAGTGATGAGCAGCTTGCTGCCGAGGTAATGCCAATTGCACTTCCGGGATGCGCAGATTCCCTTGGTGCAGCACAGGTTACTGAGACAGATGCAAATGGATTCGATGCTGCTTATGTTGCAAACAACGGATGTGGTTATATTGTTATTGCATCTACGGATGCAGGTAAATTGGTATGCGCGGTAAATGCATTCGGCGATGTGGCCTGCTATGATCTTGAGGGCAATCCGGCAGATGGACCTGTTGATGAGATCAAGGCTGCTTTCCCGGTTCTTGCAGAGACAAATGCGGATGCAAACCTTACCAGTGCACAGAAGGCAGTCGGAGAAGGCGTAGAGCTTACACCGATTGAGACTGTTCCGGCATTTGGCTGCGTAACAGGAGCATATACGGCAGAGGTTGATGGACAGACTATGTATGTGTTTAATGCAAAGCCTCTTGGATATGCAAATGAAGTCATGGAAATGGCAATCGTGCTTGATGCAGACGGCAAGATCGTAACTTACCGCACGATCTCTGATCTGATTCTTCATGAAGAATATTACTCAACACATGAGCTGACAGATAAGGACGCTTACAAACAGCAGTTTATCGGTCTTGACAGTGACACCTATTCTTCCGACATCACGGCTGTTTCCGGTGCTACATTCACAGCGAATGCGGTTGACTCTTCTATCAAGAGCGCGTTTGATGCCTACAAAGCAGTAAAGGGGGCAAACTAAAATGAAAAAATCATCTATTTTTCTGAAAGGACTTATCAAAGAGAACCCTGTACTGGTATTGATACTTGGAACCTGTCCGACTCTTGCAACAACGACAAGCGTGATTTCGGCTGTTGCAATGGGACTGGCTGCTACTGCGGTTCTTTTATGTTCAAACATGGCAATTTCTGCACTCCGTAATATTATTCCGGATAAGGTGCGTATTCCTTGTTATATTGTTGTAATTGCGGGATTCGTAAGCGTTGTTCAGATGCTGATGCAGGCATATCTGCCGGATCTGTATGATATGCTTGGTGTATATCTTGCTCTTATCGTTGTAAACTGTATCATTCTTGGCCGTGCCGAGATGTTTGCCCGCAAAAATGGTGTGATCGACTCTGCGCTTGACGGACTTGGAATGGGACTTGGATTTACAATTGCGCTTCTTCTTATGGCTACTTTCCGTGAGGTAGTTGGAAACGGAACCTTTGCAGGAATCGCGATTCCGGGACTGTCAGAATACAACATCCCGATCCTTACTGCTTCACCGGGTGGATTCTTTGCATTTGGATGTATCATCGCACTTGTAGCAAAGATTACCGATAAGCCAAAGACAAAGATCGGTTGTGAAGGCTGCCCTTCCGCTGAGGCGTGCGGAAAGACCGGCTGCATCGAAGAAGAAAAGGAGGAGAGTGTAAATGTTTAAGAGTCTTCTTATCATATTGATGTCTTCGGTTCTTGTTGACAACTATGTACTTTCAAAGTTCCTTGGAATCTGTCCGTTCCTCGGCGTTTCCAAGAAAACAGACCAGGCAGTTGGAATGGGATGTTCCGTTATTTTTGTTATGCTGCTTGCAACTGTTGCAACATGGCCGATACAGACCTTCCTGCTTGATCCAAATGGATTGGGATATCTGCAGACCATTGTATTTATTCTTGTTATAGCTGCACTTGTACAGCTTCTTGAAATGATTTTAAAGAAGTATATTCCGGCACTGTACCGTTCGCTGGGTGTATACCTTCCACTTATTACAACAAACTGTGCCGTTCTTGGTGTAACTATCAATAACATCTCTGATGGATACGGTTTTGTGGAGTCCCTTGTAAGCTCTTTGGGATGCGGACTCGGATTCTTACTTGCAATGTGGTTGTTCGCAGGTGTAAGAAGCCGTGTTGAGGTGGCAATCCCACCAAAGCCTTTCAGGGGTGTACCGATCACACTTGTTTCTGCTTCCATCGTTTCCATGGCATTCTATGGATTTGCCGGAATCGTTGAAGCGTTGTTTGCATAGGGGAGGGACGTATTATGATAAATGCTGTACTTATTGCGGTTCTCCTTGTTGCGGGAGTAGGACTTATTGCAGGTGTTCTGCTTGCGGTTGCTTCAACCGTATTTGCAGTACCGGTCAACGAAAAAGAAACAGCAGTCCGTGATGTGCTTCCGGGTGCGAACTGTGGATCATGTGGTTATTCTGGCTGCGATGCTTACGCAAAGGCACTTGCAAGCGGCGCGGATGTTCCGGCTAACCTCTGCCGTCCGGGTGGACATGATGCACTCGTTGCAATTTCCGGAATCCTTGGTATCGAGGTAAAGGAAGCAGATCCGGTTGCTGCATTTGTACATTGCGGTGGAGACTGCGATAAATGTAAAGAGAAATCTGAGTATCAGGGCCTTGAGTCCTGCGCATCCGCAAAGATGCTTTTCGGTGGACCGAATGCATGTACATACGGATGCCTCGGATGTGGAGATTGCCAGAAGGTATGTGAATACGATGCAATCTGTATTGAGAAGGGAATTGCCCATATTAACAGAGAACAGTGTGTTGCCTGTGGTATGTGTGTGGAAGCTTGTCCGAACCATCTGATCGAGATTCTTCCAAAGAAGAAGGTTGCTGCAGTGACCTGTTCTAATCAGGAGAAGGGCGCAGTTGTCCGCAAGGAGTGTACCAACGGATGTATCGGCTGCATGAAGTGCCAGAAGAATTGTCCGGCAGAAGCAATTACAGTAACCAACAATCTTGCACATATTGATTATACGAAGTGTACAGGATGCGGAACCTGTGTCGAGGGATGTCCGGTAGGCTGCCTGAAGCTGATCTAATAGCTTCGAATAAAATCTCATAAAAAAGAGAAACTTTAGTCAGTTCTCTTGAAAGAATCGTCGGGATTATAAAATCCCGGCGGTTTTTTCTTTATGTGGCTGCAAGAAAAATCGAGTCTGTGGGAGGAAAGCCATTTGTGATAAAAGTGTGTTTTGACTTTGCATGGATTGCATCTGTAGGGGTATTGCGCTAAAATTGATAAGCAGGAATAGAAAGCTGCCATCGGATATATGAGGATGGTAGAGATTGGAATCTGTCAAAAGAAAATGAAAAGTCAGGTGTAGGAATGAAAAAGCATGCTAGCATAAAAACAAAATTGATGCTTGTAATGACACTTTTGGTTGCAGGAACTATTTTTGTATGTTGGTTTTTTATCAACACATGTCTGGAGCGTTATTATATTTATCAGAAACAGAATGAACTTGCAAATAGCTATACGGCTATTGATCAGGCAGGGAGCGAGAACGAGCTGGAGTCCAATAAATTTGCATTGGTGTTTAATAAGATATGTTCTACCAGAAATATTGACACGATTATTATAAGCGCGGAGAGGGAGATTATTTTGTCGTATTCTCCGGATGACAAGGCGTTTCGGAATCAGTTAGTCGAGATGATATGGGGAGTGGGCAGCGTGGAAGAAAAGGCTCTCCGTACCACGGATCATTATGTGATACGCAAGCAATATGACGCATCGGCAGGATCGGAGTACATTGCACTGATCGGAACGTTGAAAAACAATGATTACATTTATATGAAAACGCCATTGGAGAGTATTCGGGAGAGTGCTAAGAGTACAAGTCAATTCTTTCTTTTTGTCGGTATTTGTGCAACTATTTTATGCGTCATGATCATTTATTTTGTCGCAAAATCTATTTCACAACCCATTTTAGAGCTGAGTAATCTCTCGAAAAGGATGTGTAATCTGGAATTTGATGCCAAGTTTGAACCCAAATTCCATAGCAGCAGGGAGCTTGAGACACTTGGAAGCAATATGAATGAGTTGTCGGAAACTTTGCAGCAGACAATCGGAGAATTGAAGGGTGCCAACAATGAACTGAAAGATGATATCGCAAAAAAAGAAAAAATTGACGAGATGCGCAAAGAGTTTCTGTCTAACGTATCGCATGAGCTTAAAACCCCATTGGCACTGATATCCGGTTATGCGGAGGGGTTGAAAGAGTGCATTAATGACTCAGAAGAGAGCAGGGAATTCTATTGTGATGTGATCATGGATGAGACGGATAAAATGAACCGCATGGTTGGAAAACTTCTGACTCTGAATCAGTTAGAATTCGGGAATGAACGTGTGGAGATGAGCTGCTTTGACATTACAGAAATGATAAGGGGTGTTGTAAGCGCTAATACACTGCTGGCCTCTTCGGATGGAATTGCGATATCCTTTGTGGAGGAAGAACCTGCATACGTGTGGGGGGATGAGTTTAAGGTAGAGGAAGTTATCACCAACTATTTAAGCAATGCTATTCATTATGCTGCGGGTGCAAAGCAGATCCGTATATATTATGAGCAAAGGGAAGGTCTGCTGCGCGTATGCGTATATAATAGCGGAAATACGATTCCGGAAACGGAGCTTGATAAGCTCTGGATCAAGTTCTATAAGGTCGATAAGGCGAGAACAAGAGAGTACGGAGGAAGCGGAATCGGATTGTCAATTGTCAAAGCAATCATGAATTCCATGCATCAGGAATGCGGCGTCTATAATGTGACGGATGGAGTCGTATTCTGGATGGAACTGGAACGAAATAATTAGACAATAAGATGTTGCGATTGTTACAAAAATATGGTACATTGTTCATACTAATAGGTGAAATTTGACAAAGGAGCGCCAATGAAAAGAAAAGGATTTCGCTTGCTGGCACTTCTGCTTCTGCTTATGCTTACACTTTGCGGGTGCGGAACCGCAATGTATGAGCTGACAGACGAAGAAGAGCGCATAATAACGCGATACGCCGCATATGTTGTCGCAAAACATAATATATATCAGAAGGATGGAATGGTTTCCATCAATCCGGATCTGATCAGCCCAGACACCAGGACGGATGAAACAGAGGAGGAAACACAGACATCGGAAGAGGATTCTTTGCAGCCGGAAGAACAACCGGACACCGGGAACGGAGATATTACAGATCCTGTGAATCCACCGGACGGGGCAGTGACATTTGCGGATGCGGTCGGGTATGATGGATTATTGGACATTTCCTATGATGGCTATGAACTTGCGGATAATTACCAGGAAGGAAAAGTGTATTCTTTGGATGCGCATTCCGGATATCAGTTTGTAATAGCTAAGTTTTCTGCCAGAAATATCTCGGGAGCTTCGTTGGATATAAATGTTCTTGAGAAGAATGTTGTTTTTTATATGTCGTATGCCAAGGACAAAAAGGTGAAGGAAGACGTGACACTTCTCCTTTGTGATCTGTCCACATATACGGGAACTCTTGGAATTGGAGAGAGTGCAGATCTTGTGCTATTATTTGAAGTGAGTGAAGATGCAATCCCGACAATGGATGAACCGGTATTCTCCGTTGAAAAGGACGGCGAAAATTATACCATTGTGCCATAAGCGAAAAATATGGTTTTTTCATAAAAAAATAGACGGATTTGTCGAAACTATGCTATAATTAATGTAATAAAGATTTTTTGTGCATCGTGAATATTACGAGCTTGGGAGGGCAGATATGGATACAAATATACTTTTGGAATCAGGTACAAATGAGCTGGAGATTCTCGAATTTGCATTGGAGAACCATCACTATGGAATCAACGTTGCAAAGATTCGAGAAATTTTGCAGTATCAGGAAGTTACACCGGTTCCGAATACACATCCGAGTGTTGAGGGCGTTTTTATGCCAAGAGATACCATGATCACGGTTATCAGCCTTAAGAAGTGCCTGAACCTTGGTGAGCAGGAGCAGAATGGCCTGTTTATTATCACAAACTTTAATAAGCTTGATATTGCATTCCATGTGGATGAGGTAATTGGCATACATCGTGTCTCATGGGAAGATATCATCAAACCGGATTCGACTTTAAATGGACAGGACGGAAGTGTTTCTACCGGCGTTGTTAAGATGAATGACAAATTAGTTGTTATTTTGGATTTTGAATCCATCGTTTCGTCTATCAGCCCGGAGGTTGGACTGCGTACTAATGATATTGACAGCCTTGCAGAGAGAAAGCGTTCGGATTCACCGATCTTAATTGCGGAGGATTCCCCATTGCTTAGCAAGCTGATCACCGACTGCCTGAGAAAGGCAGGATATGAGAATCAGATTGTTACTGCAAACGGTCAGGAAGCGTGGGACAAGCTTTGCGAGTTTAAGGCAGAGGGCAATGTGAAGGACAAAGTTCATTGCATTATTACCGATATCGAGATGCCACAGATGGATGGACATCGCCTTACAAAGCTTGTTAAGTCGGACGATAAGTTAAAGGATATTCCGCTTGTTATCTTCTCATCCCTTGTAAATGAAGAAATGAAGCGAAAGGGTGAGATGCTCGGCGCGGATGCACAGCTGACCAAGCCGGAAATCGGAATGCTGGTAGAAGCAATCGACCGATTGATTGCAAATAGAAGCTGACAAAGGAAATTTAAGTAGGGGATGTGGTGGTTTCATCACATCCCTTAATGAGTTTTTTAACATCCTGCTACTGGAGAGTATGAATGAGTAATAAAGCATCGGAAAACTATCTTGACAATTTATTGGATTCTATTACCGACATGGGACCGAAAAAGGAAAAACCTGAGGCGGAGGAAAAAGCCCAGGACGTTTCTTTGGAAGAAAAGAATGTATCGGACGATGAATTCCTTAGGGATTTTGAGGCAGAACTGGAGTCGGACTCTTATAAGGACTATTTTGCTGAATTTGAACGGGAATTGGAGGATGAACAAAATAGTGAGCTGGAGATACCGACAGAGAAACCGGGCGTGCCGGATGATCTTGGATCCATCTTAAAGGGCATCGAGGATAATTCCGGTGGGGCTGAGGCTATTCCGGATATGCCGGAGCCAACGGTCAGTACGCCGGAGGAAATGCTTGCGGAAATGGAAGAGGCGGAACCAACCGCAGAACCACAGCTTAAAATGACGGATGCCGGGGAACCAGATCTGTCCGGAAACAGTGAGGATGATCTGCTGGCAATGCTTTCAAAATCGGGTGAATTTGATGATCTTGGCGAGATGCTAAGCGATGACCCGAATAAAGTCTCTCTTGGACAAACGGATGAGTTTGAGCAGTTTGCAAAGGCACAGATGGAACAACAGGAGGCTGCGACTGAAACGGTAGAACCGGAAAGTGAGGACGCATCCGCCTCCAACAAAAAGAAAAAAAGAACCAAAAAGGAAAAGCAAAAAAAAGCAGATCGCAAAGATCGTGGCGAAGAAGAAAAGGAAGGCTTTACAGAGAAGCTTAAGAAGCTTTTGTTCGGTGAGGAGGAAACAGACAGCGCTTCAACGGCATTGACAGAAGGAACGCTTCTTTCTGATGAAAATGCGGATATATTAAGTGCAATAGAGGCAGAAGAAAAGGGAAAGGCTGCTAAGGATAAGAAAGAAAAAAAGAAAAAGGAAAAGAAACCTAAGGAACCAAAACCGAAGAAGCCGCCAAAGCCACAGAAACCTCCGAAACCGAAAAAAGAAAAGCCGCCAAAAGAAAAGGACCATACGCCTCCGCTTCCGAAGGGACCGGTCATTATGATCGTGATTATGGTTGTTTCAATGACTGTGTTAGTGATGCTTGGAACAAATCTGCTTAGTTATTCTGCGGCTGTTGCCAGCGCGAAAGAAGCGTACAGCCAGAATGAATATACGACAGCTTATCAGGCACTTCAAGGTGAGAAGATAGCCACGAAGGATGAAGAGCTGTACAATAAACTCTCCGTTCTGGCAGCTGTATCCAGCGAGTATGACGCGTATCTGACTTTTAAAGACTACGGTTCAGTGGATATGGCGTTTGACTCCTTGGTGTGCGCGGCCGGACGATATAATCTGAACCTGGAGAATGCAATACAGTTTGAATGTACAGATGAACTGGATGGGCTGCGCCAGAAGATTTCGGACGCACTTTCTGCTACATATGGCATGGATATAAATGCGGCTGTTGAGATGTATAATCAGAGAAACAGGACTGAGTATACCATTATATTACACCGCAAATTAAAAGCATTAGGATTAGAGTAGGGACAATTATGATAGCAATTATTGACTATAATGCAGGTAACTTAAAGAGTGTAGAAAAGGCGCTTGACTTTTTGGAACAGCCTTGTGTTATAACACGGGACCGAAAGGAAATCCTTGCGGCAGATCACGTGATTCTTCCGGGGGTTGGAGCCTTTGGAGACGCAATGGAACAGCTGAAGAAATACGAGCTGGATAAGGTGATACGTGAAATCGCAGAACAGGATAAACCATTGCTTGGAATATGTCTCGGGCTACAGCTTCTCTTTGAAAGCAGTGAAGAAAGCCCGGGAGTTGAGGGCCTGCATATCCTCGATGGAAAGGTTTTGCGCATACCGGATAAAGAGGGGATTAAAATCCCCCATATCGGATGGAATTCTTTGAAATATCCGAATGAGGGACGCTTGTTTGCGGGAATTCCGGAAGATTCCTATGTTTATTTTGTGCATTCCTACTATTTAAAAGCAAGTGATCCTTCTATTGTATGTGCGACAACGGAATACAGTACAACGATTCATGCAGCGGTGGAACATAAAAATGTTTTTGCCTGCCAGTTTCATCCGGAAAAGAGCAGCTCGGTCGGACTACAGATTTTAAAGAATTTTACCCAGGTATAAGGAGGCTATGGTTTTATGTTTACCAAAAGAATCATTCCATGCCTTGATGTGAACAATGGCAGAGTTGTAAAGGGAGTAAACTTCGTCAACCTAAGGGATGCCGGAGATCCGGTTGAAATCGCGAAAGCGTATGATAAGGCGGGCGCTGACGAGGTTGTTTTTCTGGATATTACTGCTTCATCGGACAACCGCAATACGGTTGTTGACATGGTGCGCCGTGTGGCAGAGAACGTTTTTATTCCTTTTACCGTTGGTGGCGGTATCCGGACAGTTGATGATTTTAAGATGCTTTTGCGCGAGGGGGCAGATAAGATTTCTATTAATTCTTCAGCTATCAATACCCCGGAACTGATCGGCAATGCAGCAGATAAATTTGGCAGCCAATGTGTTGTGGTTGCAATTGATGCAAGAAGACGTTCGGACGGAAGTGGATGGAATGTTTACAAAAACGGCGGACGCATTGATACCGGACTTGATGCAATAGAGTGGGCTATACGTGCTAACCGGCTTGGCGCGGGCGAGATACTTCTTACGAGTATGGATTGTGATGGGACAAAGAACGGATATGATATTGAATTGACCCGTCAGATCGCAGATTCTGTTTCTATTCCGGTTATTGCCTCAGGTGGCGCGGGAACAAAGGAGCATTTTTATGAGGCACTTGTCGATGCACACGCAGATGCGGCTCTTGCAGCTTCTTTGTTTCATTACAAAGAGCTTGAGATTATGGACTTGAAGAACTATCTTGCAGATCGCGGAGTTTCTGTCCGCAGATAGGAGAGAAAGAGACTGCTATGGCAATGATAACGAATGACTGGCTTCCGGCAGTGGAAGCTGAATTTAAAAAACCATATTATAGAACCCTGTATCAGTATGTAAGAGAGGAATATAGCCGGGCAACCGTATATCCGCCGGCGGATGACATATTTAATGCGATGCATTTTACTCCGCTTAGCGAAGTGAAAGTGCTGATATTAGGACAGGACCCATATCATGAACCGCATCAGGCACATGGACTGTCATTTTCGGTGCCACAGGATCAGGCTGTGATTCCACCGTCACTGCAGAATATCTATAAGGAATTGTCAGATGATTTGGGGTGCTATATCCCGAATAATGGATACCTGAAGAAATGGGCAGATCAAGGAGTTTTACTATTAAATACCGTTTTGACGGTGCGCGCACATCAGGCTTTTTCCCATCAGGGGAAAGGGTGGGAACAGTTCACGGATGCAATTATTTCCGCGGTTAACGCGCAGGATCGCCCGATTGTGTATATGTTGTGGGGAAAACCTGCACAAAGCAAAATTCCGATGCTGAATAATCCAAAGCATCTGATTCTTACAGCACCGCATCCAAGTCCGCTTTCGGCATACAGGGGGTTTTTCGGGTGCAGGCATTTTAGCAAGGCAAACAATTTTCTTGAAGAACATGGACAGACACCGATTGATTGGCAGATTGAGAATGTCTAAAGTTTTTATGACAATGAACCGATATAACATATAGTCAGGGATGATGTTTATTTTCAAAGGAGTGATACTATGACAATTTCAGGTATGAATTCAAATGGAATATCCAATCTGTTTTCCAGCTTAAACGGCAGTTCTTCAAGCAGTGGAATGTTTGGACTTAACTTTTCTGATTATGGGTTGATCCGCAGCGGTTCTTACTATAAGCTGATGAAGTCTTATTACGCGAAGGATGCCACGAATACGCAGAAAACGAAAGACACTTTTAACAATAAGTATAATACTTCAACCTCTAAGGAATCGAATTCTGTCCTGACAAAGATCAAGAGCGGAACGGATGAACTGAATGAGAGTGCCAAAGCTTTGTATTCCAGCAATGCCAAAGTGTTCAAAAAGGTAACAAAGACCGATGAATCCGGCAAAATTACCACAGATTATGACAGGGATGCAATTTATAAGGCAGTGGATAGTTTCGTTGATGATTATAACAGTGTGATCAAGTCCGCAGGAAAATCCGATGCTGACGGGATCGCGAGGACGGCAGCTTCCATGGTGAACATGACCAATCAGAGTGCCGACTCCTTAAAATCTCTTGGAATCTCTATCGATAAGGATAATTATACATTATCAATCGATAAAGATACCTTTATGAAGGCTGACGTATCCAAGATTAAGAGCCTGTTTAACGGAACCGGTTCCTATGCTTACAATGTCGCAACCAAATCCTCTATGCTCAACTATCAGGCAGAGCGCGAGGCAGGCAAGGCAAACACCTACGGAAATACTGGAAAGTATGCATCCAATTATACATCAGGCTCCGTGTTCAACGGATACTTCTAAAACCGAATCCAACATCGTACTTTACGAGAGTGTGAAAGCGCAACCACGTTTTCACACTCTTTTTTATGCTCACGAAACATTTCCCCGCCACCGGCGCCCTTCCCACCATAGCTTTACAAGGAATTTACGCAAAAATTGCTGAAATTCTCGCAACCGATGCGCAAGTGAAGGATTGTGTCTCTGTTCGGCTTTGACACTCCCAACCCGACTGTATCACGGTAGACGGACTTTGCTGTCGGACTTTCTAGTTCCCCTAAGTGCGGCGCCTCACGAAGTTGTTATTAGGAGCATGCACCTCGAAACTCGCCTTGAAGTTATCCTATATATAAACACTTTGCGCTCAGACAACTCGGCGCATGCTCCCATTTCGTTCGGCGCGCCCACTAAGGGGAACACAAAAGCCCTCGGAAGCAATGTCCGCCTATCCGCGAACAGCCGGGTGGAGTGTTCAAACCTAACGGAGACAGAATAAATCAACAAACTTGCGCACGGTTGTGTCAGAATTTCGTGATTTTTGCGTATGAGTTGCAAAGCTATGGTGGGAAGGGCGCCGGTGGCGATAAAAAAGTGTGAAGAAAAAAGAGTGTAAAAACGCGGCTGCGCCTTTACACTCTTTAAGAAAATGTTTAGTTGGATTCGGCTTCGTCGTCGGCGGACATGGAGTATACCTGACGCTTTCTGGCCATGACATCGCTTTCCAGATACTCATCGTAGGTAGAAACCTTGTCGATCATGCTTCCATCCGGAAGAAACTCGATGATGCGGTTTGCGGTTGTCTGTACAACCTGATGGTCACGGCAGGCGAACAGGATAACACCGGAGAATTTGATCATACCGTTGTTTAAAGCGGTGATGGATTCCATATCCAGGTGGTCGGTAGGCTCATCGAAAATCAAAACGTTGGAGGCCTGGATCATCATGCGGGAGAGCAGTACACGGACGCGCTCACCACCGGAGAGTACACGCATTTTCTTGACACCGTCCTCGCCGGCAAAAAGCATTCTTCCGAGGAAACCGCGGACATAGGTTGCATCCTTGATTTCAGAATATTGGGTAAGCCAGTCAACGATAAGATCATCTGTGGAGAAGATTGCGGTATTATCCTTTGGAAAGTAAGATTGGCTTGTTGTTACTCCCCATTTGTAGCTTCCGGAATCCGGCTCCATCTCGCCGGCAAGAATCTTGAAAAGGGTGGTCTTTGCAAGTTCGTTGCCACCAACAAAAGCAATCTTGTCATCGTGTCCGACAATGAACGAAATGTTGTCAAGTACTTTGACACCGTCAATGGTTTTTGTAAGACCGTTTACGGAAAGAACTTCATTTCCGATTTCACGGCTCGGACGGAAATCAATGTATGGATACTTACGGCTGGATGGCTTGATTTCATCAAGCTGGATCTTCTCAAGGGCGCGCTTACGTGAAGTTGCCTGTTTGGACTTTGAAGCATTTGCGGAGAAGCGGGAGATAAAATCCTGCAATTCCTTGATCTTTTCTTCCTTCTTCTTATTGGCCTCTTTCATCTGACGGACGAGAAGCTGGCTGGATTCATACCAGAAATCGTAGTTTCCGGCGTAGAGCTGAATCTTTCCGTAATCCATATCGGCGATGTTTGTGCAGACTTTATTTAAGAAGTATCGGTCATGGGATACAACGATGACAGTATTCTCAAAGTTGATCAGGAATTCTTCCAGCCATGCGATTGCATCTAAATCCAGGTGGTTTGTCGGCTCATCGAGGAGCAGAATATCCGGGTTGCCAAATAATGCCTGCGCAAGAAGAACCTTGACTTTGAGTGCACCCGGAAGGTCTGCCATCATGGTATAATGTTCTTCAGTAGGGATTCCAAGACCGTTCAAAAGGGTAGCTGCATCGGATTCCGCATTCCAGCCATCCATATCTGCAAATTCAGCTTCAAGCTCGCTTGCACGGATTCCGTCTTCATCTGAGAAATCTTCCTTCATGTAAATGGCATCCTTTTCTTTCATGATGTCATACAGTCTCTGATTTCCCATAATGACCGTGTCAAGAACGGTGTAAGCGTCATATTTGAAATGATCCTGCTGTAAGAAGGAGAGGCGCTGACCGGGGGTAATGACAACTTCGCCGCTGGTAGGCTCAAGCTGTCCGGATAAAATCTTTAAGAAGGTAGACTTGCCGGCCCCGTTTGCACCGATAAGACCATAGCAGTTCCCTTCAGTAAATTTAATGTTCACTTCTTCAAAGAGTGCTTTCTTACCCAGACGTAAGGTGATGTTATTTGCACTTATCATAGTTATTCCTTTCTGTACGCGTCTACTAA
The DNA here is from genome assembly GCA_050873865.1 of Agathobacter sp. Classification (GTDB taxonomy): domain Bacteria; phylum Bacillota; class Clostridia; order Lachnospirales; family Lachnospiraceae; genus Roseburia. Next base: position 56,259 of record JBNMJQ010000007.1, on the reverse strand, counting down.
TTTCACAATCGCTTCTTATTTTAACGTATAATCGGTATTTTGCAAGCCTTTTATATTGGAAAACCCAAAAATTGGTGCTATAATGATTTACATTGGGCGGATTTCGTTTCGGAATCCATGTGCGTGATGAAATGGGAGTACTTTGGGGGAAGATGGTACTCTTAAATCAAAAGTATGATATTGTGGGGGAAATATGGACTGGCATCTACTATCGGAAAACAGCTTTCCGGTCGCAGCGGCGATGATCAAATGCGGCGTGGAATGGAAAATCAAGGATGTGAATAATGCATTTGCAGAGCTTTGCGGATGGGAAAAGGCAGAACTGATCCCATTCGTTGCAAGGAATCGGGCAGCGTTGTTTGAACCGGAAGATGTGGCTGGATTTGAGGCGGTGCTTGAGCGGGCGGCAGATGGGCAGAAGACGGAACAGTTTATGATGCAGATCGTCTGCAATAAAGGCCAAAGCCGGTGGGTGCGTGTCGCAATGGCATTTTACGGGATTTTCAATGCAGTACCATATGTTCTGGCATTCTTTTTGGATGCACAGGAAGAAAAAAATATGGAATGCCGGCTTGAGACACTTCTGGAGCAGGAGAAGCTTTTGCAGGAGGAGGCAAGGAGAGACTCGCTGACAAAGCTTTTGGACAAAGAAGAGACCAAAAGGATGGTAAACAAGACGATCAGCATGCATCCGGAAGATGCCTATACCATGCTTTTGATCGATATTGATAATTTTAAACAGATCAATGACACATTTGGACATACATATGGGGATACCGTCATCCTTGATGTGGCATCCATGATCCGGGATGAATTCGGGAAAGCTGACATTGTCGGCCGGATCGGAGGGGACGAGTTCCTTGTGCTCATGACAGGGGCGGATCTTAACCAGGGAATGGAGAAAGCACAGCACCTTTGTGCGAATCTTGAAAAAGAATATACAGGCGGGAATGTTACCGGAAGAATCTCTGTCAGTATCGGGCTTTCATCCTATGGAAAGGATGGAAGGGATTACCGGAGTCTTATGGAGAAGGCTGACCATGCAATGTATCGTGTGAAAAAATCCGGAAAGAATTCTTTTGAAATTGCCAGAAGTGAGGATGTCGGACCGCTTAGGACAGATACAAAGGCTGTTGAAAAACGAGGTGAGATCAACCGCAGCGACAGTGAGTTTATGTCCTTTGCCGTCAGTCTTATGACACATGCCCGCAATATAGATGGATCCTTGAACATGCTTCTTAAGCATATCGCAGAGCGGCTGGATCTTGAACTGGTCGGAGTATTTGAGCATTCCCCGGATACCGAGGAGATGGTCCTGACAAATTATTACAGCACCAGATACAGTTATTACGACAAGACTACTTTTCCGATGGGCTGCAGGACAAAGGATATGAAGGTATCGGAATTCCGTATTGTGCGTGGAATGCATATTGGGGATTATCCGCTGCTGGGGCAGCTGTTAAGGGATGGTCAGGAGAACAGCGGCGATGAAACGTGCACGGTGGCAGTCGCAAAATTTGAATACGTTAATGGAAGAACGGGGGAGGTTGCCTATCTTTCGACCGTAGGGGAGAAATGCTTAAGCGAGAGTGCGGAAATTCTTCTTCAGGAATTGGGGCGTATCATCGGAATATTTGTTTCTCTCAGATACCGTATGGATGAGTCAAAAGCTGAGATCCGCCATATACAGATGTGCGATCAGCTGACGGGAATGTATACGCTTGAGGGATTTAAGAACAAAGTCGCCGGAATTATGAGAGATCCGGACCCCGGGAAGACTTATTTCCTGGAATACTTGGATATCAACAATTTCGGCTATGTGAATGACAATTACGGCTATAAGGTGGGGGACAATGTCCTTAAGATGTTTGCGTCCGATTATATGGCGCAGGATTACTTTGAAATCGGATGCCGTCTGTATTCGGATTTCTTTGTCATGCTGTTGAAAGCAGATGATAACGAACAGTTTAAAAAGAATGTGATGGCCCAGCATCAACGCTTTGCCAATATCCAGAACCATCAGTATCCGAGCAGCAGCATGAGCATCTCCAGCGGAGTATATCAATATGGGCAGCGGATGATCGATGTTGAAAATGCCATTGAAAATGCAACTATGGCCTGGAAAGTGGCAAAGAGCAGAAGGTGTAAAGAGCCGGTGTTCTATGATGATGGCTTCCGCAATGCAAGAACGCGGGAAAAGCAGGTGGTAGGTGAATTCTATGAGGCTCTGTACCGGGATGATTTCAGAATGTTCCTGCAGCCCAAATTTGTTCTTGGAAGCCGTGAGGTATATGGTGCGGAGGCACTGGCAAGGTGGCAGAAGCCGGATGGAAACCTTCTGACTCCGGCGGCTTTTCTGGGACCACTCGAGCAGATTGGCTACATTATGGAACTTGATTTTTACATTTTTGAGGAACTGTTAAAGACAATGACACGCTGGCAGGCCCAGAACCGCAGGAAGATCGTTGTTTCTACCAATTTTTCCGGAAGACATTTTGAGAGTGGGGTGGATGCGTTCCTAAACAGAATACGCCATATCCTGTCCAAGTACAGCGTGTCACCGGAATATGTGGAGATCGAGGTGACGGAGAGTGTACTGATCCGCAATCTGAGTAATCTGCAATATTGTATAGAGAAACTTCATGAGATTGGATTCCGCGTCGCAATCGATGACTTTGGAACCGGCTATTCTTCGCTTTCTGTACTGATGGACATTCCTGCGGATGTGATCAAGATGGACAAAAGCTTCATTGACAATGGCTTCGAGGGAAAAAGACGGGATCTGATCGTTGAAATTGGGGAACTGGTACGGATATCCGGCAAAGAGATTATTTTTGAGGGAATTGAGACACAGGAGCAGGAACAGCTTTTAATTGAATGTGGGTACCGGAATGGGCAGGGCTATCTGTGCAATCGCCCGATCACAATTTCAGAGTTTGAGAAGCTATATTTTTGAACAATCACTTTACAGGCAGATGATTAACATTGAAACAGCTGTTTACAGACACTCCTGTAGATAGATACTTCTTTGTTTCTAATTTTGAACAGTCGATACTGTTTACACTTGATATGCTTAGTGATAATATTATATCATAACTTGAGTGTGCAAATAGTCACATTCGAAGAGAAAAAAGGAGGAAATACAATGCCTAGAGCAAAACAATCTATGGATGGAAATACCGCTGCCGCTCATGTAGCTTATGCCTACACAGAAGTAGCAGGAATCTATCCGATCACACCTTCTTCTCCAATGGCTGACTCTGTTGATCAGTGGGCTGCAGCCGGACAGAAGAACATCTTTGGCAGCACTGTCAAAGTCGTAGAAATGGAATCAGAAGCTGGTGCAGCAGGTACCGTACACGGTTCCCTTGCAGCAGGCGCACTTACCACAACATTTACTGCATCTCAGGGTCTTCTTCTTATGATCCCGAATATGTATAAGATTGCAGGTGAGAACCTTCCTTGCGTATTTGATGTATCTGCGCGTACCGTATCTACCCACGCACTGAATATCTTCGGTGATCACAGTGACGTATATGCGTGCCGTCAGACCGGTTTTGCAATGCTTTGCGAGACCAACCCACAGGAAGTTATGGATCTTTCTCCAGTTGCACATCTTGCAGCTTTAGAGGGAAGAGTTCCGTTTATCAACTTCTTTGATGGATTCCGTACTTCTCATGAGATCCAGAAGATCGAGAAGTGGGATTATGAAGATTTGAAGGAAATGTGTCCGATGGATGCAGTTGCTGCATTCAGAGCACATGCGCTGAATCCGGAGCATCCGGCAGCTCGTGGTTCTCATGAGAACGGAGACGTATTCTTCCAGCACAGAGAGGCTTGCAACTCCTTCTATTATGCACTTCCAGCAGTAGTTGAGAAGTACATGAACAAGGTAAATGAGAAGCTTGGTACTGATTACAAGCTCTTCAACTACTACGGAGCAGAGGATGCTGACCGCGTTATCGTGGCTATGGGATCTATCAACGACGTAGCAGAGGAAGTTATTGATTATCTGACCGCCAAGGGAGAGAAGGTCGGACTTGTTAAGGTTCGTCTGTATCGTCCATGGTCATCACAGGCTCTTCTTTCTGTTCTTCCAAAGACCGTTAAGAAGATCGCTGTATTAGATCGTACAAAGGAGCCAGGTTCCCTTGGAGATCCGTTATATCTTGATGTCGCTACAACTCTTCGTGAGGCAGGACTCAACGATGTAGTTCTCTGTGGAGGACGTTACGGACTTGGATCTAAGGATACTCCTCCTTCATCTGTATTCGCTGTATACAAGGAATTAGAGAAGGATGCTCCAAAGCCACGTTTCACCATCGGTATCGTCGATGATGTAACCAACTTAAGCTTACCAGAGGTTAAGCCGGCTCCGATCACTTCTGCACCGGGTACTGTAGAGTGCAAGTTCTGGGGTCTTGGCGGAGATGGTACCGTAGGTGCTAACAAGAACTCTACGAAGATCATCGGTGACCATACAGATAAGTACATTCAGGCATACTTCCAGTATGACTCTAAGAAGACTGGTGGTGTTACCATTTCCCACTTACGTTTTGGTGACAAGCCGATCAAGAGCCCATACTACATCAACCAGGCAGACTTCGTTGCATGCCACAACCCATCTTATGTTGTTAAGGGATACAAGATGGTTCAGGATGTTAAGCCGGGCGGAATCTTCATGATCAACTGCCAGTGGACAGACGAAGAACTTGATCATCACATGCCTGCAGCAGCTAAGAAGTATATCGCTGACAACAACATCCAGCTTTACACCATCAACGCAATCGACAAGGCTATCGAGATTGGAATGGGTAAGAGAACCAATACCATTTTACAGTCTGCATTCTTCAAGCTTGCAAACGTAATGCCGATCGATGAGGCTGTTGATTTCATGAAGCAGGCAGCTAAGAAGTCTTACTCTAAGAAGGGTGATGCAGTTGTAGAGATGAACTACAAGGCAATCGATGCCGGTGTAGACGCTGTACATAAAGTAGAGATTCCAGAGTCTTGGAAGAATCCGGCTCCGGATGCTGCTAAGCCGGAGAAGACCGGACGTGCTGCAACCGTTAAGATGGTAAATGACCTTCTTGATCCGATCGCTCTTATGGATGGAGATTCCCTTCCGGTATCTGCATTCAAGGATATCGCTGATGGACAGTTCGAGACAGGTGCTTCTGCATACGAGAAGCGTGGTACTGCCGTAACTGTTCCTGAGTGGGATGCACAGAAGTGTATTCAGTGTAACCAGTGTGCATTTGTATGTTCACATGCAACCATCCGCCCATTCTTACTGAATGAGGATGAAGTAAAGGCAGCTCCGGAAAATACAAAGCTTGCTGATATGAAGCCAAAGGCAGGCGCTTACAAGTACACCATGAGCGTATCTCCACTTGACTGTATGGGATGCGGTGAGTGTATCACTGTATGTCCGGTTGGCGCAATCGCTATGGTTCCGCAGGAGTCTCAGGCAGCAGAGCAGCCGGTATTTGATTACCTCGTTGCAAACGTTACCAAGAAGACCGATGCAGGTATGAACGACCTTACTCCTAAGGGATCTCAGTTCAACCAGCCACTCCTTGAGTTCTCAGGATCTTGTGCAGGTTGTGCAGAAACCTCTTATGCAAGACTTATTACACAGCTCTTTGGTGAGCAGATGTACATCTCCAATGCAACCGGATGTTCTTCTATCTGGGGTAACCCGGCTGCTACATCACCATACACAGTTAACATCGAGTCTAAGAAGGGACCAGCTTGGTCTAACTCTTTGTTCGAGGACAATGCTGAGCATGGACTTGGAATGTATGTAGGACAGAAGTATCTCCGTGAGCAGGCAATCGAGCATGTAACTGCATGTGCTACAAGCGACAAGGCATCTGCAGAGCTTAAGGCTGCTTATGATGAATTCATGGCTACCAAGGATAACACCAAGGCTAACGTTGCTCCTACCGCAGCTCTTATCGCTGAGTTAGAGAAGGCAGCAGCAGCTGGATGCCCGGATGCAAAGGCAGCTCTTGACAAGAAGGATTATCTCGGCAAGAAGTCTGTATGGATCTTCGGTGGTGACGGATGGGCATACGATATCGGATTCGGCGGATTGGATCATGTACTTGCTTCCGGCGAGAACGTAAACGTAATGGTATTCGACACTGAGATGTACTCTAATACAGGTGGTCAGGCTTCCAAGGCTTCCAACATCGGTGAGGTTTGCCAGTTCGCAGCAGCAGGTAAGGAAATCAGCAAGAAGTCACTTTCTGAGATCGCTATGAGCTACGGATATGTATATGTTGCACAGATCGCTCTTGGAGCAAATATGGCTCAGGCTGTTAAGGCAATCGCTGAGGCTGAGGCTTATCCGGGACCATCACTTATCATTGGTTATGCACCTTGCGAGCTTCACGGTATCGCAAAGGGTGGTATGAACCACTGCCAGGATGAGATGAAGAAAGCAGTAGCTGCTGGTTACTGGAATCTGTTCTCATTCAACCCGGCTCTCAAGGCAGAAGGCAAGAATCCATTTACTCTTACCTCTAAGGCTGGAGATGGATCTTACCAGGATTTCCTGAACAACGAGGCTCGTTATACTCGTCTGATCAAGCCATTCCCAGAAAGAGCAGAGAAACTCTTTGCTGAGTCTGAGAAGGTTGCAAACGAGAGATATACACATTTACAGAAGCTCGTTGCTCTTTATGGAAACGAGGAATAATTAAAAAATGTCTTAGGACATTGGAAGGGCTGCCAATTATGGCAGCCCTTCTTTTCTCTTTATAGGGTGAAATTTTTATAGAAACTTTCTTTTTCTTTGCAAAAATTGTAAAAACTGTATTTTTAACGATTTACAAGATACATGGGAAATGGTAGAATAAATGATGATATAGATACAATATGTGGAGGTCGCCTTCGATGGCAGGACGATTTAATTTATTCCAATTAAATACGAATTTGCGCCGCCATCCGAATCGAAACAAGAAAGCAGCGACGACACCGATAAATAAATCAACCAGCGGAGTAAAGGGTAAGATGGAAAACTTTGAGAAGGAAATAACAATTATTGGACAGAGTGAACCGGCTCATAAATCAGAGGCTGATGCCTGGGCGGATGCGTTGAAGCAGATGGGAGAGCATATCCCGGATACACAGGAATATGGAAGACAGCCACAGCCGAATGAATACGAGGCGCAGGCGGCTGCATCACAGACAGCGGAACCGGAAGAGAGCACTCAGCAGACTGTTACACAGGAGGCTTCCTTAAAAGCAACATCACAGTTGGACGATGTACAGCTTGCGGAAGTACAGGATGATTTCCTTCTGGCACGTATTGATGAGTTCCGGGAAAAGGCTCAGCAGCTTCAGCAGCTTCTCCGTACGAAAGAAGAGAAAGCAGAAGAACTCCAGCAGATCGTAAATGAGCGGAGCGACAAAGCCGAGGAACTTCAGCAGATCGTGAATGAACGTCAGGAAAAGGCGGACGGAATTACCGCTGAGGTTGCAAAGCAAATCAATAATATGGCGGACAAGGTGGATGCAAAGCTGGATGCGTTGGATCAGTCGATGGCACGGATGCAGAGAGCATCAGAGGCGGCTGCAAACACAAGGGCACAGGAAACAAACCGTGCGATCCTGCAGATTACGGAACAGTTTGGAGAGGTTAAGCAGGTCTCTGACAAGTTAGATGAGATGAAGAACGAGCTTTCGGACAAGCTTGATACAACGAAAGATACAATTTCAAGCAAGTTGGACGAGACAAAGAACGAACTTGTGGAGAAGCATGATACAGCTAAGAGCGAGCTTTCCGATAAGATTCACACAGAGAGTGTACAAAGCTATCGCAATACACAGGAGCTTATTAAGAATATCGACAACCATCTGAATAAGATGGACGATCTGGATAAGAAGATCAGCTCTACAAAGTCACTTTCTACAACAATTGTTGTTCTTACAATTCTTGATATTCTGGGTGTCGCAGCGGCTGTTGTGCTTTCACTTGGTATTTTTTAAATGAGAAGTCTGATCTCCCTGGCGATGCCGGGGAGATTGAATGATAAAATGCAATTCCAAATTAAAATGGAGTTGCTTTTTTTATCAGAAAGAAAAGATAAAGACACTTTATAGCTGGGATAAGGCATTTTAGAAAGTAAGATACCATATAGGCCGGCTAGCAAAATGTTGATGAGAAGGGAAGAAAATATGTCAAGACGGAGATTATTAAATAATAGAGTAATTAGTGTTTTGATGGCAATTATTTGCTTATATGCAGTTCTTGCTGCAAGTACAGATGAGATAAAGGCGGATCCAAAAAATAATTATAATTCCAAACTGACAGAAGCAAGTGTAAAAGATGGTCTTGGGGTACCTTCAAATGCAACAGTGGCAATAACCTATGGAAACGAATACTATGTTGAAGCATACGAAACATATCTGGTGTCGGTATATGTTGAGGGAATCGGCACATATGAAGGGTATTGGGCGAGTGCCACATTTTCTCCCGATGACGGCTATGTTTTTGGAAATATTATGATGTGGAATTTTGATGAAACACTGATAAAGAAAGAAACAGATATTATTTCCAATACATTTGAACATGGTAAGTATACATTTTATTTTACAAGTAAAATTGGCAGTGATAAGTGTAATCTGATAAGGGCAGATAAAAATGGAAAAAATGAGAAAGTTATTGCAAAATTAAAGTATAGAGATGAATATACGATAAATAGTTATCACGGTGGCAATTTATATTTTTCAGATAGCAATGCTTTCTATAAATGCAATATAGAAAAGAAGAAAATTACAAAAGTTGCAGATTGCCCATTTGACAGGAAATTAACAAATGAATTGTACCTATTGAACCCTTCCAAAGGCATGGGGGAATGGGGACCATATTCTTTGATGACCTATAATATAAAGACAAATAAGACCCATAAGATTTCCGATTATTGCCTGGCGTATGGAATAGAAGGCAAAAATATATATTTGGTAACTGCTGACAAAAATTTCAAATATGAGCATAAAAATAGTACGAAAATAGTGCGTTATAATTATAAATCCCAAAAGTCAAAGGTGCTAAAAAAGACAAACAAAGTCTACATTCCGGAGAGGGTTACGTCCAATTATGTTGCATACTATGATACAAATTATGTGGGTAATACTTTGACGTTTGGTAATCCGGTAACAGAGCTTGCCAATGGAAAATATAAGGGAAATCATAATGTATATTCCCAAGAGAATGGTTCGAGCTTTTTGAAAGCTCAAATCAAGGATGGCTATCTCTCTTTATATGGAAGTTTAACAAAGGATGAAAAGAATATTAAGGACAGGTATTATAGAATAAAGCTGGATAAAAATATAAGCATTGAGTATGTAGTAGACATTGGTACAGAACAAGGAAGTATAGAAACGTTCAATAATATATATAGTGAGATAGGCGGATTAACATATGAAGTCATTTTTACTATAAAGGACAATAGGGTTACAAAGATCCTGATGATAGGATAAATGGAAATACCAATAAACTACCTCATTTAGCAGAAATAAATGTATCACTACATCTTAAATTGGGAGAGATTAAGAATGGAAGAGCGTGATGTATGGGTGGTCGGACACCGGCACCCGGATACCGATTCAATATGTGCGGCGATTGCATATGCAGATTACAAGAATCAGCTGGAAAACAAAAATCAGGTGATTGGCGGAAAAAGGAACAGATATATTGCGAAAAGAGCCGGAAATGTCAATGCGGAAACCTCGTATGTATTGCAGTATTTCGGCGAGAAAGCCCCGGAGCTCATCAGTGATGTCGGTACTCAGATCCGGGATATTTCCATCCGCAGAACGGAAGGGGTAAGCAGCCACATTTCCATGAAAAAGGCATGGGAGATGATGAAAATCTTAAAGGTGGTAAGCCTTCCGGTTGTAAACAGCAGGAATCAGCTTGAGGGATTGATCGTCACCGGAGATATTGCGAAGTCTTATATGGATGTGTATGACAATTACGTTCTTTCGACTGCGCGTACGCAGTATAAGAATATTGTGGAGACCCTGCAGGGAAAGGTGCTTACCGGTAATGAGCATGGATATTTTGTCAAGGGAAAGGTTGTAGTCGGAGTCGGGACCCAGGCAAATCCCGGTGGCTGCATCGAGCCGGATGATCTGGTCATCCTGGGAGATGGCGAGGAGGCACAGCTTCTCGCGATAGAGGAAAACTGCAGCTGCTTGATCGTTACCAACGGCCTTGAGGTGTCGCAGGAGGTTGTCAGCGCTGCTACAACACGGGATGTTGTGGTAATCAGTACACCATATGAGACATTTACGGTAGCCCGTCTGATTAATCAGAGCATGCCGATCAAGTTTTTTATGACAAAAGACGATATTATTCATTTCCATATGGACGATTATGTGGATGAGGTAAGAGAGGCGATGACAAAAATACGTCATCGTGATTTTCCGGTACTTGATGACAATCAGAATTATGTCGGAATGATATCCAGACGTAACCTCTTAAACGGACAGAAGAAGCAGGTTATTCTGGTGGATCATAATGAAAAATCGCAGGCTGTCAGCAATATTGAGGAAGCTGAAATCCTGGAAATTATCGATCATCACAGACTTGGAAGTCTTGAGACAATCGCTCCGGTATACTTTAGAAACCAGCCGTTAGGATGTACTTCCACCATTATTTATCAGATGTATCAGGAACAACAGTTAGAGATCACAAAGACAATCGCAGGTCTTTTGTGCGCAGCAATCCTTTCGGATACACTCATGTTCCGTTCTCCCACCTGTACACCGGCCGACAGGGCAGCGGCAGAGGCACTTGCACAGATTGCAGAGATTAGCGTGACGGAATTCGCACAGAAGATGTTCGAGGCGGGAAGTGACTTTGAAAATAAGACGGACGAAGAAATCTTTAATCAGGATTTTAAAATTTTTCACTCTGGGGATATCAGCTTTGGAGTTGCACAGATCAGCGCGATGAGTCAGACAGAGTTGACACGTGTGCAAGAGAGAGTTGCTCCAATTTTGCCGCAGATGCTCCTGGAGAAAAAGGTAGAGATGATTTTTGTGATGCTAACCGATATTTTAGAGGAATCCACAAGGCTTATCTTTGTAGGGGAAGATGCCAAAGCCGTTGTTACAGATGCATTTGGAACAGCGGAGCAGACGCAGATTGAACTTAAGGGTGTCGTTTCCCGAAAAAAACAGCTTATCCCGGCACTGATGAATGCGCTTGCAGAGCGGTAGATTTTCGGAAGAGACCTTCGCTATTTAAGCTGCTGCTCGCGGGGCGTGCGCCCGAACAGCTTGACATACGCGCGGGAAAATGTGGAGTAATTTTTAAATCCGCACTCATAGCAGGCAGTGGTTATCGGAACACCGGAGGAAATCAGGTCGCGCGCCAGAAGAAGCCGTTTTGTGGAGAGATAGTTTCCGATGGAATATCCTGTTTCCTCTTTGAAGGTATGCATCAGATAGTAACGGTTGATGTAGAAAGTGCCGGCAAGCTTTTCGATGCTGATATCATCGGAGAGATGCTCATTCAGATAATTTAATACGGTAAGGATCTTCTGGTTGGAAGAGGAAGTTGGTATATATTCAATTCCATCTCTAAGAGCAGCACGGTTGAGCTGTATCATAAATTCTAAAAATAGAATGTGATGATACAGCTCGTTTGCATATTCATTGCTTTCAAAGGACTGTAAGAGCTGGCGGATGATCTGACCAAGATGGCTGCTTTCAAATGCCGGCACACGCAGTACATGGGAATGGTTGTCATGTGCACGGTGCAGACACAGGGATAAATCTGCATTGTCCTGCCGGTATTGGTCTAGAAAATCCTGGGATATATATATAATAATCCGCTCATATGTAGAGTTATCCAATAAGATCGGGCGATGAACTTCCCCAGCCGGAACAAATACAATGTCATTCGGGCGCAATGCGTAGGAACGGCCCTCGATCTGGTACGAGACATTTCCCCTTAGAAAAATGAGGACTTTATGAAAATCATGAAAATGAAAACCGACTTCTTTCATATTGGAATCAAGGAGATGAAAGATGCGGAAATTGGAATCTAAATAGCCTGTTTTTTCATAATCGGACATAGTGTTCTCCTTATAATATACTCAAACATTAATTCGTCGTTCGCCAATCATGCAAGCATGTTGGCTCACTTGCACTCATTATATCTTATATCGGGAAAGCACAATTTGCAATAAAAATAACACGTAATGTGTTTATTACATAAAAAGTGCGGATTATACTAGAATTAATGAGACAGTGATGCGTGAAGTATGTCCAAACATGTCTGCTGGTTTTGGAACCGCATGAGCAGAGTGCATCTGAAACATCAGATAAATTTGGGAACGGAATGAGAATATCTGAAACAGGAGGAATTGAGATGAAATTTACAAAAATGCATGGGTGTGGGAATGATTATGTTTATGTGAATCTGTTTGAGGAAACCATTGCTAATCCTGCCAAGCTTTCGATTGCGGTCAGTGACCGGCATTTTGGAATTGGCTCCGATGGCCTTATTACAATCGGCCCATCGGATGTTGCAGATTTCCGGATGCGCATTTACAATGCGGATGGATCGGAAGCCGAAATGTGCGGAAACGGTATCCGCTGCGTTGCGAAATATGTGTATGACCATAAAATGACAGACAAGACGGAAATTTCTATTGAATCGGGGGCTGGGATCAAATATCTGACACTATATACGGAGAATGGAAAGGTTGCCAGGGTTCGCGTAGACATGGGAGAGCCGATCCTTCAAGCCCAGAATATTCCGGTGGTAGCAGATCATAGTCCGGTTGTGAATGAACCAATCAAGGTTGGGGACAGGGAGTGGCGAATGACCTGTGTGTCTATGGGCAATCCACATGCAGTAGTTTTTGTGGAAGATGTAGAGCACTTTCCAATTGAAACATACGGACCACTTTTTGAAAACCATGAACGCTTTCCCAAGAGGATCAATACAGAGTTTGTCCAGCTTATCTCGAGAACAGAGGCCACGATGCGTGTATGGGAAAGAGGATCGGCTGAGACATGGGCATGCGGAACCGGAACATGTGCAACAGTCATGGCGTGTATCCTGAATGGAGTTACCGATGATGAGGTACTTGTGCATTTGCGTGGCGGAGATTTGACAATTGCATATGATAGAACAAATAACCACATTTATATGACAGGACCTGCTACGGAAGTGTTCAGTGGTGTATATGAAGCTTAGGAGGAAAATAAAATGCAGATAAAACAATTACTTGAGCGCATGGATTATACCTTGCTGTGCGGAAATATTGAGACGGAAATTACCACTTTGGTATACGATTCCAGAAAGGTAGAAAAGGGCTCGGTTTTTGTATGCATTTCCGGAACCGTCCGGGATGCACATGACTTTATTCCGGATGTTGTCCAAAAGGGCGCAGCGGTTGTGGTTGTTGAGAAGAATGTAGAATTTCTTCCGGGAGTCACATACATTAAAGTAGACAATTCCAGAAAAGCTCTTGCATATATGTCGGCAGCATACTTCGGTTATCCGGCAGAGCATATAAAGACGATCGGAATAACCGGAACAAAGGGAAAAACCACAACCACTTATATGGTAAAATCCATTCTTGACGGTGCAGGAATAAAGACAGGTCTTATCGGAACAATCGAGACAATTATCGGAGAAAAGCATACTCCGTCTGCCAATACCACACCGGAATCATTTCTGGTCCAGAAATATTTTCGTGAAATGGTGGATGCGGGATTGGATGCAGTTGTGATGGAAGTCTCATCCCAGGCCTTGATGCTCGATCGTGTTGCAGGTTTTGTTTTTGACATCGGAGTATTTACAAATTTGGAGCCGGACCATATCGGAGAAAACGAGCACAAAGACTTTGAGGATTATATGCATTGCAAGAGCCTGCTGTTCCAGCAATGCAGAGTGGGAATCTTTAACGGGGACAGTGAGCATCTCGAAGGAATCCTTAAGGGGCATACCTGTAAGGTGCTGACCTTTGGTTATGGAAGCGGTAATGATCTGAGGGCAGAAAAGGTAGAACTTTTAAAGGACAACGGTGCACTTGGCGTTAAATATCATGTTGCCGGGATGGCAGATTTTGATGTGGAGGTAAATGTACCTGGAACTTTCAGTGTGTACAATTCTCTGACAGCAATTGCAATTTGCGAGCAGTTTTCCGTATCGGAAGAAAAAATTAAAAGTACATTAAAGAATGTACACGTGAAGGGGAGAATCGAACTTGTACCGGTATCCCCACATTATACGATCATGATTGATTACGCGCACAATGCAATGGCTTTGGAGAGTCTTCTGACAACGCTGCGTGAGTATGAACCGGGACGGCTGGTATGCGTGTTTGGATGCGGTGGCAACCGGGCAAAATCCCGCCGGTATGAGATGGGCGAGGTATCTTCGCGGCTTGCAGATCTTACGGTTGTAACATCAGATAACCCAAGAAACGAGGAACCGATGGATATCATCTCAGACATTCTTGTAGGTGTAAAGAAGGAAAATGGTGCGTATGTTACTATCCCGGACAGAAAAGAAGCGATTGCATATTGTATGAAAAATGCACAAGAGGGAGATATCATTGTTCTTGCCGGAAAGGGGCATGAAGATTATCAGGAGATCAAGGGCGTAAAGCATCATATGGATGAGCGTGAATTGATCGCAGAGGTTCTTAACGAAATGAATCAGAAATAGTTTATAAAGGAGCGGTTGGCATGGAGGTTTTTACAGGTTCAGGAGTGGCACTTATCACACCTTTCTATGAAGATAAGCAGGTCAATTATGAGATGCTGTCTATCTTAATTGACCGGCAGATAAAGGCACATACGGATGCCATTATCATATGTGGGACGACCGGGGAACCGGCAACACTGTCTCCGGAAGAACGGACGAAGGTAATCAGACATACCATAGAAAGAGTAGAAAAACGTGTTCCGGTAATTGTGGGAACCGGTGCAAACAGCACACAAAGTGCTGTCGAGAATGCAGTTGAGGCGCAGCAATTGGGCGCTGATGCGATTCTTGTTGTAACACCATTTTACAATAAAGCAACGCAGAATGGATTGTATCTGCACTATAAAATGATTGCGGATGCAGTGTCACTTCCAATGATCATCTACAATGTCCCATCAAGAACCGGATGCAATATACTGCCTCTGACAGTTAAACGTCTGGTGGATTCCTGCAGGAACATTGCGGGAGTTAAGGAAGCGTCCGGAAACATCAGCCAGGTTGCGGATCTGGCAAAGCTGGTCGGGGAACGTGTGGCAATATACTCGGGAAATGATGACCAGATCATTCCGATTCTTTCCCTTGGAGGAAAGGGTGTAATCTCTGTGCTTGCCAATGTTTTCCCACAGCAGACGCACGACATGGTTGCTGCATATCTGAATGGAAATGCGAAAGAAGCACTGCAATTACAGCTTGATTATCTGCCGTTTGTGCACACCTTGTTCTCGGAAGTTAATCCGATTCCGGTAAAAGCAGCAATGGAAGAACTCGGATATCCATGTGGAGGATTACGGCTTCCTTTGACGGAGATTGAGGATGTACATCGTGTGGCACTAGTGAAAGAATTACATGAACTAATAAATAAAATTGATATTTAATTTTACGAAAGGGATAGAATGGGAAAACAGAATTGGAAGGGTGGCAACATGCTTAACCCTGTGCCGGCAGTTATGGTCAGTGTAGCGGATGCTGCCGGAAAAGATAATATTATAACAATAGCGTGGGCGGGCACAGTATGTACAAACCCGCCGATGGTGTCCATATCAGTACGCCCGGAGCGATATTCTTATCATATGTTGGAGGAGAGTGGGGAATTTGTGATCAATCTGACCAATGATAAGCTTGTAAAGGCATGCGATTACTGTGGTGTGACAAGTGGAAAAAACATTGACAAATTTGATGCAATGCATCTGACGAGACTTCCTATGCCGCATGTGAAGGCACCGGGAATTGCGGAAAGCCCTGTCAATATGGAGTGTCATATTGTGGAAAAGAAACCATTGGGAAGTCATACGATGTTTCTTGCGGAAGTGGTTGGCGTCACAGTGGAAGATTCCTACATGGATGAAAACGGAAAATTCCATCTGAATGACACCGGACTTGTTATGTATTCACATGGACAGTATTACAGTCTTGGGGAACTGCTTGGATCATTTGGGTACAGTGTAAAGAAAATGCATTAATTTAACAGCGTATCCATCAGATATGCATAGGCATCACCGCTGTTCTGTTTCCAATGGGCACAGATACTTTCTGCCTGTTCTTTTGTGCTTACCTGAAGTGTCAGGTCAATAATGGTATCACCGTCATTTTTGACCTGACAGCGTACCTCATATTTCTGATTCCGCAATCTGCGGTAATCGGACATGATGGAATTTTCCTGTCGAAACTCCCATTTGTTCTGTTCGAAGTAGGTGCGGACATCTTCTTCAATACCCTCTGTAATCTTTTCACGGAAGAAGCCAAGCGTTTCCTTGCCGGCGGCGGTGAGAGAGTACTGTGTGGTCGAACGGATGGTATTCGCATCAATCAATTTTGCATCGACAAGATTTCCGATTACCTCCTGCACACGGAAATAGTCTGTATATTCCTGTTCCAGAAAAAAGTTTGAGAGCTGTGTGTTGGACAGCGGAAATCCTGCGCGGTCTAACATATAGAGAATTGTCAATTTATATATGGTAAATGGTTCAGCCATTGTAATATTCCTTTCCCTGCCAGCTGTCGAGTTCGGCGAAGCGGCGGTTTAATGTATTGAGTACATTCTTTTTATCAGCGCTCCACAGCGGAGCAATCAATAAATTCTTTGGACCATCACCGGTCAGCCGATGAATGACCATGTGTGGTGGAAGCATTTCTACACAGTCGATTATGAAATCACAATATTCCTCTAAAGTAAAAACAGGAAATGGATTCTCAAGGTACATCTGGGCAAGCTTTGTCCCCTTTAAGACATGAAGCAGCTGCAGCTTAACCCCGGAGACATTGGAACTGGCGATGTATGAGACGGATTGCTTCATCATATCCTTTGTCTCTCCTGGAAGCCCTAAGATCAGGTGGGCAATAACAGGAATCCCATTGGCACTTAACCGGGATAGCGCATGCTCAAACTGTGCAAATGTTGTTTGGGTATTCATTCTGGAAAGTGTGTCATCAAAGATTGTCTGCAGTCCAAGTTCTATCCAGACCGGTTTGATCTGATTTAATTCGGCAAGAAGCGCAATGACTTCATCGCTGAGACAGTCGCTGCGTGTCGCAATGGAAAGTGCGACAACATCCGGACAGGCAAGTGCATCTTCGTAAATGCTGCGCAATTTGGGGAGCGGAGCATACGTGTTGGTGAAAGCCTGAAAATAAGCGACAAACTTGCGGCAGCTGGTCTTGTGCCTGATGCGTTCCTGTGCGGCGACAAGCTGTTTGCTGATAGGAAGAAAAGCATCCGCAGCGAAGTCTCCGGAACCGCCGGCACTGCAAAAGGCACACCCGCTGGTGCTGAGTGTGCCATCGCGATTGGGGCAGGTCAATCCTGCATTCAGTGACAGACGGTAGACCTTTTCTCCGAAGGTTGCTTTACAATAATCATTAAAGGAGTAGTAACGATTCATCCTTCTACCTTACGATGTGGCTTTTGACAGCGGCACTGACAACGTCAGCTACACGCGGATCAAATGCTTCCGGCATGATAAAGTCATCCCGCAGTTCTTCGTCACTTACAAGGTGTGCAAGTGCTTCAGCCGCGGCAAGTTTCATTTCTTCGGTAATCTGTGTCGCGCGTCCCTCAAGCGCACCGCGGAAGATTCCAGGAAATGCGATGACATTGTTGACCTGGTTTGGAAAATCGCTTCTTCCGGTTCCGACTACGCGGGCACCGGCAGCCTTTGCAACGTCCGGCATGATCTCAGGCACCGGATTGGCCATTGCAAACAAAATGGAATCTTTGTTCATGGAGGATACCATCTCAGGTGTGACGATGTTCGGCGCAGAGACACCGACAAAAATGTCTGCGCCAACCAATGCATCGGCAAGTGTTCCGGATGCGTTCTCAAGATTGGTAACTTCGGTCATCTTTTGCTGCATCCAGTTAAGATCCGGGTAGGACTTTCCGATGATTCCGTGGCGGTCACACATTGTAACATGCTTAAAACCATAGGTGAGGAGAAGCTTTGTGATCGCAACACCAGCAGAGCCGGCACCATTGACAACAACCTTGCAGTCCTCCTTCTTTTTGCCGGTAAGTCGAAGCCCGTTGATAATGCCTGCAAGAACTACGATAGCTGTTCCGTGCTGATCATCATGGAAAACAGGAATATCGAGGAGCTCTTTCAGGCGTTCCTCGATTTCAAAGCAGCGTGGAGCAGAGATGTCCTCGAGATTGATGCCGCCGAAGCCCGGAGCAATGTTCTTGACAGTTGCAATGATCTCTTCGGTATCCTGGGTATCGAGACAGATCGGGACTGCATTGACATTTCCAAATTCCTTAAAGAGAACACATTTTCCTTCCATGACCGGCATTGCAGCATAAGGACCAATGTTGCCAAGTCCGAGAACAGCGCTTCCGTCTGATACAACAGCGACCGTATTGGATTTCCAGGTGTAGGTGTATGCAGCTTCTTTATCCTGGGCGATTACCTTGCATGGTTCAGCAACACCCGGAGTATATGCAATTGCCAGATCCTCTCTGGAATTAACCTTGGATTTCGCGATTGTCTCAAGCTTTCCGTTCCATTCTTTGTGCATCATTAGTGCTTTTTCTTTTTGATCCATGATGATTTTCCTTCCTGTTTATAATTCCTTCATAGTATCACTATGATACCATTCCGCACGGACCAAATCAATAAAAAAGACTTTCTTTTTTGGAATAGATGATGTATACTATATATCTATAGTAGTCTTGTAGCCGTATCGGCTTTTTACCCCAGCAGGAAGAATTGAAGATAAGGAGTAATAAATGAGAGAAAAGTATGAGAGCTTGTCCTTAACCGTATTAAAGGATCTGGCGAAGGCAAGGAATATAAAGGGTGTTACCGCCATGAAAAAGGCGGAGCTTGTCGAGCGTATGCTTCAGGAAGATGAGAAGGAAAAAGAAAAAAGAAATGCCAGACGCCCGGAGCCTGCAACCCAGCCGCAGCTTGATGATGCCAATGCCATCAAGGAGGACATTGCAGGGCTTGACAGTGGAATCGGAGTCAGCGGAATCCTTGAGGTTATGCAGGATGGATTCGGCTTTATCCGAAGCGAGAATTATATGCCGGGGGAGAATGATATTTATGTTTCTCCATCACAGATCCGTAGATTTAATTTGAAGACCGGAGATATTGTATCCGGAAATACCCGTATCAAATCAGAAAAGGAAAAGTTCTCCGCTCTTTTGTATGTGACTGCGGTAAATGGAATGCATCCGGGGGAGGCACAGCGCAGAAAGAGCTTTGAGAATCTGACACCGATCTTCCCGAATGAGAGAATCCGTCTGGAACGTCCGGGCGCAAGTGTAGCCATGCGTGTCGTTGATCTTGTATCGCCGATTGGAAAGGGACAAAGAGGTATGATCGTCTCCCAGCCGAAAGCAGGTAAGACAACTCTGTTAAAGGAAGTGGCAAAATCTGTTCTCTGCAATAATCCGGAGATGCATCTGATCATTTTGCTGATCGATGAGCGCCCGGAAGAGGTTACTGATATCAAGGAAGCAATTCAGGGAGATAATGTTGAGATCATATACTCTACCTTTGATGAACTGCCGGAGCATCACAAGCGTGTTTCTGAGATGGTAATTGAGCGTGCAAAGCGACTGGTCGAGCAGAAGAAGGATGTTATTATCCTGCTTGACAGTATTACACGTCTGGCAAGAGCATATAACCTTACGGTTCCACCAAGCGGACGTACTTTATCCGGTGGACTTGATCCGGCAGCGCTCCATATGCCGAAGCGGTTTTTCGGTGCAGCCAGAAATATGAGAGAGGGTGGAAGCCTTACCATTCTTGCAACTGCCCTTGTCGATACCGGAAGCAAAATGGATGACGTTGTGTATGAAGAATTTAAGGGAACCGGTAACATGGAACTGGTACTTGACCGCAAACTTTCCGAAAAGCGTATTTTCCCGGCAATCGATATCGTAAAGTCAGGCACACGAAGAGAGGATCTGCTTCTTACACCGGATGAACAGGCTGCGATGGATAATATGCGAAAAGCACTAAATGGTATGAGAGCGGACGAAGCGGTGGAGAATATCCTTAATATGTTCGCCCATACCCGTAATAATTCCGAAGTGGTGAATATGATCCGCAAAAATCGTATTTTATAAGGGATATTTTTAAAAATAACTATTGCAATCATAAATATGCTATGCTACAATTAGTAAGCTGTTTATCGGGATGTAAACGGACGATCGTGTCATTGCTCGCAGTAAGTACCATATACGGATCGGGTATACGGGTATAGAGGAATGTAACATTTATTAAAACGATAAGACATAGAAGAGGTGAAATTATGAGAGAAGGAATCCATCCAGATTATTATCAGGCAACTGTAACCTGCAACTGTGGTAACACATTTGTTACAGGCTCTACCAAGCCGGAAATCCACGTTGAAATTTGTTCTAAGTGCCATCCATTCTACACCGGACAGCAGAAGGCTAACCAGGCACGTGGACGTATCGAGCAGTTCAACAAGAAATATGGCATGAACTAGTTCATGATCAATCAGCGGATAAGGTTGAGGTAGTGATGCCTCAACCTTTTTTACTATTTATGAGGTGTCATCAAATGAAGTATTCAGGTGTCGGCGGACAGGCGGTTATGGAAGGCGTTATGATGCGCAATGGCGATACATATGCAGTTGCGGTAAGAAAGCCTGACCATGAGATCGAAGTTAAGACAGACCATTACAAAGGACCGGGAAACGGACATATCCTGCGGAGAATACCGATTGTGCGGGGCGTGATCAGCTTTGTGGATTCATTGTATCTTGGCATGAGTACACTTATGTTTTCAGCGTCCTTTTTTGAGGATGAGGAGAACGAAAAAGAGAAGGATAAGAGCCGGGCACAGAAGGAAAAAGAGGATAAACTTCTGATGGGCGGGACGGTTGCACTGTCAATTGTTTTAGCACTTGCGATTTTTTTTGTGCTCCCATATTTATTGTCGGGATTATTTCATAAGTTTATTGAATCAGAAATGTGGATTGCGTTGATAGAAGGTGTTATCCGCCTTGCTATTTTTGTCGGATATATTTATGCAATCAGTTTTATGCCGGATATCAAGCGTGTATTTATGTATCATGGGGCAGAGCACAAGTGCATTAATTGTATTGAGCACGGATTGGAACTCAATGTGGAGAATGTGCGCAAAAGCTCAAAGGAGCACAAACGCTGTGGAACGAGCTTTCTATTGATCGTTATGCTCATCAGTATTGTGTTTTTTATGTTTGTGCGAGTGGACTCCAAGGTGCTGCGCCTTGTAATCCGTCTTCTCCTTATTCCGGTAATAGCAGGTGTTTCTTATGAATTTATCCGCCTTGCGGGGCGTTATGATAATTGGTTTGTGAATCTGATCAGTAAACCCGGGCTATGGATGCAGCGTCTTACGACCTCAGAGCCGGATGACGATATGATTGAAGTCGGAATTGCATCTGTTGAGACTGTTTTTGATTGGAGAACATGGCAGAAGGAACAAAATTTATGACATATCGGGAAGCTTTGAACAACGGAGAGAAAATTTTACAACAGGCAGATATTCTGGATGCGAAGAATGATGCATGGCTTCTTATGGCGATGGCGTGCCAGATAGACCACACTTTTTATTATGTGAACATGGATGAGCCAATGGATCAGGAACAGCTTGACAATTATGAGTGCCTGATCAGAAAAAGAGGCGAACATGTTCCATTGCAGTACATAACCGGCGAACAGGAGTTTATGGGATTGCGATTCCGTGTAAACTCTAATGTGCTTATTCCGAGACAGGATACGGAAACCCTGGTGGAGGAAGCGTTAAAGCGCATTACACCGGGTATGAAGGTTAT
Source organism: Agathobacter sp. (assembly GCA_050873865.1). Taxonomy (GTDB): domain Bacteria; phylum Bacillota; class Clostridia; order Lachnospirales; family Lachnospiraceae; genus Roseburia. The sequence continues at coordinate 34,223 of JBNMJQ010000007.1, read as the reverse complement.
GGATATGTGTACCGGATCCGGGTGCATTTTGATCAGCATTCTGAAAAACTGTGAAGGAGTGGAAGGCTGGGGATATGATATTTCCAAGCAGGCCCTTGTTGTGGCAAAAGAGAATGCAAAGTTAAATGATGTGGCAGCGAATTTTGAGCGGAGTGATCTGTTCGATAACGTTATGGATGCATTTGATGTTATTGTGTCCAATCCGCCATATATACCAACGGAGGAAATTGTAAAACTGATGCCGGAGGTGGCGCAGTTTGAGCCAAATATCGCGTTGGATGGAAAAGAGGATGGACTTTATTTTTACCGGAAGATCATTTCCGGATGTAAAGACTTTCTAAAGCCAGACGGAATGGTTTTGTTCGAGATTGGCTGTGATCAGGGGAATGCGGTCAGCAAGATGATGCGGTATGCAGGATTTTCCGAAGTGCAGGTGATTCAGGATCTGGCACATCATGACCGTGTTGTGTTCGGAAAGTTGTAGCAGAGGCAGAGTGCGGCACGGTGCGGATGGATGCCATCTGATTGATGATATAAGGATAGATTTACGGATATAGAAAGGAATAGTGCGGAATGTTTGATAAATTAGAAGATTTGCTCCATCATTATGAGGAGCTTATGAATACATTGAGTGAGCCGGATGTTGCCAACGATGCAAAGCGGTTCCAGAAGCTGATGAAGGAACAGAGTGATCTGGCCCCGATTGTTGATGCGTACAGGGAGTACAAGCAGTGCAAGCAGAATATCGATGATGCGCTTGTTATGCTGGATGAGGAATCTGATGAAGAGATGCGCGAGATGGCAAAGGAGGAATTGAATGATTCCAAAGCCCGCGTTGCAGAGCTTGAGGATAAACTTAAGATTCTTCTTCTGCCAAAGGACCCGAATGACGACAAGAACGTTATCGTGGAGATCCGTGCAGGTGCAGGTGGAGAGGAAGCGGCGCTGTTTGCTGCAGAGATTTACCGTATGTATGTACATTATGCGGAGAGCCGCCGCTGGAAGGTTGAGACACTCGAAGCGGATGAGACAGGAATCGGTGGCATGAAATCGGTTGACTTCATGGTAACCGGTCAGGGTGCGTATTCTGTTTTGAAGTATGAATCAGGCGTACACCGTGTACAGCGTGTCCCGGAAACGGAATCACAGGGACGTATCCAGACCTCGACCTGTTCTGTTGCGGTTATGCCGGAAGCGGAGGATGTCGAGATAGAAATCAACGAGAAGGATATCCGAATCGATGTTATGCGTGCATCCGGAAATGGTGGACAGTGTGTCAATACAACAGACTCTGCTGTTCGTCTGACTCATTATCCGACCGGTATTGTTATTTACAGCCAGACTGAGAAGTCACAGCTTCAGAATAAGGAAAAGGCATTTGCCCTTCTTCGTGCAAAGCTGTATGACCTTGAACTGCAGAAGAAGCAGGATGCAGAATCAGAGATGCGCCGCAGCCAGATCGGAACCGGAGACCGCTCTGAGAAGATTCGTACCTACAACTTCCCGCAGGGCAGAGTTACCGACCACAGAATCAATCTTACCCTGTACAAGCTGGATAAGATCATGAATGGTGACATTCAGGAGATTATTGATGCATGCATCGCAGCCGACCAGGCGAAGAAGTTAAGCAACATGGAGAGTGAAGCCTAAAAGCCTTGATTTTATTGGCTTTTTGAAGAAATATCCAAATATAAGAATTAAATAAAATCGTAATTGAAACGGTCTTTGACACATGTCATCGACCGTTTCTCTTATCTGTTAGATTGCATTGACGTAATCTATGATAGGCTGGAGGTTAATCCTTTTCAGTTTGCTGAGTGCAGAGATTCATATCTTGCTAAGAAAGGGTATAGAGAGGACATTGTGCCACAGATGGATTATATAAAAGAAAAAATATTCCAGCAGTTAGCAATTGACTATTGCTGCCAAATTTCGGATATTAAAGATGATAAAAATCATTTTACGGAATATAAGAAGCTTGAAGGCAGGAGACAGTTTGAAGATGCGGACGATTGCATCTTAAAGGTAATTGCTGTAAACGGAAAACTGATATTTACAGGAAAGAGGAGTGTTGTTGAGGTATGTCAAAAGCAGTTTTCCAATAAATCGGGTAATTGGTTTATGGATGCTTTTTATTTCAGAAAACTAGATGAAATTTTGCGAGAAGAAGGATATAGGGTGAAAACAGTCCATCCATTTTTTATTCCAAGGAATGATCATGTGCATGAAATGAATGGTGTTGAAATAAAAAAATACAATCAGGAAGAAATCCTTCAATTTAAAGGTGACGACAGGTTTGATGAAGCATTTTGCTTTAGCGAAGAGTCACCGGATGTACTTGCAGTTGCGGCAATTATAGAACATGAGATAGTAGGCATGGCAGGAGCCAGCGCCGACAGCCCTTCTCTTTGGCAGATTGGAATCAATGTGAATAAGGATTTTGAGGGCAGGCATATCGCTTCGGGACTTGTCTCAATACTTAAAGCGGATGTTCTCCAAAGGGGAATCGTGCCATATTATGGGACAAGTTTTTCAAATCTTGCATCACAGCATGTTGCTGCAAAAGCAGGTTTTGAGGTGGCGTGGGTGGAATTGATTACAGAAAGAATGGCGTGTTAGGGAATATAATAATAGAATATAGATGAAATAAACAATCATATATGCTACAATCATTCTATTCCGTGGTAGTTTAGGGAAGTGTTTCGTAATGTATTGCAAATTTGCAAAGAAAAGGGAGATTACAAAATGAAAGAAGCATTAAAAAAGCTCACAAGAGCAGTGATCGCGTGCATGCTTGTGCTTGCGGTATTTGGTGAGGCGAGCGTGGCGGGTGCGGCGCAAAAGGTAACAAAGACGAAAGTTACAGGCTGCGAGGGTTGGCTGGATCCGAAAGGGGAGATTGCAGTATCGGATGGGCTGGCACTAGTCAATGAAAACGGAAAATTAAAGTTTGTCGACAAGAAGGGCAAGACAGTCATCAAGTGTGGCAAGTATGATGCTGCGTATGGATTTTCAGAAGGACTTGCTGTGGTGCGAAAAGGCTATAAGTATTACGGTTATATTGACAAGAAGGGCAAGGAGATTGTCAAGTGCAAGTATGATGAGGCGTACAGTTTTTCAGAGGGCTTGGCGCTTGTCAAGAAAGATGGAAAATACGGTTTTATCAACAAGAAGGGCAAGCTTGTTATCAAATGTAAATATTGGGGGGCTCACAACTTTTCGAACGGGCTGGCGCTGGTGAGGGAAGATGTGGACTGGCTTTATATCAACAAAAAGGGTGAGGTTGCAGCCACAAGTAATTATGACGATGCGTATGATTTTTCCGAGGATCTGGCGCGGGTATATAAAAACGCGCAGGGTTACGATTACATCAATAAGAATGGGAAGATCGTCATCGAAGGTCAATATTATATGGCCGGAGACTTCTCAGATGGGCTTGCTGTAGTAACAAACAGCGATCATAAATCCGGCTATATCAATAAAAAGGGAAAGCAGATCATTAAATATAAATATGATGTTGCGTATGATTTCTCGGATGGATTGGCGCTGGTTGGGAATTTTGATCCGTATAGCAGCAAAATGAAATTGGGCTATATCAATACGAAGGGAAAGGAAGTCATCAAGTGCAAGTATGCCTATGCACATGATTTTTCGGATGGACTAGCGCTGGTAAGCACAGACGGAGTAAAGTGGTTTTATATTGATACGGATGGTAAGAAAGTGGACAAGTGGGAGTATTCCAGCGCTTATGATTTCTCAGACGGTATGACGTGGGCAAGTAAGGATGGCGTGCAGTATCTTCTTTCTGTCAAATAAAAATGGAATAATATAGGAATCAGGGAAGAGTCAGCCGCAAGGCTGGCTCTTATTATATGTACCGGTACTTTACGTGGACATATCCAGGGGGATTGGTTTGAGATGAGTGGATTTTATATTGAGAATAAATGTTGAATAAATATAAAAAGATGCTATATTGTTGGCGGAATTTGTGATATAATCAATAAAATATATAATTTGGGTGCATTATGACCTGAAAGCAGATGAAAGAAGTGAGGAGAAATATGACAGTTAAGGAATGTTATGAACAAATGGGATCCAATTACAATAATGTCTTGGAAAGACTTGGAAGTGAAGCTCTTGTGAAGAGATTTGCCATCAAGTTTAAGGATGATCCAAGTTTTATGAACCTGACGAATGCCTTGGAAGCAGGTGATGCTGATGAAGCGTTCCGGGCAGCACATACATTAAAGGGAATCTGCTTAAACCTTGGATTTGATAAGCTCTATGAGGCGAGCGCAGCACTTACGGAGCTTCTTCGCGGCAGGGAAATGCAGCAGGGATATGAGGAGCTGTATAAGACTGTAAAGGAGCAGTACGATATTACACTTGCGGCAGTGTCCGGCATGCAGGATTAACGGGAAGCGGGACAATCATACTTGCACACATTTACGGAGGATAAAGCAGCTTGATGAATATGAACTATCTGGAATCGCCGGATTTCACGCAGGACCAGAAACAGGAAATCGAAAAGGGCATCATGGAAGGACTGGATGTATCAGTTTATGCGGATCCGAAATATCTGGCAATTCAGATGCTTCAGATCAGAACCGGACTAGAGGAACATCTTCCGGTAGAAGTGTATGCATCTCCGAAGTATGATTGGTTTCAGATGGATGAGATCCGCAAGGGATTAAAAAGCGGAGTTGATATTGAAAAATATGCTTCACCGGACATCCCGTTTGATGTCATGCGCCAGATCCGGGAAGGACTTGAAGAGGGAATTGATCTCTCACAGGCGAAGAACTTTAAAGCGGGTGTCTTAAAAGAACTGCGTATCGCAACCCGCAAAAAAATAGATATCAGCCAATATATCTGGCAGGGATATGATGAAGAGCAATTGGAGGAGATCCGGATTGCACTTGAAAACAGGATTGATATCGATCCGTATATTTCTGTGGACAAAAGAGGGGCGGTAATTCGGGAAATCGCGCTTGGACTTGCAGAGAATCTTGATGTTTCCTGTTATTCGGATGAAAAAATGAATTGGCGCCAGATGCGTCAGATACGTATAGGACTCGAGAAGAGATTGGATGTCACTGCATACAAAAATGCACTGTATTCCTGGCAGCAGATGCGCGAAATCCGTCTCGGACTTGAAAATGGACTGGATATCAGTGAATACAACAGCTTTTTGTACACTGCATCCGAAATGGAGAGACGCCGCCTGAAGCTTATGGATGAAGCAATCCAGACAGCGGAAGAGGAAAAAACGGAGTACAATGATTTTGTCCTGATCGTAAGCTCGGATGAGATGGAAGCACATATCGTTGTTTCTGAAGTTGGTATCAAGATCCAGAAGGAATATATTCTGGATGCGCTCAAGAACCAGAACATCGTCTATGGAATCGATGACGCGATGCTTGATGATATCGAAAACAATGGCGCGAACAATGAAATTATAAAGATTGCGCAGGGAACACCCGCAACAACCGGAAACGATGGCTGGTATGAGTATCTGTTTGATCCGGATATCAAGGCAACACCGATCGTCCTTGAGGACGGTTCCGTTGATTACCAGCATGTAAAATGGTTCGAGATGGTAAAAGCCGGACAGACAGTGGCCTATTATCATCCTGCGGAATTGGGGAAGGATGGAACCAAAGTTACCGGGGAAGTGATACCGGGAACCAGAGGCAAAGAGAAGCCGGCAATCAAGGGAAGCGGAATAAAATATCATCCAACGGAATTTGCGTATGTGGCCGCAGTTGATGGTAAAATTGATGCTAAGGATGGCAGAATTGATATATCGGAAGTATTACAGCTTGACGATGTGACAAGATCGACCGGAAATGTATATTTCAATGGGTCGATATATGTAAGAGGGACAATCGGAGACGGTGTTGAGGTTAAGGCTGAGAAGGATATTCTTGTCGATGGTTTTACAGAGTCGGCAGCACTTGATGCAGGTGGCAACATCATTCTGAAAAAGGGTAACAATGCCGGTGGAAGAGGATATATCCGCGCAGGCGGCAATGTTATCGGCCGCTTTTTTGAAAATACGAGAGTTACCGCAGGGGGAAGCATAAAGGCAGATTACTGCTTAAAGTGTATCGTCCGGGCGGAGAATTCTATCGAAATTATGAATACGAATGGCATGCTTGCGGGCGGCATGATCTTTGCGGGAGAGAGGATTGAGTGTTACAGTCTCGGAAACTCGGCGGGTCTTGCTACGAAAGTGACGGTTGGCCGGAAAAAGGAACAGGAAGCCGAGATGGCCAAGCTGGAACAAAAGCAAAAGGAAATTGACAAGGAGCTTCAGCTTTTGCAGAACGCCTATACCGATTTCCAAAGAAAATTCACCCCGGAAGAACGCAACAACAACCAGATGTATATTAAGCTGGAAAGTGCCATTTATACAAAGGAGAATGAAAAGAAAGAAGTCGCTGAGGCTCAGGAAAACCTCCAGGAGAAGATGCAGCGCAACAGGATTGCCAAGGTGATTGCCAAGGGACCTGTCTATGAAGGCGTATTGGTTAACGTAAATGGAGCACAGTGGAGATCAAAGCGCATCTCCAATATTACGTTGAAAGATTCTGACAATAAGATTTTTATATACAGAAACTATTAGGAGGAAGAAACCGATGAAAGATAAAATCCTCATTGTTGATGATGCGGAATTTAACAGGGAACTGTTAAGGGAAATACTTAGTGAAGACTATGATATTATGGAAGCAGAGAACGGAGAAGTGGCTCTTGAACTCGTTAAGCAGGAAAAAGAGATTGCTGCGATCCTTCTTGACCTTGTGATGCCGGTTATGGATGGATTTGAGTTTATGCTTGCGCTTCGGGATTTAAAACTTATGGGAAAAATACCGATTCTTGTCATAAGCGGCGAGAAGAGTGTTCAGAGTGAGAAAAAGTGTTTTGATTACGGAGTATCGGATTTTATCGGACGCCCTTTCAATGCTGTGCTTGTGCGTAAGCGTGTACAGAACGTGGTAAATCATTATGCTTATAAGAACAAGCTGGAGGAGAAGGTCGCAGAGCAGACGATCGTTCTTCGCAAAGCCTATAATATGGTTAAGACACAGGCGGAGAAGCTGCAGAGAGTAAACCAGGATATGATCGATATGCTTGGTGAAATCGTAGAATACCGAAATCTTGAGAGCGGAGAGCATATTCAAAGGGTGAAAGGATATACCCGGATTCTTGCAGAGAAGTTTAGTGTGCAGTACCCGGAGTACAATCTGAAGGAAGAGACGATTCAGACGATTATCAACACAAGCGCTTTACATGATGTTGGAAAAATATCAATTCCGGATAGCATTTTACTGAAGCCGGGCAGATTGACAAAGGATGAATTTGAGTATATGAAGTCGCATACGATAAGAGGATGCGAAATCATTGAGGCGATGAGTAAAGACTGGGATCCTGAAGTAAAAAAGGTCAGTCTGGAAATCGCGCGCTGGCATCATGAACGCTACGATGGAAAGGGATATCCGGATGGGTTAAAGGGAGATGAAATTCCTATCTCCGCACAGCTGGTATCTCTGGCAGACGTATATGATGCACTTGTGAGTGAGCGGTGCTATAAAGACAGCTACTCGAAAGATGAAGCATATCGAATGATTATCACAGGAGAGTGCGGAGTATTTTCACCAAAACTGATTGAAGTGTTCCGCAACTCCAAGAAAGAATTTGAGGATTTATTTTAAATAATTTATGGCAGTAAAGTATTATGCAGTTAAAATCGGAAAAGTTCCCGGAATATATCGTACATGGGATGAGTGCAGGAGAATGGTGGACGGATTCCCGAATGCCAGATATAAGAGCTTTCTGACGCTGGAAGAGGCAGAGGATTTCGTCGGGAAACAGGAAAGAGAGACAGACATCCAAAAGCTGGATGCATATGCGTTTGTGGATGGTTCCTTCAACGTGGCAACCGGCGTATATGGATATGGAGGCTTCCTGATAAATAAAGGCAGGCGCTATGTTCTGCAGGGAAGCGGATGTGATGCCGAGATGGCATCGATGCGCAATGTGGCAGGGGAAGTACTTGGAAGTACCGCGGCGATCGAGGAGGCAATACGGCAAGAAATTCCGGAACTTACAATTTTTTATGACTATATGGGAATTGAAATGTGGGCGACAGGTGCCTGGAAACGGAACAAAACGGGCACGATTGCATACCATGATTTTATTCAAAGTACAAAAGACAAGATCAGGCTTCACTTTGTAAAGGTAAAGGGGCATTCCGGAGTGGAAGGAAACGAGGAGGCAGACCGCCTTGCAAAGGAAGCGGCGGGAATCGGCGGAAAATCTAATTAGACAAAGGGGTTTTATGTATGGGGAACAGCGGTACAAAAAATGAATTGGATTTGATGCACATCAAGGCAGCAGTACTTGATCAGATGAGCAGCCCTGTTGTAGTGTTTGATGGAGACGACAATATTCAGGTATACAATGAGTCTGCGAAGCGGTTACTGGGTATCTCGGATGGTGTTACATTGCGGGAATTTGTACAGAACACCAACTTAAAATATCTGCTTACGCCGGAGCGCAGGCGCATGGGACGGACAAAAGAGTTCCACATGGCTGCGTACATGAATGGGAAAGTGTATCTCATCCACGGCAAGGAGCGGTGGGAGAATAATGAGCGATATCAGGGTGTATTTATGGTATATGATGATATCACAGACCAGGAGAACATGAAGAATGAAGCCACTTATTATGCAACACATGATAAGCTGACCGGTCTGTGGAATCGTGATTACTTTTTTGAGATGGTGCAAAAAGTTTTACGTGAGAATCCGGATGAGCGTTTTGTTATGATCGCATCCGATATCTCCCAATTTAAACTGTTTAATGAAATCCTCGGAATAAGGGCAGGAAACGAATTGCTCATTACGATCGCTGAGGACTACCGCAGATTGCGGAGAAATAATTGGGTGTTCTCCAGAGTTACGGCTGACCGTTTTGCGCTTCTGATGCCAAAGGCTGATTATGATGAAGAGAAGATCCGGCAGGAGTTTCGATGGATTGTCAGCGAAGCCGGGTATGCGCTGCATATCCATAATTATTATGGAATATATGAAATCCGAAATCACCGCTTAGAGCCGGAACAGATGTACAACCGTGCATATCTTGCCCTTGAATCCATAAAAGGAAGGCTGGATAAGGAAGTTGCGTACTATGATGAACGGATCCGTGCGAGAAGACTGGCAGAGCATCTGACCATTGATGAGCTTGAACATGCGCTCAAAGCAGATGAGTTTGTTATTTATATCCAGCCACAGGTGGATATCGAGAATAATCATGTCATCGGCGGTGAAACCCTGGTTCGCTGGCTAAGTCCCAAGCGGGGGCTTGTTCCACCATCCGAGTTTGTTCCGCTGTTTGAGAAGAACGGAATGATTACAAAATTGGATTATCATGTGTGGGAGCTTGCATGCCGCCAGCTGGCGAAATGGACGGATGAGGGGTATCCGGAGCGGACACTTTCTATCAATATTTCAGCGAAGAATTTCTATCTTGTGGATCTGTATGAACGGATTGTAGGGCTGGTGGAAAAGTATGATGTGGACCCACAGCGTCTGAAACTGGAAATTACAGAGACCGCGTTTGTTCTGGACGTGAAACGGCAGATGGAACTTGTAAAGCGGCTGCAGAGCAAAGGGTTCCTGGTTGAGATGGACGATTTTGGAAGTGGTTATTCCTCCCTGAATAATCTTAAGGATATCAGCATAGATGTCCTTAAATTGGATATGAATTTCTTCGAAAAGACGGAAAATCCGCAGCGGAGCGAGAAGATTATCGCAAGCATGGTAGCCTTGGCAAAGAGCCTGAATATGGCTGTGATCGCGGAGGGCGTGGAAGAAAAATCAAAGATCGAATTGTTAAGAAGAGTCGGCTGCAGAATCGTGCAAGGCTACTATTATTCAAAACCCCTGACAGTTAAGCAGTATGAGGCGTATCTTGAAACACATGGACATGAAGATATGTGGAATTACATACAGGACATCAAAGAGAGGAAAATGGAGCAGTGAGTGTATTAAACCTGGAATTGAAAAAGGTTGTGGATGACAGCTATGAAATCGAAATCGGATATGAATTGATGGATAAGCTGGTGGAAGACATTGAAAAGGGATTGGTCGGAAATATCCGGAGATTTGCGGTAATCACAGACAGCAATGTGCGCGATCTCTATGGAAAACCAATCTGCGAGCGGCTGATACGGGCCGGATATGGTGTTGATCTGTTTGTGTTTGCAGCCGGGGAAAAATCAAAGACGCGCGAGACAAAGGCAAATATCGAGGACGCCATGCTTGAGAAGGGATACCGGCGCGATTGTTGCATCATCGCAGTCGGCGGTGGTGTTGTTACGGATCTGGCAGGTTTTGTCGCAGGTACATACGGAAGGGGAGTCCCTTTTATCAATTATGCGACAACGCTTCTTGCGGCAGCAGACGCATCTGTTGGAGGAAAAACAGCTGTGGACACGCCTCTGGCAACCAATCTGATCGGACTGTTTTATCAGCCGAGCAAAGTGTATATTGATATTGCGGCGTGGAAGTCGCTTCCACCGCGTCAGCTTTCCAGCGGTATGGCAGAGACAATCAAACATGCATGCCTTGCAAGCTATGACATGTTTACATTCCTTGAACAGAATATGGAGCATATTTTAGAGTGCCAGAAATTTGCCTGCGAGTATATTGCGGAGAACAACTGCAAGATCAAATACAATGTCGTTATGAAGGACGAGCGGGAGAGTGGATTGCGGGAGGTGCTCAATCTTGGACATACGGTCGGACGCGCGATAGAGACATTAAGTGATTACCGTCTGCTCCATGGAGAGGCACTTGCAATCGGGATGGCCGCACAGGTACAGCTTTCCGCAAGGCTTGGCTATATGTCCGAGGAGGAGGCACACCGCGTGACTGCGTTATACCAGAAAGCCGGACTATCAACTAAGATCCCGGATTACATAGACCGTGAAGCGCTTGTCAAGAAGCTCTATACCGACAAGAAGGTGCGCGATGGCAGGCTTCGCTTTGTATTGCAGAAGGGGATCGGAGATGTTGTGGAGTTTGCACCGGGGGTTTTTGCAAAACCGATCGAGGAAGAATTGGCAAGAGAAATCATAATGGAATTAGAGTAGAAAAGGAGACTTAAGATGGAAGCAGTAAAGGATATTATTTATGTGGGCGTAAATGATCATAATGTAGATCTTTTTGGAGGACAGTATGTAGTGCCGAATGGAATGGCATACAATTCCTATGTGATATTGGATGAAAAAATTGCGGTTATGGATACGGTAGATGCGAACTTTGGCGGGGAGTGGATGAATAACGTATGCAATGCGATGCAGGGAAGAACCCCGGATTACCTTATCGTACAGCATATGGAACCGGATCACTCCGCAAATATTGCGCGGTTTGCAGAAGCTTACCCGGATGCAAAGATTGTTGCATCTGCCAAGGCATTTGTTATGATGAAGAATTTCTTCGGAACAGATTATCCGGATCGCCAGATTGTTGTCGGAGAGGGCGATACGCTTTCTCTCGGTGTACATACATTGACATTTGTGACAGCACCGATGGTGCATTGGCCGGAGGTAATCGTAACCTATGACAGTGCTGCAAAAGTTTTGTTCTCCGCAGACGGTTTCGGCAAATTCGGAGCTTTGGATGTAGATGAGGATTGGGCCTGTGAGGCAAGACGCTACTATATCGGCATTGTCGGAAAATATGGGGCACCGGTGCAGGCTTTGTTAAAGAAAGCAGCAACACTTGATATTGAACGGATCTATCCGCTTCACGGACCGCTCCTTACCGAGAATCTGGGATATTATCTGAACCTTTACAATATCTGGTCCAGCTATGGCGTGGAGAGTGAAGGCGTAATGATCGCGTATGCATCCGTATATGGAAATACAAAGAAAGCAGCGCTTTTATTGGCGGATAAATTAAAAGAGTATGGATGTCCAAAGGTGGTTGTAAGTGATCTCGCAAGGGAGGACATGGCAGAATGTGTAGAGGATGCGTTCCGTTATGGCAAGCTTGTGCTTGCAAGTGTCACATATAATGGGGATGTATTTCCTTTCATGAAGGAATTTATCAATCATTTGACAGAACGCAACTATCAGAACCGTACGGTAGGATTTGTTGAGAATGGATCCTGGGCACCGATGGCAGCAAAGACCATGAAAACTATGCTTGAGGGTTCTAAGAATCTAACTTATTGCGCAAATGAAGTAAAGATCACCTCAGCATTAAATGATGCAAGTATTGCACAGATTGATGCTCTGGCAAAGGAACTCTGCGAGATGGCATAGAAGAGATAAAGAGTCGCAAAATGAAGCTTTCTGCGCCCGGTGCGGGCGCAGGTTTTATATGATAAGAAACGGGCGGGCAAACTCATTGGGGAGTGCCTGCCCGCTTTTTATGCTCTGGATTCCACGATACAAATCATAAGAATAGGAATCAAGGCGGAATAAAAAGTGGCAGGATGGGTCGAGCTGTTGGAGCGCGTCCGCAGGTTTGGTGATAAACGGCACAGACGCATGCTGCTTGATCTGTGCCAGCAGTGGAGCCGCGTCCTTTCGAAAACCAAGTGCCCGCAGATAGGGAGCAGGGCAGACGAAAGCGCCGGATTGGTATTGTGCATTCGTGATATTAAGTAAAATATGGATCAGCACACGGCTTATCCGGGTGTAGGTCAGGTCTTTGCTTTTTAAGCACAGGCAAAACTGTTCAAAACTCACAAATTCCGGCAGATGCTTAATGATCTTACGGGAAAGGTCCGGTGTGCAGTCGGCGTACTGTTCAAAGCCATAAGGGGACTCGGCAAGCAGCTTCGCATAAAGTGCCTGAGAAAAGTCATCTGTCCATAAGCAGAGATTACTGCGGTAATTTTTAAGAAGCAAAGCTGCTGCGCGCTCCGGCATAAGCCTGTCGGCAGCAAGACGGTCGGGACTGTCAAGCAGCAGACGGCGCAGTGCAGTCGCGGATGCGTAGTGCGAATGAACAGCTTCATTGTGATAGCTATCGCCGATACGTGCAATGGGACAGCCCTTTAAATGCGAGGAGAAAGCGTTGTTATAAGAGATGAGAGCCTTCTCATATTCCAAGGCGAGGATATTGTTTGGTTGTGATAAAAATTGCTTTACATCTTCGGAAGGATAATCGGGCAGAAGCTCGCTTAATGCGGCGGCGCGTGCCACAGGAAAAGAGAGTCCGGTTCTTGTATGACGCTTCAGGGAGTCATGATAGGACTTCGGCGCATCCTGCAAAAGGGCGGAGATCCTCTGGAGCATGCGTGGGTCGGATTCTTCCACGCCGTAACCGATGACGGAAACGACCCCTGTATTGCCGAGCAGGTACACGCCAGCCCTTGCAAAGTATTCCGCAGAGGCGGTCGACCAGAGTGCAGGAAGCTCAAGAACAAGATCTGCGCCGCCTTCAAGTGCCATCTGCGCGCGGGTGTATTTATCTGTGATTGCAGGAACTCCGCGCTGCAGAAAGCAACCGCTCATGGCAACAATGATATAATCTGCCTTTGTCTGTTCCCGCAGGGTATCCAGCTGGTATTTGTGACCATTGTGGAATGGATTGTATTCTGTTATTACACCGACAACTTTCATAGAACCTCCGAATGTGAAATCGCTTTTTTAGAAAAGTATCTCCGCGATTTGGTGTTTTCATTTTAGCATGAAGTAAAATTTGTGACAATAACGTTACTAGAGGAAATGCCAGGCTCTGTCCGGACAGTAACATTGTCATATGGAAATGGCGTATGTGAATATTTTAACGCTTGTATACACGGAAAAGTAGGCGTATAATATGGATAGATTTTGCACAAGGGCGGCTTCGTAAAGCTGCGGAACAGCCCGAATTTACTATAGAAAGTAAGGAGATATGAAATGAACGTATTAGTTATTAACTGCGGAAGCTCATCACTGAAGTATCAGTTGATCAATTCCGACACAGAGAATGTTCTTGCAAAAGGTCTTTGTGAGCGAATCGGAATCGATGGACGGCTGGTATACCAGAAGGCAGGACTCGATAAGGAAATTACAGAGGCTGACATGCCGACACACAAACAGGCAATCCAGATGGTATTAGACGCACTTGTAAATGAGAAGACCGGAGCAATTGCAAGCCTTGCAGAGATTGATGCAGTCGGACACCGTGTGGTACATGGAGGAGAGAAGTTTGCAGCTTCAACGATTCTCACGGATGAAGTACTTGCAGCAATCGAAGAGTGCAATGATCTTGCACCGCTTCACAACCCGGCCAACTTAATCGGAATCAACGCATGCAAGGAACTGATGCCAAATACACCGATGGTGGGCGTATTTGACACCGCATTCCATCAGACAATGCCGAAGAAGGCTTACCTCTATGGTATTCCATACGAATATTATGAGAAATATAAAGTCAGAAGATATGGTTTCCACGGAACAAGCCACAGCTTTGTATCAAAGAGATGTGCAGAGTTTCTGGGAATGGATATCAATCATTCCAAGATTATCGTAGCACACCTTGGCAATGGTGCTTCTGTCAGCGCTGTAAAGGATGGCAAGTGTGTAGATACTTCCATGGGTCTTACTCCGCTTGAGGGACTTGTAATGGGAACAAGATCCGGAGATCTTGATCCATCTATTCTTGAGTTCATTGCACAGAAGGAGAATCTTACCCTTCCGGAAGTAATGGACATTTTAAATAAGAAATCCGGCGTACAGGGAATGTCACGGGTATCCAGCGACTTCCGTGACCTTGAGGCTGCTTATGATGAAGGCAACGAGCTTGCAATCAATGCATGTGAGGTATTTGCATACCGCGTTGCAAAATATATCGGTTCTTATGTAGCTGCTATGAATGGTGTGGATGCTATCGCATTTACAGCCGGAATCGGAGAGAATACTTCCTTTATCCGTGCAATGATCTTAGAGTACCTCGGATATCTTGGAATCACTATGGATGCAGAGGCAAATAAGGCGCGTGGCGTTGATACAGTAATCTCAACACCGGATTCCAAAGTCAAGGTCTGCATCATTCCGACCAACGAAGAACTTGCAATCTGCCGTGAGACAGTTGCGCTCTTATAAAAAGCATTGCAAAAAAGTAAAATTATTTGTTGACAAACGAATTATGCATATGTATAATTGTTTAGGTGTGAATGGGAGAATACTGTGATTATCAATATTTCAGACATTATCGAATCTGTAAATAAAGAGCGGACGGAAGAGGTTTCTATTGAAATGGAGGTCTTTTCGTCAAGATTAGGTAATTTCCCTATTCTGAGCAGCAAGCCGATTGCACTTCATATTGCAAACCGTGAGAACAAAGAACTTCTGATCTCCGGAACTGTGGATATGCAGGTGGCAATTCCTTGCGGAAGATGCTTAGAAGACGTACCAACAGATTTACATTTTGACATTGACAAAGTTCTTACCATGAAGGACGGAACGATCGTTGATGAAGAAATGGAAGAAACGGACTACCTGATTGGGTTTGAAATGGATGTAGACCGATTTGTCTACGCCGAAATTTTGGTAAACTGGCCAATGAAAGTTCTGTGCAAGGATGATTGCAAAGGAATTTGCAAGGTTTGCGGGATGAACTTAAACAGTGGAGCCTGCAATTGCCAGAGAACAGAACTTGATCCAAGAATGGCAGCTTTCCAAGATATTTTTAAACAGTTTAAGGAGGTGTAAACAAATGTCAATTTGTCCAAAGAATAAATCTTCTAAGGGTAGAAGAGATAAGAGAAGAGCAAACTGGAAAATGTCTGCTCCGACTTTAGTTAAGTGCAGCAAATGTGGAGAATTAATGATGCCACATCGTGTTTGCAAGAACTGTGGATCTTACAACAAAAAAGAAATCATTCCACAGGACTAATCACGGAAAAGCGAGAGCTTGGGCGTTGAGCGCTCAGGCTCTTTTTTTGTTGACATAACACGGGGTTTATCGTATATTCTTTAAAGAAGAAAAGTCATTGCTTTTCGCAATAGGAGGAGAGGACATGTCAGAAATGACGAGAGTGGTTCTGGACGCCATGGGAGGCGACAACGCACCACAGGCACCGGTGCAGGCTGCCGTTGATGCTATCCGCGCCCACACGGACATTAAGGTAATATTGGTAGGACAGGAAGAAGTTGTCCGTGAAGAACTTTCAAAGTATGAATATCCGAAGGAACAGATTGAACTTGTTGATGCTCCTGAGGTCATTGAGATGGCAGAGCCGCCGGTTCTTGCAATCCGCAGAAAGAAACAGTCATCCATTGTAGTAGGACTAGGCTTGGTAAAGAGCGGCGAGGCAGATGCTTTTGTATCGGCAGGGAGCACGGGTGCTGTACTTGTCGGTGGACAGACGATCGTTGGCAAGATCCGGGGAATCCAGAGGGCTCCACTGGCACCGCTGATTCCAACAGAGGCAGGCGTTTCTCTTCTGATCGACTGTGGTGCAAATGTAGATGCGAGAGCAGAGCATCTGGTACAGTTTGCAAAGATGGGTTCCATCTATATGAAGGATGTTGTTGGTGTGAAGAATCCCCGCGTTGCGATTGTGAATATCGGCGCTGAGGAAGAGAAGGGCAATGCCCTTGTTAAGGCAACACTTCCGTTATTAAAGGAATGTACAGACATCAATTTTGTCGGTTGTATTGAGGCAAGAGACATTCCAAGAGGCGGCGCTGACGTAATCGTATGTGAGGCTTTTGTCGGGAATGTGATTCTTAAGCTGTATGAAGGGTTAAGCTCAACACTGATCGGAGTTATCAAGCAGGGAATGATGAGTACCTTAAAGAGCAAGATCGGTGCAGCACTTGCACTGCCGGCATTGAAAAAGACTATAAAGAGCTTTGATGCGACAGAGTATGGCGGGGCACCGCTGTTGGGACTGAATGGATTGGTTGTAAAGACGCATGGAAGTGCGAAAGCAAAAGAGATTACCAATTCCATTTTCCAATGCGTGACATTTAATCAGGAAGACATTAACGGTAAAATCAAAGAAAATATCAAGGACTCACAGGAAGAAGAGTAGAAAGGAATAAAATTATGGAATTTGATATCATTAAAAAAATTATTGCAGAGGTATTAAATGTAGATGAGAACGAGATCACCATGGACTCTACCTTTATTGATGATCTTGGCGCAGACTCTCTGGATGTATTACAGATCATCATGGGACTTGAGCAGGAGCTTGATATCGAGATCCCGGATTCTGCTGCAGAACAGATTGTAACGGTTGGAGATGCTGTAGAACAGATCAAGGCAGCCCTTAATTAATTGATTTTGAGACTGTATGCTATCATAACTGAATCGGTTTTACCGGTAAATAAAGCCCTTGCCAAACACAAGGGCTTATTTCGCTTCGTGGGAAAATGCCACGGAAAGAAAATGGAAAGGAAGATAATATGTCAAATCTGACAGAATTTGAAGATAAAATTGGGTATCATTTTGAAAATCAGGGGCTGCTCCGGCAGGCTCTTACGCACAGCTCATACGCGAATGAACGGCATATGAAGAAGCTGTCGGATAATGAGCGGCTCGAATTTCTGGGAGATGCGGTTCTGGAGATTATTTCGAGTGATTTTTTGTATCACAATTACCCGGATGTGCCTGAGGGACAGCTTACAAAGCTTCGCGCAAGCATTGTGTGTGAGCCGACACTTGCACTCTGCACAAAGGAGCTTGATCTTGGAGACTACCTGTATCTCGGAAGAGGCGAGAACCAGACCGGAGGAAGAAAACGCAAGTCTATTCTTTCGGATGCATTGGAGGCTGTGATCGGCGCTATCTATTTGGATGGTGGTTTTGCTAATGCAAAAGAGTTTGTGCTGAAATTTATTCTGACGGATATTGAGCACAAGCAGCTCTTTTATGATAGCAAGACTATCCTGCAGGAAGTTGTGCAGGGAGAACATGAGCAGTTGGACTACAGGCTTGTGGGAGAGAGCGGTCCGGACCATGATAAGAGCTTTTCAGTAGAGGTATGGATCGGGGAACAGAAGATCAGTGAGGGCTGTGGCCATACCAAGAAGGCCGCAGAGCAGGAAGCTGCATATCATGCGTTGATCAAACTGCGTGAACAGGAGTAAGGTATGTATTTAAAAAGCTTAGAGGTACATGGATTTAAGTCCTTTGCCAACAAAATCGTGTTCGAATTTCATAATGGTATAACCGGAATTGTCGGCCCGAACGGAAGTGGCAAGAGTAATGTCGCGGATGCGGTCCGCTGGGTACTCGGCGAGCAGAGCGCAAAGCAGCTTCGAGGAGCATCCATGCAGGATGTTATCTTTGCGGGAACGGAGAATCGTAAACCGCTCAGTTATGCGTATGTCGCGATCACGCTCGACAATTCCGATCATCAGCTTGCTGTAGATTATGAGGAAGTGACGATCGCAAGAAGAGTGTACCGTTCCGGGGAGAGTGAATACCTGATCAACGGGACACCATGCCGTTTGAAGGAAGTAACTGAGCTGTTTTACGATACAGGTATCGGCAAAGAGGGATATTCCATCATCGGCCAGGGACAGATCGATCGGATCTTAAGTGGTAAGCCGGAGGAGCGCCGTGAGCTGTTCGACGAAGCTGCCGGCATTGTAAAGTACAAAAAGCGCAAGGCAACCGCGCAGAAGAAGTTAGAGAGTGAGCGGGACAATCTCGTCCGTGTCAATGATATTTTAGCGGAGTTAGAGCGGCAGGTGGGACCGCTGGAGCGCCAGTCGGAAAAGGCGAAGATATACCTTAAGAAGAAGGAAGAACTGAAGGAATACGACGTCAATATGTTCCTGTTAGAGACTGCACGCATTGAGAAGCAGCAGAAGGATGTGGAGGAGAAATACCACATTGCAGACGAGGAACTGAAAGAGGCGAATACCTCTTATGATAAGATCAAGAGTGAGTATGAGCGCTTAGAGCAGGGCATCGCAGAGATGGATGAAAAGGTCAACTCTCTGCGGGAGAATCTGAGCAATTCTTCATTGACGAAGGAGAAGCTTGAAAGCCAGATCCATGTCTTAAAGGAGCAGATTCATACTGCAGAAATGACGGACGAGCACATGCAGAGCCGTCTGGATGCAATTGAGGCAGAAAAGCAGGAACGTTTTGCTTCAAGAAATGAGTACGACGAGAAGAAAAAGACACTTGATGAGCAGATTGCTGCGATCGAGACGAAGAAGATGGAGGCACAGCAGGCACTTTCTGCCATTCAGGCGGAGATCGCCAGATGCAATGCCGGAATCGAGAACGGACAGAATGAGATCATTACGCTCTTAAATAATAAGGCATCCATCAAAGCACGCCAGCAGCGTTTTGATACAATGCTTGAACAGACCAATATCCGTAAGGCAGAGCTTACCAAGCGCCTGCTTGACCGGAAGACGCAGGAGGCAGACTTAGAGTCTGTATATGAGCAGTATCAGAAGGAACTAGAGCAGGTCAATTCTGTGTTGGAAGAACAGAAGAAAAAGGAAGCCGCACTCAATCTTTCCGCTCATGAGTGGAAACGAAAGGGTGAGGAGAACGATCGCAAGCTCGAAGAAGCGATGGCTCTTTTCCACAAGCAGGAGTCAAGGCTGGAATCCTTAAAGAATATTGCAGAGCGCTATGACGGCTACGGCAGCAGCATCCGCAAGGTCATGGAGCAGAAGTCTGCAAACAAAGGCCTGCTGGGCGTTGTATCGGATCTTATACAGGTAGATAAGAAGTATGAGATCGCTATCGAGACAGCTCTTGGCGGAAATATCCAGAATATTGTAACGGAAGACGAAGAGACTGCAAAGAAAATGATCGCATTTTTAAAGCAGAATCGCTTCGGTCGAGCCACATTCCTTCCACTTACGAGTGTCAGTGCGAGAAGCAATCCGAAGAATGAGGAGGCACTTAAGGAGCCGGGCATCATCGGGCTTGCCAATAAGCTGGTAAAGTGTGATCCGAAATATGACGAGGTCGCAGCTTATCTGCTTGGACGTGTGCTGGTTGCAGATACCATCGACCATGCGATCGCATTAGCGAAGAAGAATCATTACAGCTTACATATTGTTACGCTTGAGGGCGAGTATTTAAGTCCGGGCGGTTCCATGACGGGTGGTGCATTCAAGAATACCTCCAATCTTCTCGCAAGAAAACGTGAGATTGAGGAATTGGAGGCAGTGATTGCCAAACAGGAAAAGGCGATCGAGGAACTTAAGAACCGCAAGGAGGATATTCTGACGGCACAGGCACTCGGCGAGGACGAGCTTGAAGAGTTAAAGCAGGCAATACAGGAACAGTACATTTTGCAGAATACTGCGCGCCTGAATGCAGAGCGTGCAAAGCAGCAGCAGGCAGAGAGTGAGAACGTATTTGCGGGCTTGAAGAACGAGAGCGTGCAGATTGAGCAGCAGATTTCCGAGATTAACCTGAACAAGCAGAAGATTGCGGACGAGATTGCATATTCAAAGAAGCGGGAGGAAGAGATCGCAAAGGAAAGTGCAGATTTCCAGAAGATCTTAGAGGAGCAGACAAAGTTAGAAGAAGCTGCATCCGCGAAGGTTTCCGCTATCCTTTTAGAACAGGCAAATGTGGGGCAGAGCGCAGGCTTTATCCGGGAGAACTTAGAGCGTATCGACCACGAGATCGAGAAGTACGATCTTGAACGGGAGAGCCTGGTGGAGAACGCGGCTGCGGCAAAAGAGGATGTACAGAAAAAGCAGCATGATATCGAGGAAATCCACAAGACGATCCTCGCGTGCGATGATTCCGCAGTAAATCTGGAAAAAGAATTGAAAGAGAATCAGGAAAAGAAGGAAGCGATGTCTGCGGAATATCGCGGATTTTTCCAGAAACAGGAGGAAATCAGCGAGCGCAAGAACAGCCTCGACAAAGAAATCTTCCGGTTGAATGCACAACGTGAGAAGTTAAAAGAGGCAGACGAGTATCAGACCAACTATATGTGGGAAGAATATGAACTGACGCCGCACGCAGCAGAGGAGCTGCGCAATGACAAATACGAGGATCTTTCTTCCTTAAAGAAGATGATCACGGAGGTTAAGGACGAGATCCGCAGACTTGGCGATGTCAATGTCAATGCAATTGAGGAGTACAAGGAGATATCCGAGAGATATAGCCAGATGAAGACGCAGCACGATGACCTGATCGAGGCAGAAGAAACCTTGATGCAGTTGATCGCAGAGCTTGACGAGGGAATGCGCAAGCAGTTTACAGAGAAGTTCGCAGAAATCCAGCGTGAATTTGACAAATCCTTTAAGCAGTTGTTCGGAGGCGGACATGGCACACTTGAGCTGGTGGAGGATGAGGATATCCTTGAATGTGGAATCCGCATTATCGCACAGCCACCGGGAAAGAAGCTGCAGAACATGATGCAGCTGTCCGGTGGAGAAAAGGCACTTACCGCGATCGCGCTTTTGTTTGCAATTCAGGCACTGAAACCGTCGCCGTTCTGCCTTCTGGATGAGATCGAGGCGGCGCTTGACGATTCGAATGTCGGACGTTTCGCAGGATATCTGAACAAACTGACCAAGAATACACAGTTTATCGTGATCACGCATCGTAGAGGAACGATGACGGCTGCAGACCGCCTGTATGGTATCACAATGCAGGAGAAGGGCGTTTCAACGCTCGTATCGGTCAACCTGATCGACCAGCAGTTAGACAACTGATGAGGGAATGTAATCTGGAGGTATATATGGAAGAACAATTTGAAAACCAGCAGCAGGAAGAACAGGAGAAGAAAAAAGGATTTTTTAAACGGCTGGTAGAAGGTCTTACAAAGACGAGGGATAATATCGTATCGGGAATTGATTCTGTATTTAGTGGATTTTCCCATATCGATGAGGAGTTTTACGAGGAACTTGAGGAGATCCTTATCATGGGTGATCTCGGTGTGCGTGCAACGGAAAATATCCTCGATTCTCTTCGCGAGAAGGTAAAGGAACAGCACATCAAGCAGCCACAGGAGTGCAAGCAGCTTCTGATCGACAGCATCAAGGAGCAGATGGCGGTGGAGGAGACGGCATATCGTTTTGAGAACGAGAAGTCGGTTGTCCTTGTCATCGGTGTAAATGGTGTCGGAAAGACCACTACGGTTGGCAAACTTGCGGGGAAACTAAAGAACCAGGGTAAGAAGGTCATTGTCGCTGGGGCAGATACGTTCCGTGCTGCGGCGGGCGACCAGCTTAAGGAGTGGGCGAACCGTTCCGGTGTTGATATGATCGGCGGCACGGAAGGTGCGGATCCGGGTTCTGTCGTATATGATGCGACGGCGGCAGCCAAGGCGAGAAACGCAGATGTACTTCTTGTAGATACGGCAGGACGACTGCACAATAAAAAGAATCTGATGAATGAACTTGGAAAGATTAACCGTATTCTGGAGAAGGAATACCCGGATGCCTACCGTGAGACACTTGTTGTGCTGGATGCAACAACCGGACAGAACGCACTTGTGCAGGCAAAAGAATTTTCAGAGGTTGCAGAGATTACCGGTATTGTTCTTACCAAGATGGACGGTACGGCAAAGGGTGGTATTGCGGTTGCAATCCAGTCAGAGCTTTCTGTTCCGGTCAAGTACATTGGCGTGGGAGAGACGATTGATGATCTGCAGAAGTTTGATCCGGATGCATTTGTGGAAGCATTATTTGATAACAAATAAATTGACAGAGAGGGAAACGATATGTTGACACTGGATTGCTTTGAAGAAGCAAGCGAAAAGGTGAAAGAAGTAACACTGGAGACCAAGTTGGTATACAGTGATTACTTAAGTGAACAGACCGGCAACAAGGTGTATCTTAAGCCGGAGAATATGCAGTTTACAGGCGCTTACAAGGTGCGTGGCGCCTATTACAAGATCAGCACATTGACAGATGAGGAGCGCAGCCGCGGACTTATTACCGCATCTGCGGGCAACCATGCCCAGGGCGTTGCTTATGCAGCAAAATGCTATGGCTGCAAGGCGGTCATTGTCATGCCGACAACGACACCACTTATCAAGGTCAACCGCACAAAGGGATATGGTGCAGAGGTTATCCTGTACGGAGACGTCTATGATGAGGCGTGTGAGTACGCACTTGATCTCGCGGCGAAGGAGGGCTACACCTTCATTCATCCGTTCGATGACCTTGCAGTCGCAACCGGACAGGGCACGATCGCAATGGAGATTTTCAAGGAGCTTCCGCTCGTTGAGTACATCTTAGTACCGATCGGTGGCGGCGGACTTGCAACCGGCGTCTCCACACTTGCAAAGCTGTTAAATCCAAAGATCAAGGTGATCGGTGTGGAGCCGGCAGGCGCGAACTGTATGCAGGCATCCTTCGCAGCCGGCAAGGTAACGACACTTCCTACGGTAAATACCATCGCAGACGGTACAGCGGTTAAGACACCGGGAAGCAACATTTTCCCATACATCCAGAAGAATCTGGACGATATCATCACGGTCGAGGATGATGAGCTGATCGGCGCATTTTTGGATATGGTTGAGAATCACAAGATGGTTATCGAAAATTCCGGACTTTTGACCGTTGCGGCATTAAAACATCTGGATGTGACAGATAAGCGTGTTGTTGCGATCTTAAGCGGAGGTAATATGGATGTCATTGCAATGTCATCCGTGGTACAGCAGGGACTTATTTTCAGAGACCGCATTTTTACAGTTTCGGTTCTGCTTCCGGATAAGCCGGGTGAGCTTGCAAAGGTTGCGGGCAATCTTGCGGAACAGCAGGGAAATGTTATCAAGCTTGAGCACAACCAGTTCGTTTCCACGAACCGCAATGCGGCGGTGGAGCTTCGCATCACGCTGGAGTGCTTCGGAACCGATCACAAGAAACAGATATTAAAGGCGCTGGAAGAAGCCGGATATAAGCCGAAACTGGTCCGCACGTCCATTTAAAGGAGGATATGTGTATGGAAACCATGAAGGATTATGAGAAGGAGCTGGAGCGTTCCTTCCGGACGATCCGCGAGGGTGACATTATTTCCGGGACGGTTATTGCCGTATCGGAGGATGAGGTCGCACTGGATCTGAATTATTATACGCAGGGAATCATCAAGGTGGAGAATTTAAGCAATGATCCAACCTTTGATGTGTTCGCAGAGATTTTTCCGGGAGATGTGATTGAAGCTACGGTCGTTGCACTCGATGACGGAGCAGGCAACATCGAGCTTTCCAAGAAGGAAGCCAATGATGTTCTTGCGTGGGATAAGTTAAAGGAGCTTATGGCGCAGGAGGCAGTCGTAAAGGTGCGCATCAAGGAGAGCGTCAAGGGCGGTGTAGTTACATATCTTGAGGGTATCCGTGCATTTATCCCGGCTTCACAGATCGCATCCGATTATGTGGAGGATACATCTGCGTGGGTAGGCAAGGAGATCGAGGCGAAGATCACCACGGTCGACAAGGAGAAGGATAAGCTGGTGCTTTCCGGAAAGGCTGTCGCACGCGAGAAGGAGACGGAGGCGAGAAACCACAAGATTTCCATGATGGTTCCGGGTTCTGTCTTAGAGGGAACCGTGGAGAGCATTATGCCATATGGCGCATTTATCAGCCTCGGCAACGGGATCAGCGGACTTGTCCATATTTCACAGATCTGCCAGAAGCGGATCGCATCACCGCATGAGGTGTTAAAGGAGGGACAGAAGGTCAAGGTTAAGGTGTTAAACACCAATGATAACAAGGTCAGTCTTAGCATGAAGGCTCTTGAGGAAGAAATGGTGGATACCGAGGATGCCGGCGAGGTAGAGGAGTATATTTCCAACGAGACAGCAGGAACAAGCCTTGGCTCCCTGCTTGCAGGCTTAAAGCTTTAGAGGTAAGAGTATGCAAAGAAAGTATTTTGCTATGCGGATATGGGATGTCCTGTATCCGCTCTTGCTGTATTATGCGGTCAATTTATTCGTGATGTTCTTAATGCAGCTTTTTATCGGAACGGATAGCAGCACCTATATGATACGGCAGATCGTTGCAACGCTTGTGGCACTCCCGGTCGTGTATACACAGTTTTATAAGCCGGATGCGATCTGGAGACAGGCTGCAAGGGCAAAGCAGAGTGACGGAAAGCAGCCGCAGACAGGGCGGAAGAATGCCAGGGCAGACGCGGAAAGCGGCGTTACTGCGGCTGGTGTCCGGACAGCACTTTTGATCGTTGCTGTGGCTGCCTGCTGTGGAATCGGACTGAACAATCTGCTTTCCATGTCACCACTGGTGGAGATTTCTACCGGCTTTGCGCAGGCAAACGAGGACTTCTACGGAGGTGCATTTGTTTTCCAGATCATCGGCTCCGCCATCCTTACGCCGATCTTAGAGGAGATGGTCTACCGCGGCGTGATCTACGCACGGCTGCGGCGCGATATGGGGATGCTTCCGGCAGTTCTCCTGTCGGCACTTTTGTTTGGCATTATGCATTTTAATATCGTGCAGTTTATCTATGCCTTTGTGCTCGGTGTGATGCTAGCACTTTTTATGGAAAAGTGCGGTCACTTTTTCGCAGCAGTGCTCGGTCACGTGACGGTGAACCTGATCTCAGTCGTCCGCACACAGACCGGAATCTTACAGCATACGGTTGCCGGAAGTGTTTTTGCGTGGGTATTTTCTGTGGCTGTCTTTGCAGCTGGTGCGGTGCTTCTGTATATATGCTTTGTGCGGAGGTTACAGGC
The DNA here is from genome assembly GCA_050873865.1 of Agathobacter sp. Classification (GTDB taxonomy): domain Bacteria; phylum Bacillota; class Clostridia; order Lachnospirales; family Lachnospiraceae; genus Roseburia. The sequence goes on along the minus strand of JBNMJQ010000007.1, from coordinate 8,574 downwards.
GCAGGCGAAGTAATTTTGTGAAATCATAAAATATAGTGTATACGTTTCTTGTCAAAACGATCCTGTTGAGGGTGAATAGATGTAGGGTAACCACATGGAATAATCGCAAAAGCGTCTAACTCTTCCGGAATATCCAGCGCCATGCGTACTGCACTCATTCTCTCCTTGAGAGGGGCAATTCCAAGCCAGACAGCGCCAAGATCGAGCGCATCTGCTTCCAGTAGGAGATTTTCGACAGAAGCACTCATATCAATCTGCGCGTATTCGGGCATCCTGCAATTAACATGGTAACATGCGACGAAAGCAAGAGGTGCGGATGCGGCGCAGGCTGCGTAAGGACTGGTTTGGGATAGCTTTTTTAAGGTGGTTTTATCCTTAACTATATAAAATTCCCAAGGTTGCTGATTGCCGGCAGAAGGTGCAGCCATAGCAGCTTGTAACATCCTTTCAATCTTCTCGTCCTCAACCGGCTGGTTGAGATAGCTTCTTATACTTGTTCTGTGAAATATTTCGTTCATATTATTGACCTCCAATCGTTATCGTGAAAAATTTTTTAGTAATCTATGTGATGTGCAGTAACTGTATATGCAGGCAGCCGCCTCTGCAATCCAGAATGCATACCATGCGTATGTAATGCCGGCTGTTTTTATGAGAAACCAAAGGCAGGGAATAAGTAAAATAAATTGCCGTATAGCAGCACTGAGCATATTAACTATACCATTGCCGAGTCCAGAAGCAAAGTAACCGCATAAAATTGTAACGGCAGCAAAGGTAAAAGAAACGGAAATAATCCGAAGTGCCGGAATACCGATCAATAACATTTCCGGACTTGCGGAGAAAAGCAGTAATAATTGTCTTGGAATGGCACAGAAGATCGCAGTTCCACATAAAGCGATTGCAATTCCGGTCGGAAGCAGGACGTTCCATGTCTGCTGAACGCGCCCGGATTGCTTTGCACCATAATTGTATCCGACAATCGGGATAGCAGCCTGTCCAAGTCCATTGATCGGCATCATAAGGAAATTCTGGAGTTTATAGTACACTCCGAAAAATGCTACGGCGGTTGTGGAGACACTTAGCAGCAAATTATTTACAATAAATGTCATGAGGCTTCCGATTGCCTGCATAATAATGGTTGGAAGCCCGACGCGGTAAATATCCGCGACATCCTGCCAGTCAAAATGATAGTTTTTAAAACGAACGTGAATGAGCGGATTTTTGAATCGGTTAAAAAGTAAAGCGGCAACGGCTCCGGCAATCTGCCCGATAACAGCATCAAAGGAATTGCCATCGTGTATAGCAAGGGACGGATCGGCATATCTGCAAGTTTATTTTTTGTATTCATAGAACCTCCTTCAGCGGACAAAAAATAAGCGCGAAATCTGCGAGGATAAGCTGTTCCTCATGATTTCACGCTTCTAAAAGCCGGCTTCGTTTTCTTTATTTCCTGCACATTATAATGCATAGAAGAGGAAAAAAGCAAGAAAATTTTTGTTTGACTTTTTGGAAAACGAGAAATATAATAAATGGCGAACGAGTAGCAGACTAGCGTAAATCCAGTTTTGCTGCTCGTTTTTTATTTTATATCATGCCAGAAAAAGTGTGTTGCTTATCAGCGTAAGTCCAACTTATGAGATAGGTGCATACTTTTTTTATGCAGAAAAACAAGGAGGATTAAGTTAAAATGGCAGAGACTAACAAAATGAAGGATATGCCGGTGCGAAGGCTCATGGTGCAGATGGGAATACCGATGATCCTGTCTATGGCATTGCAGGCGGTCTACAACATCGTGGACAGTGCCTTTGTTGGAAACATGAAGGTGGGGAGCGAAGCTGCTTTAAATGCACTTACGCTTGTATTCCCGGTTCAGATGCTTATGGTAGCAGTGGGGATCGGCACCGGTGTGGGAACCAATGCGCTTCTTGCGAGGACACTCGGACAGGGGAACAGCAAAAAGGCTGCAAAGGTTGCCGGGAACAGTTTGTTCCTTGGCGTGATCATCTATGCGGTATGCCTGTTGTTTGGAATATTCGGAGTAAAGGCATACATTTCATCACAGACCGTTGATCCGGAAGTTATCGCAATGGGAACAAGCTATCTTAGGATATGCTGTGTGATCTCATTTGGAATCATTTTCTTTTCGCTGTTTGAAAAATTATTACAGGCGACCGGACGTTCCCTATATTCCACGATCGGTCAGGTTGTGGGAGCTGTGATAAATATTATCCTTGATCCGATCATGATCTATGGTATCGGACCGGTTCCTGAAATGGGAGTCGAGGGCGCTGCGTATGCGACGGTGATCGGACAGGTGGTATCCGCGGGACTATTATTTATGTTCCATATAAAATTAAACAAAGAATTTGAGCATGGGGCAAAATACATGAAACCGGATGGCAGGATCATTAAGGAAATCTATGCGATTGGGCTTCCGGCGATCATTGCGCAGGCACTTATGTCGATCATGGTCTATGTGATGAACCTGATCCTAAAATTCAATCCTTCCGCACAGACGGCTTACGGATTGTTCTATAAAGTGCAGCAATTTGTACTGTTCCTTGCGTTTGGGCTGAGAGATGCGATCACACCGATCATAGCATTCGCATACGGAATGGGGAGCAAAAGGCGCATCAAAGATGGCATGAAATACGGTCTTATATATACGGCTGTCCTGATGGTCTTTGGAATCATTATCACAGAGGCTTTCCCAAACGCATTTGCTACACTGTTTAATGCCGGATCGTCAAGAGCGTACTTTATCGGAGCAATGAGGATCATTTCTATCAGTTTTGTTTTCGCTGGGATCAATGTAGCATACCAGGGAATTTATCAGGCACTGGACGGAGGACTTCAGTCACTTGTGATCTCTCTGCTAAGGCAGATGGTGATCATACTGCCGCTGGCAGGAATCTTTTCTGCTTTTGTCAGAAATGGTCAGGCGGATATCTCACTGATCTGGTGGGCATTTCCGATAACGGAGCTTATCGCCTGCCTTGTGGGATATGAAATGTGCCAGAAGATTATAATGGATTGCTGCTTACTTTTTTCATGTGATGCCAATAAACGATAAAGATGGCTCCGCCGGTAAACAGCCATGAGGCAACGTATACGTTCATCAGCATGGCATAGGTAGGAACCTGTTTAAATATTGTAACCATCCAGATCAAACGGAACACAACAGTTCCGAGAATTGTGATGATCGATGGTTCTAAGGATTTTCCCATACCTCTTAGCGCGGCACTTTCCACTTCGTAGGTTGCAGCTAGTCCTTCCAGAGAGCATACATGATGCAGCCGGATCAGGGCGTAGGCGGCAACCGCGCTGCTGGTTGTATAGATACCTACAAAGAAATCATCCCAGATCATGAAGATAATTGACAGAAGCTCCGTAAATCCGAAACCGAAGAGCAGGCACAACAGGAAGATTTTTTTGCATCTTTTGATGTTGCCGGCACCGTAGTTCTGGCTGGTAAAGGTTACGGCAGCCTGTGCAAAGGCGGATGTAATATCGTATGAAAAATACTCAAAATTCAGTGCGAGGGAAGAACCAGCGATCGCGTCCTCCCCGAAAGAATTGATCCCGCTCTGGATAAATACATTGGACACAGAGAAGATTGCCGCCTGTATCCCCGCAGGAACTCCGATGATTAGAATTTTCTGTAAGGCGGTTTTCTCGATTCGCATATCCCGCACACGAAACTGAAACTCGTCCGGTCTGCGATGCAGATAGATGATGAGCATGGCAGCGCTGAGGATGTTGGAGATTACAGTTGCAATGGCAACACCTGCGACACCGAGGTGAAAGCAGATGACCAGAACGAGATTCAGGATCACATTTACCGTGCCGGATACGATCAGGTAATACATTGGTCTTTTGCTGTCTCCGAAGCTTCTTAGAATCGCGGAGCCAAAGTTATAGATCGTCATAAATGGAATGCAAAGGAAGTAGATCCGGATATACAAAAGCGCCTGATCCAGCACGCTGTCAGGGGTTCCGGACAGCTCTAAAATAGTTCTGGCGGAGATCATTCCAAGGAACATAAGGATAAAGCCGAGCACCACACCGAAGGTCAGGATCGTATGAAGGGTTCCGCTGATCTGTTCTCTCTTTTTCTGACCGATCAGAGTAGCCAGCGCAGCATTCGGTCCTACGGACAGTCCGACAATAAGATTTACGAAGATCCCGACAAGTGCTACGCAGCTTCCGACAGCAGCAAGCGCAGAGTCACCCGCAAAACGTCCAACCACAGCAACGTCTGCGGAGTTAAATAACTGCTGTAAAATACTGCTGAATGCCAGTGGAATTGCAAAGAAAATCAGTTTTCCTGCTAGTTTGCCGTTTAACATATCTAATTCTTTTGATTTTGCAGTCTTACTCATTTTATAAATTCAACCTTTCCCAAGTTATCATACATAAGTGGATCAGCCAGATTTTATGGCAGAGTAATTATAGCACAGAATGTCAAAATAGAAATATTGGAAAGATATTTTTATAGTGTGTTATACTTGTTTTGTAGAATTTTGGCAGGACAGATGTGTCTAAATGCTGATTATATGGCAATTCTCGCTTTGTGTCGTGTAACAAAAATGCTTTTTTCTGTAATCTGCTGATGAAAGGAGGAAACAAAAGTGAATCCAAAAACAATAGGAAGTTTCTTAAAGGAGCTTCGCAAGGAAAAAGGAATTACTCAGGAAGAATTTGCGGAGATTCTGAATGTATCAGGACGAACGGTATCGAGGTGGGAAACCGGAAGCAATATGCCGGATATCAGTTTGTTATGTGAATTTTCAGAATTTTATGAGGTTAGTATTCCTGAAATCATCAGTGGAGAAAGGAAAAGCGAGAATATGGAAAAAGAAGTAAAAGAGGTTGCAGCGGCAATGTCCGATTATGCAGTTGCAGAAAAAGCATTATTATTAAAAAGAGCAAAAGTTATAAGCATTACCGGATTGGTATCACTATTGATCGGATTGGTTATGGAAACGATCTGCTATGACTCTGCAATCCCGATCTATGAATGTATCAAGGGTGTATGTCTGGGATTGGCAGTCGGAGCGCTTGTCACAATGGTGCTTTACACGACAGGCGTACTTGCAGAACTTAAAAAGAAAAGACCAAAGCAGATGAGAATACTTGCTGTAATCTGTTTCTGCCTGCTTGCAGCCAGTGTGCTCGCAGCACTTATTTTATCCTTGTAATAACGAAGAGTGTTAAAGCAAGCAATATTGCTTAATATAAGGTAAAAGAGCAGCACTTCCATTAGGAATAGGGAGTGCCGCAAAATTTTATTGATTATCAGAGCTGAGCCTGTTTTTTAATTCTTCGTTTTCCATTGAGAGTGATTTCAAAGTTTCTTCCAGTTTACAAATAGCGGCTTCAGATTGATAAAGTTTCTGCTTCATCTGCGTATACGAATACCAGAAATTAGGAAAATATTTTTGCAGAACCAGTTCTTCAATTTTTTTGTATGTATCGGAAGAGAGTGGAATCGCGCCATGCTGCTGATATAGGATTCGGTTTATACTAACAGTTCGGATATCGTTCAGCTTTAAAACCGAGTCGTGAGTTATGAATGAAAAGTCACAGCTTTTTAGTAAAAACATATCGCTTTTGGAGTGGGGGGAATCTACTGGATGATACACATCTGAATGTTTGGAAGGAATATAGGAGAAGATTGGAAGTACATAAAGCAGCTTCTGCTTTACACCGATTACAAGTCCTCTATGTTCGTAGGACATTTCGGGGTGGAAATTTTTCCCAAACTCAAACTGATAAATCTCACCTTTTTTAACATTTCGATAGCTATATTGTTTAGAACGGTTATCTGCCCAGCGATAATCAGATTTAGAAAAGCGTTCGAGTTCATCGGTACTGAAAGTGTTCGAGATAATAGCATCGGTGGTTTTGTTTTGGGCTTTTAAGTATTCTTTCAAATAGTGGTTCTCCTTGGTCTGTCTATCTGTATGAAAAAAGGGTACGGCGCTAACCATACCCTGCTCTGGCGAACCAGAGAGACCTTGTCGGTCAAATTATTCTTTCATTGACGGCTTTGTCAGCCAAAAACACTTGTTAATAAGTATGAAAGAGTAGTTGGTATATAACTACTTACTTAGTAGTATACTCATTTGCGTGAAAAAGTCTAGTGGCAATTTGTACAAAAAAAGAAATATGGCATTTGAAGAAGAAAGATCAAACAATAATAACATTGCAAAAACGCAGTATCGGTGGTATGTTTAGTTAGAAGAAACTAACAAAAAATAGGGGGGAATACCGATGCTGGAATACACGGACAAGTATTGGAAGATGTTGATACCTTGCATGAAAAAGGGGCTTAACAAGCGGTACGGGAAGGAATATACGAGAGAGTTCATTAAGAAAACGGATGCAGAGTACCGCGATATGCTGCAAAGGGCAGATGATGTGGGAGTGGACAACCCGATGGCATCCAATATGTATGAATGCCTGCTCTTTCTGGCACTTTGGAAAGCGGCTGACGGAAAAATATCGGTTGACGATCTGCGGGAAATCTCGGTCGAGGTGATGTCCATGCCGATCCTTAAGGTGATCGGTTTGTTTGTAAATGGAAATAAGCCGAGCGGTATCAAGCATCTGAAAAGCACGATGGAGAAGGATGCTGCGTGGCTTGAGGCGCATCCGCAGTACAAGAACGTTTCATGGGATTTCAATTTTGATGAGACGAAGCATAGGGACGGATTTTATTATCACTTTACGCAGTGCCCGCTTAACACCTTTGCAAGAAGAGAGGGGTATCTGGGTGTGCTCCCGGTTATGTGCGATATCGACTATCTTTCCGCGAAGCTGATGCATTTTAACCTGAACCGGAAATATACGCTGGCGAGCGGCGGGGAGGTCTGCGACTATTGGTTTGTCGGGGACAAGGTGAAAAATCCACAATAGATCATTGGACAGGGAAGTTAAAAACAATATGCAAGGAGTGAAGCTTTGAAAAATCCATACGAACTTGCGGAGACGATATTGCAGTCGGTTCCGGAGGCAAAGACGCGGAGCGGCTCCACGGACGGATTTGCAAGCATTAATCTGTACGGTGCATCCGTACACAAAAAGGAGCAGGCGACCGAGCTGTGTCATTGCTATCATCTTGAGAATGAGAGCGGCACGGGGGAGATCACACTGTACCCGGCATTTCCGGGGATCGAGCTGGTATACAACGATATCCACATGGCGTACTGCAACAAGAACCAGCAGCCGGCATCCGATGTGATGGAGATCAATTATTGCAGGGAAGGGCGCAGTGAGTGCCTGTTTGGAGAGCACGAATACTGTTATATGTCAGCCGGCGATCTGTCCGTCTGTTCGCTGCGGGACAATGCGCATGAGTCGGAGTTTCCGACCTCACATTACCACGGGATTACGATCACGATCGACTTTTCCCGGATCACGGGTGAGATGGAAAGAATATTAAAGCTGCTGTCCGCGGATCTTGAGCGGATCAAGGAGCTGTCGAGAATGCGGGAGTTTACGATCATCCGGGCAGATGAGACCATCGAGCATATCTTTTCGGAATTGTATAAGGTGCCGGAAAAGATCCGTTATGGCTACATCCGGGTAAAGGTGCTGGAGCTGTTGCTGGTCCTGACCGAATTTGATCCGGTGGAGGATACAGCGGAGCATACCTATTTCCCGGAGGCGCAGATCGAGAAAATCAAAAAGCTCCATGCCTTTTTGCTGGAACACTATAACTGCCATTACACGATCGACGAGCTTTCCGAACGTTTTGGAATGTCGCCGACGGTCATCAAGAAATGCTTTAAAGGAGTCTACGGGGATTCTGTCTATTCTTATATGAAACGGTACCGGCTGCAGATGGCGGAGCGGCTGCTTGCGGAGGGGACGCTTACGATCGGGGAGATTGCAGCAGCGGTCGGGTATTTAAATCCCAACAAATTCACCTCCGCATTCGGCTCGGAGTATGGGATGCCGCCGACCGCCTATCGGAGGCAAAATCAGTCAGAAGTCCGAATGGATAGAAAAAAGCCCATTCAGTAATTGTAATTTTTATATCCGGATTATAAAATATGCGTTGCAGTTAGAAAAAACTAACCGCAACGCATTTATTTTTATCAGGAGGTAAGAACATGAAACAGAAAAAAGATTCCGAAATATCGAGGATGTTCCGATATGCGGGAAACCGGCACTGGCTGACGATTCTTGGCATGATCCTTGCCGGGCTTAGCACGGGGCTGTCCATGATCCCGTTTGTGTGTATCTGGTTTGTTGTCCGCGATGTGCTGAATGCATTGACGGCGCACGATATCAGCCTCGCATCCGGCAGCAGCGTTTATGCATGGTGGGCGGTTGGATTTTCCGTGCTTAGCATCCTGCTGTATTTTATCGCGCTTTGCTGCTCGCATCTGGCTGCATTTCGCACGGCAACCAATATGAGAAAAACGGCGATGCACCATATCGTAAAATTGCCGCTCGGATATTTTGACCAGAACGCCAGCGGTCGCCTGCGCAAGGTGATCGATGACAACGCAGGACTGACAGAGGCATTTCTGGCGCATCAGCTGCCGGATCTGACAGGGGCAGTTG
>JBNMJQ010000006.1:0-91008 GCA_050873865.1 Agathobacter sp. | reverse complement strand
TTTCTTAGTTCAGTTGTTTTGTGTGGTAACTTAACAATAACGGATTATGAAAAGTAATTCCACTGCTTTTTAATAAAAAATAAAACTGCGTCACAGCCTTGGCAGGCCATCGCGCAGCGATTTTGTTCAATCGGAATTTATTTGGTTTGTATCAAAATTTTATTGGAGGTTTGTGGAATAATATGGGAATTTTGAATTATTAATGTGCCTAATACAAACACATTTTACTATGGAAAGGAAATGGTATATGGATATCGTTATTTCAGAATATATAGAATACAATCATAATGAGATTATTAATTTATATGAAAGTGTAGGATGGGTAAACTATGTTGAACATCCAGAAAGATTAAGAGAGGGCTACAAGAATTCTCTATGTGTACTTGCTGCATATAAGGACACGGAACTTGCTGGCATTCTTCGCGCAGTTGGAGATAACGCAACAATTCTTTTCATACAAGATATTATCGTTTTGCCTAAGTATCAAAGGATGGGAATAGGCACAAAACTGATTAAGTCGGCTATGGAGAAATATAAGGATGTTTATCAAATAGAATTACTGACAGATGATACAGAAAAGACAATTTCATTTTATAAGTCTGTTGGATTGATGCCAACAAATGAAATTGGTGCACTATCATTTATTAGAATGTAGCTGACAAATTCAGGTTTGCAGAATCGGGCAAAGTAGAACATTGAAATTGACGGAGCTCTTTAGTGTAAGGGATACTTCTTGCCAAAAAGGCAGGAAGAATATAGAACGAATTTAATACCTTGAAGTTATTTATTATCCATCACATGAAAAGCACAGAGAGTAATGGCTAAGTGAGAAAATGCGTAATAGCCATCACATGAAAGCCGCAAGATGTAATGGCTAGACGGGAAAATTTGCAATAGCCATCACATGAGAAGCACAAAATGTAATGGCTAGACGGAAAAATTTGCAATAGCCATCACATGAGAAGCACAAAATGTAATGGCTAGACGGAAAAATTTGCAATAGCCATCACATGAGAAGCACAAAATGTAATGGTTAGATGCGCAAAATCGTAATAGCCATCACATGAGAGTCGCAGGATGTAATGGCTAAGCGTGAAATTGCGATATAACCATCACATGAAAGCCGTAAAGAATAGTGAGAAATGGAAAACTCGGAATTTGATGACTTGTTAAAACAAATTTTTGAATATGGGAGGTTGATGAAATGATATGTCCTAAATGTGGGAAAAATATGGTACTTGGAGCACTTGGACCTAGTGCAAAAGGGGCATTGTATTGGGCAAGGGAAGACTATTTTAAATCTAAAGTTTGTATTTTTTTTACAGAAGGAAATGCAATTAAAAATGGTGCTATTCATATTCCCGTTGGTAATGGAGTAACTCAAAATCGTACAAAAGCTTGGGCTTGCGAAGAATGTAAATATGTTCTAATAGACTGTAATTAGCTCTACAACTTCCAATTTATAGGGTTGAAAAGAGGAACCGAGAGTCGGTTCCTCTTTGTCAATTCAATTACTTATTGGAGCGGTTTTAAAGGCCGGATTGTGTTACAAGATGCTTTCAGAGACCTGGCTTTGGGTAAACCAGGCAGCTGGGATAAAAATGCGGAGAGTACATCACTGTATTCCCCGCTTTTTTGATATACTTAGGAACAGTTTTTCCGCTAGCCGCTACCCACATCCATTTACCATGTCAGCGAGAATTCTACCAATTCCGGGGTTTCCGGTTTGCCGATCAGAGGCTCTTTCTTATCCAGCGCGGAAAGCGGTTCCATTTCCTCTGCGGTCAGTGCAAAATCAAACAAAGCGATATTTTCACAGATATGCTCCGGCTGGGTGCTTCGTGGAATAACGACAATGCCTTTCTGTGTCAGAAAACGAAGCAGTATCTGTGCCGGAGTTTTAGCGTATTTTTCAGCGAGCGCAAGCACCGCAGGCTCTTTAAACATTTCGTTGCGGCTGCCCTGACCAAGCGGCGCGTAAGCCATGTGCGAAACATTCTTTTTATCCATCCAGCCACGCTCCGTGCTGCGCTGGCAGTAAAGGTTGGTTTCAATCTGATTGACAGCCGGAATGACCTTATTGTAGGCGATCAGATCAAGGAGCTGATCCGGCTCAAAGTTGGAAACGCCGATCGCCCGAACCTTCCCCTCGTCATACAGCTCTTCCAGAACACGCCACGCCGCATAATAATTGGCAAAAGGCCAGTGCAGGAGCAACAGATCAATATAGTCAGTCTGCAGATTTGCAAGGGACTGCATGACAGTCTGCCTGGCGTTTTCGTAGGACTTGAAATTTATCTTTGTGACGAGAAAGAGCTCCTTGCGGTCAATGCCGCTCTGCCGGATGCCCTCGCCAACTTCTTTTTCATTGCCATAGGCCTCTGCCGTATCGATCATCCGGTAGCCGTTTTCGATTGCCGCCGTAACTGCATTTTTGCAGGTCTCCCCGCTAAGCATGAATGTTCCAAAGCCGACAAGCGGCATCTGGGCACCATTATTTAAAGTCAGATATTCCATATTTTTTCCTCCATCCATGTATTTACATAAAACAATTCTCTATGCTAGAATAATCCTAACAAGTTCGTGTAACACGAAGTCAAGGAAAATTTGAGGCAGGGTCAGGATCATGTACTATACGATTAAGCAGATGGCAGAAATGTTTGATGTCACAGAGCATACATTGCGCTTTTATACCGACAAGGGGCTGTTGCCCTGCGAGCGGGACGGCGGCAACCGCCGGGTGTTCAATGAGGAATCCGTCAATTGGATGCAGGGCATCAAATGCTTAAAGGGCTGCGGGGCGTCCATTGAGGACATCCAGGAGTATTGTCGGTTATGCCTGTTGGAGGAATCAGAAGAAAATCTGCGGGCGAGGTATGCGATCATATTGAAGCAGCGGGAAGAGGCGTATAAAAGGCTGGAAGAAGCTAGAGCCGCCACAAAATATATGGACGACAAAGTGGCACACTATGAAGCGATACTCGCCGGGCAGGCACCGGATGACACGAATCCGAAAAAGTGGACAGACCAGAACCGCCCCAGACACGGAAAAAGCTGCTAAATTTTTTTAAAAGGAAAATTCAATCGAATTTGCGGAGGTGATGATCTTGAAAATTGAAACATATAGCGGAAAATACGACGATGAAATTATTTCACTCATTCTTTCCATCCAAAATGGTGAAGCAAAAATTGGGCTATCACTTCAGGAACAGCCGGATTTGCTCGATATTCATCGCAATTATCAGCTGCCCGGGGGCGAATTTTGGCTTGCCCTATCCGATGGCAGAGTAATCGGCACGATCGGCTTGATGCTAAAAGGGAACCACTGTGCCATTTTGAAAAAATTCTTTGTAAAGAAGGAATTTCGTTCGCAGAAGGTCGGGCTTTCCTTATATAACGAGCTTTTGAAATATGCTGTCAGCAAAGAGGTTCACTACATCATATTAGATACGCCTGCGGTTGCCCACGTGTCACACAAGTTTTATGAGCGGGCAGGATTTACCAGAATCAGCGCAGAAGAACTGCCGATACCATATACTTATCCGGACAGGGACAGCAGATTGTATTTGTTGAAACTGTAAATTCCAATATAACTAAGACATTGAAGAAAGTAAAAATTTTTCCATTTCCCACTACGTTTTACAGCCATCACAAGAATTCTTTATGTGTACTTGCTGCATATAAGGGCACGGAACTTGCTGGCATTTTTCGCGCAGCTGGAGATAACGCAACAATTATTAGAATGTAGATGATAAATTGTAATTTGAATTGAAGGAGCAGAATATGAATGGGAAATTTAAGAAAAATATTAGAATTATTTTTCTTGCAACTATTTTCATAATTACAATAATTGTTTTTGAGCGCATTTTACCCCGTGATAAGTACGAACTTATTTGGAGCGATGAATTTGAAGGAAATGTGCTGGACACAAATAATTGGAATGTTGAAGTAAATGGTTATGGCGGCTGGAATGATGAATTGCAATATTATTGTGACAGTCCCGAAAACATAGTGGTAAGTGATGGAACTTTAAAAATCAGAGCATTGAAACAGGATTATCTTGGCAAAGAATATGTTTCTGCAAGATTAAATACTATGGGCAAGGCAGAATTTCAATTCGGCAAAATTGAGGCAAGGATGAAGCTGCCGGATTTTAAAGGTGCATGGCCTGCGTTCTGGATGCTCGGAGCAAATGGAGAGACGTGGCCTGCATGTGGTGAAATTGATATTGTGGAAACAATAAATGATGAATCTGTTGTGTATGGAACAGCGCATTGGGCGAAAGGGGATTCTTATGCCAGCAGCGGTTCAAGTACCGCAGAAGTAAATGCGCAGGTTGATATCACACAATGGCATACGTATGGCATCGAGTGGGATGAAGAAAAAATTGTCTGGTACGTGGACGACATTAAATATCATGTGGTAGATATTGCATCAGATTCCGATAAGGCATCCCTGACGCAGCCACAATATCTGTTGATTAATCTGGCAGTAGGGGGGCAGTGGCCCGGAGATGACATTGATAACAGTCAATTTCCAGCGACGATGGAAGTGGATTACGTGCGTGTATACAGACAAAAATAGATGTTCTTGGGTCTGACAGATATAGGGTTTTTCCTTGGCTTTTCAGGAAGAACTTTGTATACTTTAGATAATGAGAAAAGGCAATGGCGTAGCCATTTGGCCAGCGAACGGATTGATGAATTTTCAGAAAAGAGGAGATACAGATGACCGGAGAAATGATGTGGCAGGAATATTGCCGCGCCACGAATACAGATAGCGAAGAACGGCACGATATATGGAAGTTCTGCGGAGGTGGTGTGTTTGCCGATGAATTGGCAAATCTCGTGCTTGCCGGAGTAAAGACTGCAACTGCGAGCACAAAACTCGCTTACGAGATGGAGGGCGAAAGCCTGCCGGACGTTGGGACATACAGCGTGATCCTTTTTGATAATGATGAAGCAGCATGTATTATCCGGGATACAAAAGTGTCCATTGTACCATTTAACCGGGTCAGCGCAGAACATGCTTATAAAGAAGGCGAAGATGACCGCAGCCTGAGCAAATGGCGCGAAGTACATCAGCGGGCGTTTGCTCCGGATTACAAAGCTGCCGGTCTGGATTTTGATGAAAATGGAGATTGCGTCCTGGAGGAATTTGAAGTGGTGTATCCGTAAGACAATTTCTTGTTTGCAGAGGAGCTGGGCAAATTAGAAAACCGTAATTGACCGGGCTTCTTAGAGAGAGGGATACTTCTTATCCGAAGGGCAAGAAGATGGGAATGAATATAGAACAGATGTAATAACCAGGAGGCTATTTATTACCCATTGCATGAAAGCCGCAAAAAGTAATGGCCAAGCGAGAAAATGTGCAGTAGCCATCACATGAAAATTGCAAAATGTAATGGCTAAGCGGGAAAATGTGCAATAACCATCACAAGGGAGCCGCAGAATGTAATGGCTAAGCGAGAAAATGTGCAATAGCCATCACAAGGGAGCCGCAAAAAGTAATGGCTAACTGGGAAAATGTGCAATAACCATCACAAGGGAGCCGCAGAATGTAATGGCTAAGCGAGAAAATGTGCAATAGCCATCACATGAGAGCTGTAAAACATAGTGGGAAATGGAAAAATCGGGATTTGAATTAGAGGTTAAAATGAATTCTAAAATTGCTAATAATATAAATATTCTTGGAGAATTTTGTGGAACAAGAGACATAAATGAATTGAGCCAGGAAAAATTACTTGAATGCTATGGAATTCGTCAGGCAGATGTAATGGTTTTATTTGGAGGAAGTATACTTGCTGGAGGGGATGTTTTGGCAGAAGCAATAAAAAATAATATTGCAAAGAAATACATTATCGTTGGTGGTGCCGGGCATACAACCGAAACATTACGTCAGATAATCCATCAGGAATATCCTGAAATTGAAACAACAGATTTACCCGAAGCGGAAATCTTTCAAAGATATATTAAAACTGTGTACGGATGTAGGGCAGATTATCTTGAAACGCAGTCTACAAATTGTGGGAATAATATAACATATCTTCTGGATTTATTGCGAGAGGAAAATATCGGATTCAAAAATATTATTTTGAGCCAGGATGCATCTATGCAAAGACGTATGACTGCGGGATTAAAAAAATATGTACAAGAAGACATTACAATTATCAATTATGCTACGTATAAGGTAAATGTGTTGAGTGCTGGTGAAAAATTGTGTTACGAAAAAGAGATTCAGGGAATGTGGACGATAGACAGATATGTTAACTTACTTATGGGAGAAATTCCAAGGCTTACAGATGATGAGAATGGCTATGGTCCTAATGGGAAAAAATTCATTGCTCACGTTGATATTCCCGAAACAGTGAAGACTGCTTTTGAAGAATTGAAGTTCGTATATGGAGATAAAACCAGAGAAGCCAATCCATTATATTCTTCAAAGTGACAACTTCTAGTTTGTAGAATCGGGCAAAGTAGAAATTTGAAATTGACAGGGTTCCTTAGAGTGAGGGATGCTTCTTATCCGAAGGGCAAGAAGATGAAATGAATATAGAACGGGTGTAATAGCTAGAAGGTTATTTATTATCCATCGTATGAAAGTCGCAAAAAGTAATGGCTAAGCGAGAAAATGAGCAATAGCCATCACATGGGAGTTGTAAGAAGTAATGGCTAACCGGGAAAATATTTAATAACCATCACATGAAAATTGCAAAATGTAATGGCTAAGCGGGAAAATGAGCAATAGCCATCACATGGGAGTCTCAAAAGATAATGGCTACGGGACAAAATGTGCAATAACCATCACATGAAAGTCGCAAGATGTGATGGCTAAGCGCGAAAATACACAATAACCATCACATGAGAGTCTCAAAAGATAATGGATACGGGAGAAAATGAGTAATAGCCATCACATGAAAACTGCAAGATGTGATGGCTAAGCACGAAAATACACAATAACCATCACATGAGAGGCCCAAAAGATAATGGCTGAGCGAAAAAATACACAGTAGCCATCACATGAGAGCTGTAAAACATAGTGGGAGATGGAAAACTGGGAATTGGTGGAGGTGAAAGATGAAATACGATTGCGGATTTGAAAAAGAGAATAATTGGTTTAGATATCGGACTGGTGGAATTATCATCAGTAATAATAAAATGTTATTTGTAAAAAGTGCTATTGGAGATTATTATTACATGGTTGGTGGAGGCGTTCATTTAGGTGAATCTTCTAAAGCATGTATAGAGAGAGAAATTTATGAAGAAACTGGTATGCATACATGTGCAGAACACCTCGCAGTTGTATGTGAAAATTTTTTTAAGGGTGTAGGTGGCACGATTGATGGGCTTGATTGCCACACGATAGAATTTTATTATTATATGAAAATCTTGGATGAAGATTTAAAATTGTGTAAGAACAAAACTGATGACGGGGAACAGTTAGTATGGCTGCCATTAGAAGAAATAGCATTACAAGAAATCAAACCAACATTTCTTAAGGAAAACATAACCAATATTATTAATGAGAAAAACATAATTCATATTATTGAAGAAAGAGATAGATAATTTTCAGTTTGCATAACAAAAGGAAAAATCGGAATTGACCGGGCTGAAAGCAAGGGATGCTTCTTATCCGCAGGGCAAGAAGATGGGAGATGTTTGAGCTGAACTTATAAATTGTAATTTGCAGGAGGAACATTATGAAAATTGAGTACAAATATACAAAAGAGTTTTCTGTTACTGAATTACAGCGGCTGTTCCTATCCGTCAATTGGGAATCTGGAAACTATCCCGAAAAGCTTGTTCGAGCCATGCAGAACTCTTCCCACGTGGTCTCTGCATGGGACGGCAATAAACTGGTCGGTCTGGTTCGGGCGCTGGATGATGGTGAAACCGTTGCGTTTTTGCATTATTTGCTGGTTGATCCCGCTTATCAGGGTCAGTACATCGGCGATGAATTGATGAAGCAGCTGATGAGTTTCTATCAAGACCTTTTGTACGTAAAAGTCATTCCTTCTGATCCTAAAACGATTCCATTTTACGAGCGATATGGTTTTCAACAATATGATAATTACTCTGCAATGGTGCGAAAGCACTTCATATAAGCTACTAGATTCCTACTTTCTGAGTTATAAGAGGCATCATGTCAAAGGTTGAATTTATCAGATTTTCTGGAAAAAATATGGATTTTGTTGAGAACTGCCGGTTATTGGACATGGATCTTGACAGGCGTGTCGGAAAGGAAATACAGAGAGATAAATATAAGAAGTATAATCAACTTGATGCGATAAAAGAGGTTGTAGTCATATATGTAGATGGAAAACCTGCGGGAGCCGGGGCAATTAGAGAATATCAATATGGTGATATTTCTGATGCAGCTGAATTGAAACGGGTATTCGTCAGAGAAGAATATCAAGGAAGGGGTTTGGGAACGCAGCTGGTCCTCGAACTCATAAAATGGGCGAAAGAATTAGGATATAAAAGAATAATTCTTGAAACGGGAGAATTGCTGCAAGAAGCATATCATGTTTACCGAAAGATTGGATTTGGGAAAATAGAAAATTATGGTCCATATATTTCTATGAAAGAATCGTTATGCATGATGAAAGAATTGTACTAGGGGTAGAACTTAGGGGATTTGCATTAACTCCGGTGGAAACGAAAAATCCTTACCCACATTCGGTTGCAATGTTGGGTAATGTCTGCTATGTTTTTTATGAAGCACATAATCCTGTTTGCAGGTACGCGAACAGAAATATCGGGATGTGGCTCAGTTTGGTTAGAGCGCACGGCTGGGGGCCGTGAGGTCGCAGGTTCGAATCCTGTTATCCCGACTTATCACAGGGCGGCATATCCGCCTTTGTCACAGACAGAATGGTAATTGCGGGATTTAATTACACTATACAGATAGTGCATCGTATTTTTATACTTCCCCTTTTGAGAAAAAGCACCACTGCAAATTGTGAAATTCTAATCCAACCGCCCCAGCGGTTTATTTATAAGTTCTGTCTTCTATAGGTTTGAACACTCCCGCCCGGCTGTTTGCGGATAGACGGACTTTTCTTCTGAGGGCTTTCGTGTTTTTCTTGGCAGGCGGATCGCGCGAAATGGGAGCATGCGACGACTGTTTGAGCTCATAACATATATAGGTGAGATAACCTTGGCGCGAGTTTTGAGGAGCATGCTCCTAATAACAACTTCGCAAGGCCGCCTGCCTTAGAAAAACTAGGAAGGCCGACAGAAAAGTGCGTCTACCGCATAACAGCCGGGCAGGGAGTGTCAAAGCCAATATAAGACACAACCCTATCACCGCCAGGGCGGTTGAAAGAATTTCTACAATTTTTGCGGAATTGCTTTTCCCTAAAAGGGGAAGTGCCAAAATACGTTTCCACAATTGTGTTTCAGTAGTGTAACTAAATCCCGCAATTGCCTATGCAGATTGTAACAGGAGGCGCAGCATGAGACTGGTAATTGTCCGGCACGGAGATCCGGATTATGAACACGATACATTGACAGAGACAGGATGGAAAGAAGCCGAGCTGGTAGCAGACCGTATCTGCAGGCTTGATGTTAAGGAATTTTATGTGTCTCCGCTCGGAAGAGCACAGGACACCGCATCCTGCACACTAAAGAGACTCGGAAGAACGGCAGAGACGATGGACTGGCTAAGGGAATTTCCACCGAAGATCTACCGCCCGGACAGCGCAGAACTGTCGCCGGTCTGCTGGGACTGGCTGCCGCAGGACTGGACGACAGAACCGAAATATTACGATGTAGACACATGGGCGGACACCGAGATCATGCGGCAGGGACATGTGAGAGAAACCTACGACATGGTATGCAGCAGCCTTGACCGGCTGCTCGCTGAGCACGGATATGTGCGGGAAGGCAACTATTACCGGGCAGAGAGACCAAACAACGACACGCTTGTGTTCTTCTGCCATTTTGGACTGGAATGTGTGCTGGTAAGCCATCTTGCACACATGTCGCCGATGATACTGTGGCATAATTTCTGTGCGGCACCGACCTCGGTCACGACCGCGATCACAGAAGAACGGAGGGAAGGTATCGCATCCTTCCGTGTCAGCGGATTCGGAGACACCTCCCACCTCTACGCGGGAGGAAGAGAGCCATCTTTTTCGGCGAGATTTTGTGAATGCTGCTCGAATCTGGATGAGCGGCACGATTAAGAATAATCAGGAGTTAAAACAATGAGTGCACAAGACAATGTAGAAAAAGTATTACGCAGCCTGCATGTTATGCTGTCAAAGAGCGAGCCGGTAAGCGGCCAGCCGGGCAAGGTAATTATCGATAAACAGGCGATGCTGGACCTGTTCAGCGAGCTGAATAAGGGAATTTACGGCATCATGGACGAGTATGAGCTTACCACACAGAGCAGGGATCACGCGGAGCGCGAATTCCAGAAACACGGCGAAGAGATCATCCGCAATGCCAACCACAAAGCGGAAGATATCTATGCGGCATCTGTCATGTATACCGACGAGGCGTTGAACCATGTGCAGGAGATCATGCGGATGTCCTCCAATGCGATTGAGACAATTTATTCGGAACTTGTGCGTAAGATGAAGGAAGAGGAGCACACGGTCAAGACAAACCAGCTTGAACTGAAATCCCAGCTCCAGGACCTTGTCGATACCGACAAATACCTGAAGCTTATCGAGGACCGCAATAAGGAGATCGAGAAGGAAAAGGAGCGCAGGGAAGGAAAGACGCCGGAGAAAACCTCCTCCATCTATGCGAACAGGAAAACGGAGGTCCGCGTCAACAAGGAATACCTTGAAAAACTAGGGCTCGCAGAAGAAACAGATAACGCCGGGGAAGAACCGGGCAAAGACGAGCCGGAGCAGCAAGAGATTAACAACCAGACAAAGAATGTACAGGAGGAGGAGAAGTCCTTTTTCCGCAAGGCATTTGGCAATGTACACAGAAAGGAATAAAACGTGACGATCTTAGTATGTGATGACGATAAGGAAATTGTAGATGCAATTGAGATATATCTGCTTCAGGAGGGGTATGAAGTCTGCAAGGCGTATGACGGGGAGCAGGCGGTTGCCATGATGAAGCAGCAGAAGATCGATCTGCTGATCATTGATGTGATGATGCCGAAGCTTGACGGGGTGCGTGCGACGCTGCAGATCCGCAAGGAGAGCAGCATCCCGATCATTATCCTGTCCGCTAAAGCGGAGGACACCGACAAGATCCTCGGCTTAAATGTCGGGGCGGATGATTACATCACCAAGCCATTTAACCCACTTGAGCTGGTGGCCAGAGTCAAATCCCAGCTTAGGCGTTATACGACATTTTCCAATCAGGCAAGCACACCTGCAGAGGAAGTATATGAAGTCAGAGGACTTACGATCAATGATTCTCTCAAAAAGGTATGCGTGGACGGCGAGGAAGTCAAACTGACCCCGATCGAGTACAACATCCTGCTTTTGCTGGTGAAGAACAAGGGCAAGGTATTTTCGATCAACCAGATCTACGAAAGCATCTGGAACGAGGAGGCAATCGGCGCCGACAATACGGTTGCTGTACATATCCGCCACATCCGCGAAAAAATAGAAATCAATCCGAAAGACCCGAGATACTTAAAGGTTGTATGGGGGGTCGGATACAAGATCGAGGCTTAACATATGAAGAAATATACGCTGGGGAAAAAACTATTTGCGGCGGTTCTGCATCAGATGTTTATGATCATGGTAGTCTGCAGCCTGTTTGCAATGGATGAGCTGGTAAGGGCGCATGAGATGGAACATCTTATGGAACTTAGCATGCTGTCCATAATCGGACTGGTCGGGACGTTTATTGCGCTTGCATATCTGACGAATGTGTCCGGATACCGGGATGAGGATGAAAAAGAAGTATTTTTCCACCCGATCGACAAAGTGTACGGGGATATCCTGACCATCCTGTTTACCCTTGTGATATGGGTACTTCTGCGTTACACCCTGCACCTTCGGAAGCAGGATTTCGAATTGGCGGGACTTCTGGTGTCGGCAGGAACGCTTACATACCTGTTTGATATTATTTTTATGACCTTTTATCTGAGCATCATACGCCGTTCCAAGGCAAATATACTGTATACAAGGACACTTTTGTACATGGTGTATTCCAAAATATCCGAGCGTATGGCAGCGCGGAAACAGCATCAGCCTGTCACAAGAAAAGCGAGAGAGCAGCGGAAAGTCTGTGATGCGATCGAGGCGATTGCGTCCGGGGAACTTGACACTACACTGGCGGTGGATGAATTCCACGGCACGGAGAAGCATATGGCGGAGGCGGTCAACCACATCCGTGATGGCATGAGTGAGGCACTTGCCCGGAATATCCGCAACGAGCGAATGAAAGCTGACCTCATCACAAACGTATCGCATGATATCAAAACTCCGCTTACATCCATTGTCAATTATGTTGACCTGCTTAAAAGAGAAGAGATTGACAACGAGAATGCACAGAAGTACATCCGTATCCTGGATGACAAATCCCAGCGGTTAAAGCAGCTTACGGAGGATCTGGTGGAGGCATCCAAGATCAGCTCCGGCAATGTAAAGCTTGATATGCAGCGCATTGACTTTGTGGAGCTTTTGTGCCAGACCGGCGGAGAGTTCAATGAGCGCTTCGAGGCACGCAATCTTACGATTGTGACAAAGCTTCCGCACGATCCGGTCTACATCCGGGCAGACGGGCGTCAGCTATATCGCGCAATCGAGAATCTTTACACCAATGCAGCCAAATATGCGCTTGAAAAGACGCGCGTCTATGTCGAGCTTGGCGTGGAGAAAAACGAAGCCGTTTTTACCATGAAGAACATATCCAAGAACGTGTATCAGGGAGACCTTGCAAAAGGTGCGCTGACCGAGCGTTTTGTCAGGGGTGAGACATCCCGGACGACCGAGGGAAGCGGGCTTGGACTTTCCATCACGAAGAGCCTGACCGAGCTTATGGGTGGCACATTTACGCTGACCATTGACGGGGATCTTTTTATTATTACGGTTTCCTTTGGAATCGCTTGATAAAAACAACCGTAAACTATATACTATACCCAGAAACCAAAAGATATTAACGGAGGTAAACACAATGAAGTTATACGAGCAGGGAGCGTACCTTATCAACGGTAAGGACGTTGTCATTCAGTCACCGGAAGCGTCAGCAGCGGTAAAGAGCAAGACGGGCAAGGATGTAAGCGCCGCAGAAGCAAAGAAAAAGACAATTGCCTACAACATTCTGGCAGCGCACAATACGTCCGGTAACATGGACAAGCTGCAGATCAAATTCGATAAACTGACCTCACATGATATTACCTTTGTTGGAATCATACAGACAGCAAGAGCTTCGGGACTTGAGAGATTCCCGATCCCATATGTGCTTACGAACTGCCATAACAGTCTTTGCGCAGTCGGCGGAACGATCAACGAGGATGACCACATGTTTGGACTTACCTGTGCCAAGAAGTACGGCGGAGTCTATGTACCGCCTCATCAGGCAGTCATCCACCAGTATGCGCGCGAGATGCTTGCAGGCGGCGGTAAGATGATCCTTGGATCAGATTCCCATACCCGCTACGGAGCACTCGGTACAATGGCGATCGGAGAAGGTGGCCCTGAGCTTGTAAAGCAGCTTTTGAATAAGACCTATGATGTGGATATGCCGGAGGTTGTCGGCGTATATCTGACCGGAGAGCCGATGAAGGGTGTAGGCCCGCAGGACGTTGCGCTTGCGATCATCGGAGAGGTATTCGACAAGGGCTTTGTAAAGAACAAGGTTATGGAGTTTGTCGGACCGGGCGTATCCAATTTAAGCGTTGATTTTCGAATCGGCGTGGACGTAATGACCACGGAGACCACATGCCTGTCCTCCATCTGGAGAACAGATGATAAGGTAAAGGAATTTTATGAGATCCACGGCAGAGAGGATGATTTTGAGGAGTTAAATCCGGGCGAGATCGCTTACTATGACAGCTTTATCGAGATCAATCTCAGTGAGATCAAGCCGATGATCGCCATGCCGTTCCATCCGAGCAACACCTACACCATCGAGGAGTTAAATGCGAACCTTCTGGATATTCTTGACGACTGCGAGAAGCGCGCAGAGGTCAGCTTCGACGGCAAGGTCAAGCTCGATTTAAAGAGCAAGGTACACAACGGCAGACTCTACGTTGATCAGGGAATCATCGCAGGCTGTGCCGGAGGTGGATTTGAGAATATTTGTGATGCTGCCGACATCTTAAAGGGAGCTTCCATCGGTTCCGATGAATTTACGTTGAGCGTATATCCGGCATCCACACCAATCTACATGGAACTTGTAAAGAACGGTGCAGTAGCAAAGCTTCTTGAGACGGGAG
The DNA here is from genome assembly GCA_050873865.1 of Agathobacter sp. Taxonomy (GTDB): domain Bacteria; phylum Bacillota; class Clostridia; order Lachnospirales; family Lachnospiraceae; genus Roseburia. Next base: position 76,647 of record JBNMJQ010000006.1, on the reverse strand, counting down.
CAATCGTAAAGACTGCATTCTGCGGACCGTGCTTCGGAGCAGGAGACACGCCGGCAAACAATGCATTCTCCATCCGCCACTCTACAAGAAACTTCCCGAACCGTGAAGGTTCAAAGGTCCAGAACGGACAGGTATCTTCCGTTGCACTTATGGATGCGCGTTCCATCGCAGCAACCGCAGCAAACAAGGGATACCTTACCGCTGCAACCGATATGGATGTCAACTATACCAAGCCGAAGTACTTCTTCGACAAGACAATTTACGAGAATCGTGTATTTGACAGCCACGGCGTGGCTGACCCAGACCAGGAGATCCAGTTTGGACCAAACATCAAGGATTGGCCGGCAATGAGCGCACTCCCGGAGAATCTGGTGCTTAAGGTCGTATCTGAGATCCACGATCCGGTAACGACAACGGATGAGCTGATCCCATCCGGCGAGACTTCATCCTTCCGTTCCAACCCGCTTGGACTTGCAGAATTTGCATTGTCCAGAAAGGATCCGGAATATGTCGGACGTGCAAAGGCAATCCAGAAGGCACAGAAGGCCGTAGAGGCAGACGAGTGCCCGGGCAAGGCATTTGAGGAGGTTGCTCCGGTTATGCAGGCAATCAAAGCCGCTTTCCCGGAAAAGAACTTCCATGATGGCAGACTCGGTGACAATATCGGATTCGGAAGCACGATCTTTGCTGTAAAGCCGGGTGACGGTTCTGCACGTGAGCAGGCTGCGTCCTGCCAGAAGGTACTTGGCGGCTGGGCGAATATTGCAAATGAATATGCAACGAAGCGTTACCGCTCCAACCTTATCAACTGGGGAATGCTTCCATTCATCATTGATGAGGGAGAGCTTCCGTTCAAGAACTTAGACTATCTGTTCCTGCCGGATATCCGCAAGGCAATCGCAGGCGGCGCAACAGAGTTTACCGCATATGTTGTAAAGGAAGGCAAGCTTCTTCCGTTTACCCTTAAGATGGGAGCACTTACACCGGATGAACAGGAGATTATCCTGAAAGGCTGCTTAATCAATTACTATCGCGGATAAGGAGGATAAGTGATTGGAGGAATCTAAGAAATCGAAGACAGGGGCACAGATCGAACGTGTCACAGAGGATGGCCGTGAGAAGATCGTTTTTCATAAAATCTTTTATATCAGCGTCGGGCTGATGGTATTTCTGACTGTGGCAGCGTGTATCCTGTTTTTCTTTATCATTCAAAGATATGAGGGATTTGCAGATGCGTGGAACAAGATCATGAAAGCGGCACAGCCGATCATCATTGGTCTGGTGGTCGCATATCTGCTCAATCCTATTATGAAATTCTGGGAGCGGACGTTTTTCCGGCTCTTTGGAAAACGGATGAAGAAGGAGAGACGGGCGAGAAAGCTGTCAAGAGGTCTTGGAATCGGCTGCGCCCTTCTGATGCTGATCCTGATCATCGTGCTGTTTATTGCAGCGATCGCACCATCGGTTGTCAGCAGTATTGCAATGCTGATCGAAGTGCTGCCGGGACAGGTACAGCGTCTGGTCAGCTTCATCCAGGCCGGTGATTTTGGTGACAGCGAGGCAGCGAATGTACTCAGCGACGTGTTGATCAATGCGACAAACTATGTGGAAACATGGGCGCAGGAGGATCTGCTTCCGTTCATTCAGGCTTCTTTAACTTCAATCACAACCGGCGTGATTAACGCCGTCAAGGTCATTGTCAACTTTGTTATCGGCCTGTTTGTAGCTGCATATGTCATGTCCATTCAGGAGACGCTGCAGGGACAGAGCAAGAAGCTCATTTTTGCAATTTTCCGCCCGCGCGTAGGCAACATCATTGTGCATACCGTGCGCAAATCCAGCTCGATTTTCGGTGGATTTATAACCGGAAAGATCATAGATTCCGCGATTATTGGATGCATCTGTTACGTTGGATGCCTGATCCTGCATATTCCGTCTGCGATCCTTGTCGCTGTTATCGTTGGCGTGACGAACATCATACCGTTCTTCGGACCGTTTATCGGCGCGATTCCGGCGTTGCTTCTGGTTGTGATCCAGAGTCCATGGCATGCGCTGTATCTGCTCATTTTCATTATTGTGCTGCAGCAGGTGGACGGCAACATCATCGGGCCGAAGATCTTAGGCAACTCAACCGGATTGTCTTCATTCTGGGTTATGTTTGCGATTCTTGTGTTCGGTGGAATCTGGGGATTCTTCGGAATGCTTCTCGGAGTGCCGATCATGGCAGTTATCTACTATATCGTAGGAAAATTGGTGCGCTACGGACTTGCGAGACGTAAGCTGCCGACACCGACCTCTGACTATGTAAAAATGCGGGGCGTAAACCTCGATACGAATACATTGCGTTACACGCCTTTGGATGAGTTTGCTGAGGCAGAGGCACAGGGAGCTGCGCCGGCAGCCGGCCAGGCACCGGAAGCCGAACAGCCGAAGCAGGAAGATGAGGCGGTGCGGAAGTAACCGATTATTCGTCATTCCACCACGGCCGATTATTCCGGATTTGTCCGGAATGGCAGGTAGTCGATGAATTTTTTTACGGCTGGCGTGATATGCTTTTGATTTTTTACGGCCAGACCGATTGAGCGATAGTATGGCTTTTGCAGGGAACGTATCTCGACCTGATAGGGGATACGCTGCAGGATCATATCGGGCAGAATGCTGACTCCCATACCCTTTTCTACCATCGCCATAATTGCAAAGTCCTCCCATGTGGTAAAGCGGATATCCGGCTGCACATGGGAGTTTTCTAACAGGTTGGAGACCTCCGTTTTTCCACCATGTTCCAACAGCAGAAATGGCAGACCGTTCAATTCCTCAATGGCGACGGTCTCTTTTCCGGCGAGGTGGTGCCCGGATGGAAGCACAAGCTTATATTCATCCTGTTTCAGCAAAATGCTATCAAATTGGGGAAGCGTCGGGAGGCGTAGAAATCCGCAGTCTATCCGCCCTTCCCTGATCCATTGTTCCACCTCATCATAGTCACCAAGCAGCATTTCGTACTCGATACCGGGATAGTCCTTTTGCAGTGCGGCAAAAATATTCGGAAGCCAGTTGATCGCTACGCTGGCAAAGGTACCGATACGGACAATGCCGGTCTCTATTCCATTCATTTGGGAGATCTGTCCCTCTAATTCCTGATGGTCGTTCAGGATCTTGCGCAGAAGCGGCAAAACCTGCTCTCCGGCAGAGGTCAGGCAGACTCCGTTCTTGCTACGCTCCAGGAGTGTCATATTCCATTCATTTTCCAAATCCGCAACCATCTTGCTGATAGATGATTGTGCGTAATCAAGTTCTTGAGCCGCACGGGTAAAGCTGCCTAGTTCCACGGTTTTGACAAAGGCCAGATACTTAAATAAAGGATTTTCCATGTCTTAACTATTCCATTCTTCGATTTTAACTATTTATTATATTCGCTTTTTACATTCTACTTTCTCCGGTATGATATTGCAAGAATGATTAAGGAGAGAGCAAATATGAACTTAAGAACCTCAGATATGGATATGCTGCATGGACCGCTGATTGGAAAATTACTGTTATTCACATTGCCCATTGCGTTGAGCAGCATGGTTCAGCAGTTATTTAATGCGGCTGATACTGCCGTTGTCGGCTATTTTGGAAATGAGAGTGCCCTTGCAGCGGTAGGAACAAACGCTGAGATCATTGCACTGATCGTTACGGTCTCCTCCGGCTTATCCATCGGCGCAAATATCCTGATCGCAAATCGTATTGGGCAGAACAGGACAGCGGAAATGCCTGCAGTGGTGCGGACATCGATGCTTCTGGCATTTCTGGCAGGTATTATCGGTCTGCTTTTGGGACAGGCAGTGGCAGCGCCGCTGATGCGGCTGATTCGGACGCCGTCCGGCATTTTTAACGAGGCAGAACTTTACCTGCGGATCTATATGCTGGGCTACCCATTTTTGCTGCTATATGACTTCGGGGCCTCCGCGCTGCGGGCACGTGGCGACAGCCGTTATCCGTTTCTTGCATTGGTGATTTCGGGAATTGTAAATGTCGGACTTAATCTGCTCTTTGTGATCGCATTCCGCATGGGTGTCGCTGGGGTTGCGATTGCCACCGATATTTCTACAATGCTTTCGGCGCTTGTGGTGCTGTGCCGTCTGACAAATGATAAGCTGTTTCAGCTTACATTCTGCAGGCTGGGATTTTCTATGCGTATTGTGTGGGATATTCTGAAAACCGGCATTCCATCCGCTGTGCAGGGCGCTGTTTTCTGCTTTGCCAATATCTTTGTACAGGCGTCGGTCAACAGCTTCGGGGAAACGGCAATTGCGGGAAGCACCATTGCCATGAATTTTGAATATTTCACTTATTATATCATTACGGCATTTGGGCAGACTGCGACAACCTTTACCAGCCAGAACTATGCCGCCGGGCAGCGCGGACGATGCAGACGCATTATGTGGCTGTGTCTGGGATTATCAACTGTGTGCAGTTCTGTTCCAATTTTTATGATTGTTCTGTTCCGTGACTTTTTCTCGGGGTTTTTTACGCCGGAGACTGCCGTGATCGAAAGTGCAGGAGTGCGTATTATGTGTATTCTGCTGTTTGAACCAATCTGCAATTTCTATGAAATACCGGCGGGCGTTCTGCGCGGAAGCGGGCATGCCCTATATCCGGCTGTCAGCACCATGATCGGAACCTGTGCATTCCGCATCATCTGGATTTGTACAGTATTCCGAACCGTCCATACGCTTCCAATGCTCTACCATGTATTTCCGCTTTCATGGGTTGCAACGATTGTGCTGGTGAGCTTTGGGTTTCTGATCCTGCGCCCATATGGCAAATTCTTTTCCTATATTTTTTGACAATGCATATAGCGTATGCTAAACTAAATATAGGTTTTTCTACCCTTTTTTAGATAGGGGTGGGAGCATAATATTACAATAGTCTGAGGTGGACTTCATTGGATAAATATGAATACAATTTAAAAATAGATCAAATGAAAACACTTTGCGCGGAAGGCAATTACACCGCCGCGGCAGAGATCGCGGATTCCATCAGCTGGAACAAGGTCAAGAATGTAAACGCACTGGTCCGTGTCGGAGAGATTTATGAGAAGGTTGGGCGCTACGAGGAGAGCAAGGACATCCTGCTGTGCGCATATGACCGTTCCCCGATCGGACGAATGATCATCTACCGTCTGGCAGAGGTCGCAGTCAAGATGAAGGATTTTGATGCTGCGGAGGAGTATTATCAGGAGTTTGTGGAGATTGCACCACATGACAATCTGCGGTATGTACTGCGTTATGAGATCGAGAAGGGACGCGGCACGGATATTTCCAAGCTGATTGATATTCTCGAAGAATTCAAAGAGAAAGAATATACCGAGGAGTGGGCGTTCGAGCTTGCAAGTCTGTACCATCAGGCGAACGAGAGCGAGAAGTGTGTGGAAGCATGTGACGAACTGATCCTCTGGTTTGGTGATGGTCCATATGTGGAGCGCGCGTTGGAGCTTAAGATGCTTTACCAGCCGCTTACCAAGGCGCAGGAGGAGAAATACCGCAAGTTCCGTCTGGCGAAGGAAGGTATCACAACCATCGGAGCCGATGAGATGAAGCGTGCCGGGGAATATGTGCATGATCCGGTCGAGATTCCGCAGGTCTCTCTCTCACCGGAGCGTTTTAACACCGTCAATCTCCAGAAGGAGATTGCAAAGGGCATGCAGCAGATCATAGATGCAACGGAAAAGACAACGGTAAATGATACTATCGACAATATCAAGAAGATCGTCGGAGACAATATCCCGTATTTGCAGCTGCAGAAGCAGGAAGAGGCGGCAAGCGGCCATATTGAGACAGATGAGGAGATCGACGGCTCACTCAAGCTCAATTTCCAGGAATTTCTCGGTGAGGAGAACGATGGGCAGATGAGCCTTGTGGTCAATGAGAAGACAGATCTCGAGCGTCAGATCACCGGACAGATCACGATAGAGGATGTTCTTGAAGAGTGGGAGAAGACCAAGCGCGCTGCGGAGGCTGCGCTCCAGGATGCGGAGCAGAGGCGGCTTGAGTCAGCGAAGGCGCGTGCATTGCAGGAAGCCGGGGATATCATGGATCGCCTGAACGATGTGATCCCACAGCTTGATGCAGGTGTCAGCCCGAAGGAGCTTCTGGAGAAGGAATATCTTTCCAACAGAACAGACGCAGCAACAGAAACAGAGAACACGGATTCCCATACGGAAGAGGTAGCGGAGGAAATCACACCGGATGCGATCGTTCCATTCCCAACCGAACAGCAGGAGGAAAAACTGTCACAGGAGCAGGGCGAATTGCCGGAAGAGCAGTACCCGCAGATGACGGAAGAGCAGTCCGAGGACGAGGCGCCACAGGAGCAGGGTGAATTGCCGGAAGAACAGTACACCCAGATGACGGAAATGCAGCCCGAGGAAGATCTGTCACAGGAGCAGGACGAATTGCCGGAGCTTCCATCTGAGGAAGAATTATTGGCAACCGCACTTGCAGCAACACAGAAGATCGGACCTGTGGGCGTGATTGAAGAGGACACATCGCAGGCATCCGAACCGGCAGTACTGCCGGAACTGTCAGAAGAGAAGCCGGTGGATCAGGAACCGCGGAAGGCACAGGACAAGCTTCCGAAGATCACCATGCCGGAGGACCTCGGACTTGACGATGAGGAGCCAAAAGAAACGGTGATTGATCATCTTACCGATGAGCAGAAAGCAATTTTCTCTTATTTTGTCCCGGTCAAGGGAATGGAAGACCAGCTGTGCCAGACATTGACGAATGCGGTCCGGCATCTGAAGGAAGACTGCACGGCTTCAACCGGCAACATCATCATCCAGGGTGGACAAGGCTGTGGAAAGACCATGCTTGCAACAAGCATCATCAAGGTGCTCCAGAAGGAGTGCGGAAAGCCGAACGGCAAGGTTGGCAAGATCGATGCACAGGCACTTAACAAGAAGGATATTCAGGCACTTTTGCGCAAGGTTTCCGGAGGCTGCCTGATCATCGAGCGGGCGGGTGATCTCTCAAGAGAATCTGCCGTTACATTGTCTTTGCTGCTCGCACAGGATGACAGCGGTGTGCTGGTGATCCTTGAGGATACATCAAAGGGAATCCGTAAGGCACTTATGCAGGATGACGGATTTGCGAAGAAATTTACGGAAAAAGTCAGTGTTCCGATATTTACCAATGACGAATTGGTCACGTTTGCAAGGGCATACGCGAAGGAACTTGGTTATGAGATTGATGAGATGGCTGTATTGGCGCTCTATAACCGCATCAGCAATATCCAGCGTCTGGATCAGGCAACAACGCTTACCGAGGTAAAGGATATCGTGGATGAGGCGATTGACCGTGAGGCACATGGTGGAATCAAAAAGGCGATCAGCATTCTGACCGCTGCAAGATATACCGACGATGACTGCATCGTCTTAAGAGAGAAGGACTTTAAGTAGTAAGGTGGAGGGGTAAATGAATAATTTTACAGAGATGGACTGCTACCTGTTTGGACAGGGCACACATTATGACATCTACCGCAAGATGGGCGCACATCTTGCAACTGTAGATGGGAAAAAGGGAGTAATCTTTGACGTATGGGCACCGCATGCTGCAAGAGTGGCTGTTATCGGTGATTTCAACGAGTGGAATGAGAGCGAGTATTGGATGAAGCGTGTACAGCCGGAGAGCATGGGTGTATACGAGCTGTTTATTCCGGGGGTAAAAGAGGGCGCGCTCTACAAATTCCTGATTTATACGCCGGACGGAAGGAAGCTGTACAAGGCTGACCCGTTTGCAAACTATGCGGAGCTTCGGCCGGGAACTGCTTCTGTTGTAACAGATATCAGCCACTTTAAATGGTCTGACTCTGTATGGCTGAAGTCACGTGCGGAGGCTGCAAAGGAAGATATATACGCACAGCCGATGTCAATCTATGAGGTTCACCCGGGATCATGGATGCGCCATCCGGGCCGTGATGATGAAGGCTTCTATACATATCGCGAGCTGGCAAAATCGCTGATCTCCTATGTAAAGGAGATGGGCTATACGCACATCGAACTCATGGGAATTTCCGAGTATCCGTTTGATGGTTCCTGGGGATATCAGGTTACCGGATACTATGCACCGACTTCCCGCTACGGAACACCGAAGGATTTTGCTTACTTTGTAAATGAATGCCATAGGAACAAGATCGGCGTAATTCTGGACTGGGTTCCAGCACATTTCCCGAAGGACGCACACGGACTTGCGGAGTTTGACGGCACGGCGCTTTTTGAGTATGCCGATCCACGCAAGGGAGAGCATCCGGACTGGGGTACGAAGATTTTCGATTACTCTCGCACAGAGGTTAAGAATTTCCTGATCGGAAGCGCCCTGATGTGGGTTGAGAATTACCATATCGACGGACTTCGTGTGGATGCAGTTGCATCTATGCTCTATCTGGACTACGGCAAGGAGAACGGACAGTGGATTCCGAATATATACGGTGGCAACAAGAATCTTGAGGCAATCGAGTTCTTCAAGCATATCAATACACTGATCCTCGGAAGAAATCCGGGCGTTGTCATGATCGCGGAGGAATCGACCGCATGGCCGAAGGTAACCGGCAAGGTTGAGGAGGATGGACTGAACTTCTCATACAAGTGGAATATGGGCTGGATGCATGACTTTTTGGATTACATGAAGCTTGATCCGTATTTCCGCAAGAATAACCACAACAAGATGACTTTTGCAATGAGCTACAATGAGAGCGAGAAGTATATCCTGGTACTTTCCCATGATGAGGTCGTCCACCTAAAGTGCTCTATGCTTAACAAGATGCCGGGACTTGAAGGAGATAAGTTCAAGAACCTGATGGCAGGATACGCTTTCATGATGGGGCATTCCGGAAAGAAGCTTCTGTTCATGGGACAGGAATTCGCGCAGGCGCAGGAGTGGAGCGAGGCAAGAGAGCTGGATTGGTATCTCCTTGAGAACCCGAATCACAAGAAGATCCAGGATTGGGTGAAGGAGCTGCTGCATATCTACAGGAACAATCCATGTATGTATGAGCAGGATACCAGCTGGGCAGGATTTGAGTGGATCAACGCTGACGACTGCGACAGAAGTATTTTCAGCTTCGTAAGAAAGAGCAAGGATGGTCAGAACAATCTGTTGTTCGTGATCAACTTTACCCCGGTGGAGCGCTTAGAGTATCGTGTCGGCGTTCCGAAGAAAAAGAGCTATAAGCTGATCTTAAACAGCGAGGACAAGAAGTTCGGCGGCGCGGATGAAGACCGTCCGACAAGCTACAAGGCAGAAAAGAGCCCTTGTGATGGCAGGGAGTACTCTTTTGCATATCCGCTTCCGGCATATGGCGTAGCGGTATTTAAGTTTTAAATAAAACTTTAAGCAACCGTGTGGCAGAATATATAGCTGTTGAGTGAGCAGATCACAGAATAATCAAAATGCAGAGCCGGCAGGAATAAGGCCGGCAAGGTGTAAATAAAAGCAGCGTCAATCGGGGCATCTCATAATCCCCCAATTGGACGCTGTTTTTGTTCGCATTATAGGAAAAACTATAAGAGATTTTTCAGGGAGGTATTTAAGAATGAACGAAAAATGGAATGAATTATATAACGCAGCCAAAAAGGTTTTGAGACCGCGGGATGTTTCAAAAATAATTGAAGCAGGCGGTGTTGCAGCAGCAGTGGAATCGATATCCGGAAATATCTATGTTGGAGTCTGCGTCGACACCGCGTGTACACTGGGTGTATGCGCCGAGCGGAATGCGATTTTTAACATGATCACAAATGGTGAAGATGCCATTAAACGGGTTATTGCGATTGACAGTGATGGAAAAGCGATCCCGCCATGTGGAGCGTGCCGCGAATTTATGACACAGCTGATGCCGGAGGATTACCGCAATATCGAGATCATGATGGATTACGAAAACAAGCGTGTTGTAACGCTCGGTGAGCTTACACCGGAGTGGTGGCTGTAAGAGGGTTGCGCCAGGCAGCATGGATGATCTAAATAATTTCTTCACAGATAGCAAGATATTTGTCAGTATAGATGCTGTGCTTTTCCCAGATAACATCGAAGTCATGCTGCATCCGGAAATCGTCCAGAGGGATTTCCTTTAATATTCCCGCTCGCAATTCATCTTCCACGGCAATTTTATACAGAAAAGATATTCCACAGTCCTTCTTTAACAGACCAATGATGGTATGCATGTTTTCGACTTCGGTATAGTGGATAAAATCAGAGATACGCAAGCCACGGGCAGTCAGGCTCTGTTCCAGGATATTTCTCGTACCGGACCCTTCTTCACGCACAAGAAGACGCTCGCACACCAGATCATGTATGGTATGGGGATGGTCTGTCATAAAATCATGTGCTGCAGCACAGACGGCTATATAGTCCTCTGTGCTGTATTTTTTATGAGAATAATTCTCTTTCGGATAATTTCCTTCAACGATAGCCATACTGATCTGTCCGTTATCGAGCAGATTCAGCAGCTGGGAAGTATTGCCATAGTGGAGATGGATATTTATCTCGGGGTGGTGTATCAGAAAACAAGCGAGTTTATCTACGATTGCATACTCGCCTATCGTCATGGTAACACCGATGGAAAGCGTCGCTATTCCGGAAAATCTGCTCTTTAACTCTTCCATGATAGCCTTTTCATCATTTTTCATAGTCAGCAGATGCTTGCGGAGTATTTCGCCGGAATGGGTAAGGAAAAGCTGCTTGTTCCGGTATATAAAGAGAGAAGTGTTGTACTGCTCCTCTAAAAAATGAATATGCTGGGAAACGGCGGGCTGCGTAACGTTTAATTGCTTTGCGGCAGCAGTAAAGTTCATTGTCTGGCAGACAGTAAGAAATGTTTCTGTTCTAAAATCGAGCATAAATCCCCCTTAATAATAAAAAATAATTATTGTTCAATAGAATTATATAATTTTACCTTATTATTGTCCAATGATACAATTTCGTACATAAAAAGAAAGCGAGGTAACAAGCAAATGAATTTTATGAAAAGAAATTGGAGAGGCATTCTGATCTGTCTTGTAATAGCTGTCCCATCATGGCTGCTCGGAAAAATGTTTCCGGTAATAGGAGGCGCGGTAATAGCAATTATTGCAGGGATGGTCATTACTATGGTGTGGAACGATAAAGGGAGAGCGGAAGCAGGAATCAAGTGGACATCAAAGACAATTCTTCAGACCGCGGTTGTTTTGCTCGGGTTTGGCATGAATCTTGGAGTGATCTTTCAGACGGGAAAGCAGTCGCTTCCGATTATCATCTGCACGATTACAACATCTCTCATAATCGCATGGATATTACACAAGACCCTCAAAGTGCCTGCCAATACGTCCATTCTTGTAGGTGTCGGGTCATCTATCTGCGGCGGATCTGCGATTGCGGCGACCGCACCTGTCATTGATGCGGACGATGATGAAATCGCACAGTCGATAGCGGTGATATTCTTTTTCAATGTGCTGGCAGCTATCTTCTTCCCGATTTTTGGAAAAGTAATTGGGTTTGACACGATGCATGGAGATGCTTTTGGCATTTTTGCGGGAACGGCAATCAATGACACATCATCTGTAACAGCGGCCGCATCGACATGGGACAGCATGTGGAACCTTGGAAGTGAGACGCTGAATAAGGCAGTAACGGTAAAACTTACAAGGACACTTGCTATCATACCAATCACACTGGGGCTGTCATTGATGCGTGCCCGAAAGAGCGCAAAAGAAGGAAAACAGACCAGTAGCTTCAGCCTGAAGCGGGCATTTCCGATGTTCATACTCTATTTCGTGCTTGCAGCAGTCATCACGACAATCTGCGTACATATAGGAGTTGATGCGGCTGTATTCGAGCCGGTCAAGGAATTATCAAAATTCATGATCATTATGGCTATGGCGGCAATCGGACTAAACAGTAATGTAATACAGCTTATCAGAACCGGAGGAAAGCCTATTATTGTTGGGGCATCATGCTGGTGTGGAATTACAGTTGTAAGTCTTATAATGCAGCACATAATGAAAATCTGGTAAGCATTAAGGCGCTAATAAATTTCATAGTAACTTCAAGTCGCTATTGCACTTTACTATAATGGGATATGCAAAGAGGTGGCGAGATCATGGAAAAAGATAATAGGGATTCAAATATTCTTGAATCGATGCCTGTGGGGCAGTTGTTCATTAGGATGGCGGTTCCGGCAGTTGCATCGACGAGCATATTAAATTCTGTTATGCAGTTTGTTATGCTTTTACTGCCGGGACTGGTGCAGGGGGCACAGCCGATTCTAAGCTATAATCTTGGAGCCGGACTTATGGAACGTGTCAGGAAAACATTTCATTATCTTTTACTTGCATGTATTGCAGGAAGCTGCATCATCTGGGCGGTGTGTATGGCTTTTCCGGAAAGTATTATCGGGATATTTACAAATAGCACAGAGCTTAGAGCGTATTCGGTAACGCCGCTTCGGACATATCTTTGTCTGCTTTGCATTTATGGAATACAGGTTGCGTGTCAGTATAGCTTTGTGGCACTTGATCAGGCAAAAACAGCCATTTTCCTGACTATATGGAGAAAAATCATTTTACTTATTCCGCTAATTTTTCTTTTGCCGCATATCGTTCCTGATCCAACAATCGGAGTGTTTCTGGCGGAGCCAATCGCGGATTTTGTGGCAGTCTGTACGACGGGAACATTATTCTGCCGGTATTACAGAAGAAAATTAGCTGATTGAACTATGAAATTTAAGAGTGACTTATAAATTTGCTAATATCTTCCAAAACAATAGCAGATTCATTAACATAAACGCATAAAGTAACTGATACATACAGATATGAAACAGGAGGAATATGCAATGTTAAATGAATCAGTAATCAGAGTATTAAAGAACGGTATGTGGGATCTTGCAACCTGCGCAAATGGGGAGCCGAATGTAGTTCCGGTTGCGTTTAAGGATGTTACGGATGATGGCAGGCTGGTTGTAGGAGATGTTTTCCTTGAGACCACCTTAAACAACATCAAAGCAAATGGCGGAAAGATTGCAATTTCTGTATATGATGCACAGAGTTTGGAAGGGTATCAGATCAAGGGAACCGCCGAGTATGTGACCGAGGGAGACTTGGTAAACACATTTAAGGCTATGGTTGAAAAGATGTTCAACGGTGCAGCGACTGCAAAGGGAGCGCTTGTTATCACACCTTCCAAGGTAATCGTAACAACACCGGGCGCAGACAATAAGAAAGAAATCTAAGGCAGCGGATCAGACATAGAAGAAATTACTAATAAATTACATAGTAACTTTAAAATAGATCACCTTCAGGCTATAATGATATAATAACGCTTGAAGGTGATTTTTATATGGCAAAATATAAGAAAAAATTAGATGACGATATACGATGCCCGCTTGAATACGGGCTTACAATATTTGGCGGCAAATGGAAATCCCGTATCATATGTGTGCTGTCGGCAAATGAAAGGCTGCGTTACAGTGAGATCCGGAAGGAAATGTATAACATTACAGATGCGGTTCTGGCTGCAACCTTAAAAGATCTGATAGAGGATGGGATCATTGCCCGGAAGTCGTATGATGAGATTCCGCCGAAAGTGGAATATTCCCTGACACAGAAGGGAAAATCCGTTGTTCCTATTTTGCAGAGCATCTGCCAGTGGTCAGATGTCTTTTATAAGGAAGACGGCGAAAATGAGATGGTACAGTGCCAGAAATGCGATTATCACAGATAGGAGAACAGACATTATGATCAGAGCAATGCAGAAAGCAGATGTTGATAGAATTGCGGATATATGGCTGGACGCGAATCGGAAAGCACATCATTTTATTCCCGCCAAATATTGGCAAAGTAATTACGACGCGGTAAAAGAAATGCTGCCGCAGGCAGAGGTTTATGTGTTTGAGCGGGGGCAGAAGATATATGGCTTTATAGGGCTAAGCGAGGAGTACATAGAAGGCATTTTTGTTTCCGAAGAAAAGCAGTCGCAGGGCATAGGAAAACGCCTGCTTGATTTCGCAAAAGACAAAAGAGCAGAACTGTGTTTAAATGTGTACCAGAAGAACATCCGCGCGATAAATTTTTATCAGAGAGAAGGCTTTGAAATCCAAAGTGAAGGATTGGATGAGGCTACTGGTGAAAAAGATTATGCGATGGTATGGAAACGGAAATTTTAAGGAGGAACGCATATGACGGAATGGGAAAAGGCACAAAAAGGTTATTTATATGATGCAAATTATGATAAGGAGATTGTAGAAGCGCGGACGCGCTGTGCTGATTTGTGCTACGATTTCAATCAGTGCAGACCATCCGACACAAAAAAGCAGGAAGAATTGCTGAAACAGATCATCGGGAGCGTGAAAGAAAATCCTGTGATCACGGCGCCGTTTTATTGTGATTACGGATTTAACATTTCTATTGGTAAAAATTTTTACACAAATCATAATGTTACGATACTTGATGGAGCAAAAGTTACATTCGGGGACAATGTATTTATTGCACCGAATTGTGTCTTTTCTACGGCTGGACATGCAATCGACAGCGAGCAGAGAAACCGTGGATTAGAGATTGCTTTACCGATTACGGTAGGTGATAGCGTCTGGATCGGAACAAACGTGTCTGTGCTGCCGGGAGTGACGATTGGCAGTAACACAATTATCGGAGCGGGCAGTGTTGTGAATAAAGATATCCCTGACGGTGTAATTGCCGCTGGCAATCCTTGCAAGGTGATACGCAAGATCACGGAAGCTGATAAGAAAAAATATCCAATATTTGAGGAAACCGATAATAACTGATTGGGAGAACAAAATGCAATATAAAGAAAAAGTAGTCCTGAAAAATGGACAAGACTGCATAATACGAAATGCCGTTTATGAAGATGGCCCTGCAATGTCGGAGCTGTTCGTGGTGACACACAGCGAGTCGGATTATCTGCGTTCCTATCCGGACGAGCACAAATTTGATGCAAAAAGCGAGAGCGAATATCTCCGGAAAGTAGCCGAGAGCGATAACGAAGTAATGCTGTTAGCTGTCATAAACGACAAAATTGTTGCGACGGCGAGCGTTTCTGCCGTTGGCAATAAGTACAAAGTCAGACACCGCGCGGAATTTGGCGTTGATGTCGTAAAAGCATATTGGGGACTTGGCATCGGCAAAAAGATCATGAACGCCTGCGTGCAATGCGCCAAAAATGCAGGCTACAAGCAATTAGAGCTGGAGGTTGTCGCAGACAACGAGAGAGCAGTCAGCATGTACAAAAATATTGGGTTTGTGGAATATGGGCGCAACCCACTCGGGTTTATCTCGAAGTATTCCGGTGCGCAGGAGCTTGTATACATGAGGTTGGTATTATAAATCTGATTTATAGAAATGCGACACATCATAAGCCAGATATTTTAACGGAGACGAGGATAGAAAAACATGGAAACAGTATACATAGCCGGTGGCTGCCTGTGGGGCGTGCAGCACTTTTTTGATAGCCTGCCGGGCGTTCAGATGACAGAGGCAGGAAGAGCCAACGGAAAAACAAACTCTCTGGACGGTGAGTATGACGGATACGCAGAATGTGTGAAGGTTACTTTTGATGAAACGGCAACCACGATCACAGACCTTATGGGGCATCTCTTTGAAATAATTGATCCGTACAGCCTTAACAAGCAAGGCGTTGATGTCGGGAAAAAGTATAGAACCGGAATATACAGTACATCTACGGCGCATCTTGAAGAAGCCAGAAATTTTATTGAGCAGCGGGAAGATCGGGATAAAATCGTCGTAGAGGTGCTGCCATTAACCAATTATGTCAGAAGCGCCGAGGAGCATCAGCACCATCTGGAGCGATTCCCGGAGGATTGCAGCTACTGCCATATTCCGGACACGGTACTGAATAAATACAGGCATAAATAAAACCATACGGAGGCAATGATTTTGAAAATAGTTACAATCTGCGGAAGCATGAAATTTGCGGAAGAAATGAAACGAATTGCGTTTGATTTGGAGGCAAAGCATGATATGTGTGTGCTGCAATGTGTTTATAATGAAGATAAATTGGAGCTTGGCGAAGAGGATATAAATGCTCTAAATTCGGCACATTTAAAAAAGATAGAACTTGCAGATGCGATTTATGTGGTTGATCTTCACGACTATATTGGCGAGCAGGTGAAGAAGGAGATTGCGTTTGCAAAAAGTCTTGGAAAGGAAGTAATATATCATACAGAATTTCTAAAAGATGCCTGATCGGGCGGTGCGGATTTGCTGTTTATATGTAATTCCCGGAATACGAGAGAGATTCCAAGCCTTTTGGGTGGTATTCTCACCCTCGGAAACGTAGAATCAAGGTGAAAACGAAAGCGTCGTTACCATCCGGTATCCTGCAAAGGACGGAACGATTCTTCCGATCACGGTATGCACCCGGCAAGACCTAAATAACGAACAACTTACGAACATAAATCTAATTTATGACGGATAAAAATATTGATATTATATGGAAATTTGGGTAAGATAATAAGCAAGATAATAAGCAAGATGGAGTGGTATAAATGAGCAGATATGAGCCGCCATATACAATTTCAAATGAGATGCTTGAGCTTGTTGCTGACATATCCGAAAAGGTTGGCAGGATAAGTAGTTATAAGGAATTGGAAGCCAGACCGCATTTGAGAAGAAATAACCGTATTAAGTCGATCCATTCTTCTCTGAAGATCGAAGCAAATTCGCTGTCTCTGTCAGAGGTAAGGGATGTTATCAATGGTCAGTTCGTTTTGGGTGACCAAAAAGAGATACAGGAAGTAAAAAATGCATACGCTGCTTATGAAAAGATACCTGAAATAGACCCCACCAGCATTTCCCAACTTAAAAAAGTCCATGCGATAATGACTAACCGGATTGTGAGCGAGTCAGGAGAATTTCGTAAAGGCGAGGAAGGTGTTTTTTCGGGAGAGCAATGCATATTTGTCGCACCGCCACCACATTTGGTAAATGGCTTGATGAAGGATCTGTTATCCTGGGTTAAGAGAAATGAAGGAAAAGTACACCCTCTTATAATGTCAGCCGTATTTCATTATGAGTTTGTATTCATTCACCCCTTTGCAGATGGAAATGGAAGAATGGCAAGACTGTGGCATACTGTAATTTTGTACCGTTGGCGGAGTATTTTTGAGTATATTCCACTTGAGAGCCAGATCGAAAGATTCCAAACGAAATATTATGATGCAATAGCAAAGTGCCATGTAAATGGAAATTCTGATGTTTTTATAGAATTTATGTTGAATATGATTGACCAGATATTAGACGAGGTTATTTTGCAAATAAAAAAGACTGGTTCCGATATATCATCGTATGTAAAGCGGCTGTTGGAGATTATGGAGTATGATGTGCCATATACTTCAAATGAGCTTATGAGCGCATTGGGATTGAAGTCGAAAGAGACTTTGCGAAAAAATTATATTCATCCGGCAATAGAATCGGGATTGATACGAATGACCCTGCCGGATAAACCGAACAGCAGAAATCAAAGATATATAAAAAACTAAAGATAAGCAGGCAACGTGGAAAAGCGGCTGAGTGAATACACGACGACCACATATACGGACAAGCTCACCCAGTCACAGGAAGGACAGGAGAGTTACGAGCAACTATCTTCCGTTAGTTACCGCGCATAAAATTATTACACCCCGGAGCGTTAGCTCCGGGGTGTTGCAGTTTACCTTCTGTTTTTTGCCACTTATCTCGAAATGTGGGACAAGGCGTTTAAGATATTGTATGATGTCCTCAACGAAGCGAAAGGAGAATCAAACATGAAAGTAAGCGTAGAGCTTTCGATGGAATACAAAGAACCATACGCCATT
Source organism: Agathobacter sp. (assembly GCA_050873865.1). GTDB lineage: Bacteria > Bacillota > Clostridia > Lachnospirales > Lachnospiraceae > Roseburia. Next base: position 58,809 of record JBNMJQ010000006.1, on the reverse strand, counting down.
ATTTATACGGACAGGATGACAGATGAGATCCAGCGTGTGATTGATGGATTCAGCTTAAACGAAAGTCCGGTCACAGCCCTGCAGGATGAAAAGGATATCATCATTTTGCTACCAAAGGAAATATACATGGTCAGGGTGGAGAAGGGGGATACGGTCATTTACGGAAAAGACCGAAGTTACCGATCAAGAAAGCGGCTCTATGAATTGGGACAGCAGTTGGGGAAGCAGTTTATGCAGATATCAAAATCCACATTGGTAAACTTATCTTATATGGATAGTGTTGAGAGCGGATTTAGTGGAACCCTTCTTTTGAAATTAAAGAATGGATGCAAGGATTATGTGTCAAGAAGGTATCTGCCACAATTCAAAAAATATCTTGGCTTATAGGAGGAGAGGAACAATGAAAGAGATAACGAAAAATATGATCAGCGCTACGGTTATGAGTATCGGAGGTGCACTGGCGATCTTTTGCCTGACAGGAATTGTTTTTGATATTGCATACGGTGGGAATTTCAGTTTGGATAATTACCGGTTTACGAAAATGGTCGCAGGCTGTATTGTGGTTGGCTTGGGATTTGGACTCCCATCTGTCGTATACAAAAAAGACAATCTGCCAATGCCGATCCGGGTACTGATCCACATGGGAATCGGGTGCGTGGTATACACGATCGTTGCTTATGCCGTCGGCTGGTTGGGTGGTGCCAGATCTGTTTTCCAAGGAATTATGATCGCGGCAATTCAGATTGGAGTGGCGTTTATCCTTCGGGCACTTTTCATGTGCTATTACCGAAAAGAGGCGGAGAGGATGAACGAGCGCATTCAGCAAATGAAGTGATTTTTCATTATTGACACCACAAAACCGCGCGAGTATAATCATTACATCAATCAAATATTTAGTAAACCCGCTGAAAAACGGGGACACAAAGCCAGATGGGTCTAAGGTCTGAAAGAAGTAAATAGGACAGGCTATGACAGCCGGTTGCAATCATGGAAATTCCTTATTTTTAAGGGAGTATTCTGCCAGAACCGCCTGTTTAAGCTTGCCTTTTACAGGCGTTTTTTTACTTTATAGGAAATTTCTTTTCCTTTAAAGTAAAAATGCTCCGCAGGGATGCGACCCGTGTGGAGTTGAAGATGCACTTACGTGCCCACACGGGCGCGCAAAGAGCCACAAGGTGACTCTTTGTTTTTTAACGCAGGAGGAATGTTTGATATGCCTTCAAACAGTGAACAATTGAATCTGAATATATTTGATTACAGCACTATCGCGTATACGGTAGTGGAGCTGGTGCTTGACAGCAACGGACAGCCGGTGGATTGGATATACCGTTACTGCAATCAGGCATTTGCAGACATAAAGGAATTCCGGATGGAAGCAATGCTCGACCATTCATTCCTGAGCCTGTTTCCGAAGGCAGATGAGAAATGGCTGCGAGTATATTATCAGGCGGCATACGAGAACAAACCCTGTGAGATGATATCTATGATCGGAGAGGTGAATTATCATGTCGCGATCATGCCGACCGGGAAACGAGGCTTTTGCTCCTGCATGATCCAGCAGGCTGCAAAAATAAAAACCCCGGACGAAGAGGAGGAGGAGCAGCTTAAAAGGCGCAGGTATGTCCTTGATAAACTGTCACCGGAGTATGTTTCCATCTACCGGATCGAACTCAATTCCGGGAAATATCAGATTTTGCGTCTTGCGGACAACACCAATGCAAAAAAGCTCGTGGGAGACAATACCCATGTGTTTGCAACCTTTGACGAGTATGCTTTGCAATATGCGGATTCTTTTATATTGGACGAAGACCGGGAGGAGTTTTTAGACTGGCTCTCCTGTGAGAACATGAAGAAGAAGCTGCAGCGGGAAGAACGGATCAACTACCACTACCAGAGTGTATCAAAAGATGGCAAATACAGCTATTTTGAAGCGTACGCGGTAAAAGGGCAGGTGGATGAGGAGAATTTTGACATTTTCCTGGGATTCCGGAACGTTGACAGTATCCTTTACAAGGAGAAGGCGATTCAGGAAAAGCTCAAAAAGGCATTGGATGAGACCCGGCTGAACAACGAGATCATTTCCGCTATTGCAAAGACCTATCAGTATGTTTCGAGAATTGATATACAGGCAGATTATTTTGAAGAAATATCGAACCGGGATGAGGAACATCTGGAATTTATAAAATCAGGAAAATTATCCGAGAATAATAAAAAGGTCTGCAGGGCGGTTGTCGCGGAGGAGTATCAGGAAGCATTCTTTAAGTTCGTAGATCTGTCCACTCTGCCGGATCGTATGAAGGATGAAGAGACCATTGTTCTGGAGTACCGCATGAAGGACGGCAACTGGCACAGGCTTCGTTTTGTTGAGAAGAAGCGGGATGAGAACGGCCGGCTGACACATGTGCTCTGTGTTATCCGAAGCATCAGTGACACAAAGCGGCGCGAGCAGTCTCTCTTATATGAGGTTGACGAAGCGAAGAAGGATGCTGCGCTTAAGACCCGGTTCCTATCGAATATGAGCCATGACATCCGAACTCCGATAAATGGAATCATTGGCACGCTCGAGGTGGCAAATCATTATCCGGATGATCTTAAGATGCAGCAGAAATGCAGGGATCAGATCCTGAATTCCTCCAGATATCTTGTTTCGCTGGTCAATGATATCTTGGATATGAGCAAGCTTGAATCCGGTGATGTTATTACGAAGGACATCCCATTTGACCTGACAGATCTGTTAAATAGGACCAATACCGAGAAACAGACGCAGGCGGCGGACAAAAAGGTCGATTATGTGGTAGATTGGGACAGATCCGAGATAAAACACAGATTCCTGATTGGCAATCCGGTGTACTTAGAGCGTTTGCTGACCATCATTTCCAACAACGCGGTCAAGTTTACCAATCCGGGTGGCAGCATACACGTCTGGTGTAATGAAAAGTCCGTAAATAACGGGATGGTGGAATATGAATTTGGATGCTCGGACAATGGAGTCGGGATGAACGAAGACTTTATCGAGCATGCATTTGACATGTTTTCACAGGAGAACCAGACGAGCAGAACCAACTACGAGGGAACCGGGCTTGGTCTTGCTATCGCAAAGAAGATCATCGACCGCATGGGCGGCTCGATTGATATAAAAAGTAAAAAGGGTATTGGTACAACGGTAATCCTGACGGTTCAGCTTAAGGTTGGTGTGGCTGACGAGATCGCGGAGACGGTCAATTACAGGGAAGTGTCCGTGGAAGGATTGCGCGTGCTTATCGCAGAGGACAATCCGCTGAACATGGAACTTGCCAAATTTATGCTGGAAGATAATGGAATGTGTGTGGAGTGTGCTTTAGATGGCGCGGAGGCGGTAAAGCGTTTTGAGGAATCCGAACCATACTACTATGATGCAATCTACATGGACATTATGATGCCGAACTTAAATGGATGGGATGCAACTAGAAAGATCCGATCCATGAAACGGCCGGACTCTGCTACCATACCAATCATTGCCATGAGCGCGAATGCATTTGCGGAGGACATTATCAACAGCCGCATTTCCGGCATGAACCGCCACCTCACGAAGCCACTTGATCAGGCAAAGCTGATAAATGCACTCAAGGAGTGCTTAGGCAGAACTGCACATGGAGAGATTCTGTAATGTCCAAGAATCTCTCCATAATTTTCTAATACATCCTGCTCATATCCCGCCTGATATGGGGAACCGTTGTGCAATACAAAGGGCACTCCCTTGGAGTTACGCATATCAGAAACCACTCCCACATGATGCTTCCATATGACGATATCGCCGCCCTGCCATTGCGCAATATCGCTGGTATCGGTGGTCAGCGAAACCGCATACTTTTTAAAATAGACCGCCATGTTGACTACACGGCGGAAGTCAATATTCTTATCCGGTTTTTCAATTCCGTAATCTTCCGGCGACTGCGTAATATCCGCATTCATGAGTTCCTGAAGATCATATCCGGCACCAAGCAGCCCGAATGCCACCACATCCGTACAGACACCATACTCATCATCCGGATAACCGGATGTATAATACCTGCTCTTGTATTTCGGCTTTGTGTCCAGATAGGCACGCACCGAATTCAGGATATCAGTCTGGTCGTCAATCCCGTCCCCGTCCTTATCCGTATCGCTGACATACCGTGCGATCCCAAAATGCTCGCCGGAGTATTTGCGGTGAGGAATATAGTTAAACTGATACAGAACAGCAGCGGACACGATTATCAGAATCGTGATAACCACCGCAAAAATCGGCTTTTTCTTTGATACACTTTTTTTCATGATCATTCCCTCCATTCTTAAAAACGGGATTCCCCTTAAATCAATTTATCCGTGCTCAAATTGCCCGGATCAACACGGCATAAGCAAACGCAATCTGAGCAGACGCAACATAAACAAGCTCAACCTAAGCAAACGCAACCTGAGCAGACGTATCTTAAACAAATTCAGCATAAATAAACACAACGTAAATGCTAGGCTCTCTACCTCATCTACGTTAAATATATCCCAGGGGGTAGACACAGGCAAGAAAATTCCGGGAAAAAATCTACCCCTTATAGTAAGAAAAGAAGCATAGGGGTAGAGCCGTCGTATTTTCTATTTAACATGGATGCTCCCGGAACTTAATTTATGCGCCAAACCAGCCGATATATTCCATAGAGTAACGATTCGGTCATTGAGCAGGAGCAGGATGCCGGGCCGTCACATAGAAATGAGGTGCGGGATGCAGGTAGATCAGACAAAGCTTTTGGACAGTTTATCATATAGTCACAATACACAGGAAAATGCCAAAGGAATCGAGAATTACATAGCACAGGGAGCCGGTAAGAGCAGCGGAGTCCATGTGGCGGGCGCAGCGAAAAAAGATGATGAGACAAGCATCCACGCGGCAGAGAGTGTAGATATGTCACAGACTACCTATTCGCGTCCGACCACCGAACATGAAAAAACCGTGGCTGATACGCTGACAGCAGATGATACCTCTGCAGCGGAGCGGAGCAACGAGATGGCAGTAGTTGCGAACACGACCTCGGAAGCAGACTTAAAGCAGATGCAGGAAGATGGATATCCGGTCACAGATACGGATACAAAGACAATCATCACGGTCACAGACAAGATCAAGGCAGCACTCGCCAAGGCTGGGGTGGATATCTCGGCGTATGGGGACACCCTATCCGAGGAGCAGCTTGCCGAGATCACCGGAAGCGTGGAAGTAGCGCAGCAGATTGCGGCACAGCTGATGTCGCAGGATCTTCCGCAGACTGCACAGAACATAAATGATATGGCAGACGCGGGGGAGAAGGCAGGGCTGCTTGCGCCATTAGGTGCAGATGCCATTACCTATCTGATCAAAAATGCGTTGCCGCCAACGATCGCCAATATCTACCGCGCCGAATACAGCATCAGTGAGAGCCGCACCGGGGCTGCGGCCATGAGTGATGCAGATTTCGCCCAGCTGCAGGATCAGATCGCGCAGATCATCCAAAGCGCCGGCCTGGAGGTAAATGAGCAGACCTTGCAGGACAGCCGCTTTTTGCTCGGGCAGGGGTTGCCGCTGACCGCGGATAACCTTGCATATTTACAGGATTTACGGGCTGTTTCTGACCAGATTGCAGGATGGAAGGAAAATGGCGTGGATGATGCAATCTATCAGAAAATGTGCGCCGCCATAGCAGAGGGCGCACGCCCGATGGATGCGATGCTTGCCGATGGCTGGTCATTAAGCGACCGCGCGCAGGAGAGCATGCAGATCGTGGACGAGGCGACCGATGAGGATGTCGCATACGTGCTTGCGAAGGAACAGCCGCTTACAATAGAAAACTTAAAGGCTGCTGAGAATGCAAGAAAAAGCGGATCAGTAGGAAATGGCGCTGCCGCAGGCGGACGTAATTCTGAGATAACGGAAAATGCAAAGCAGATCCTCTCAGAGCAGGGACTTGCCTTTCTGACTGCAAAGCGTCAGCTTGAGGAGACTCGTCTGGCAATGACCTCGGAAGCAAACTATGCACTTTTGAAAAAGGGCATTTCCATTGACACCAAGCCGCTTGTGGAGCTTGTGGATGACCTCAGAGGACAGGAGGACAGCTATTACCGGAAGCTTTTGGAGAGTGAAGGCATAGATAGCGAAGAGAATGTTGCTGTCTTTAAGGAAACCTGTCAGGTCTTAGATGATTTGAAAACAGCTCCGGCATATGTGATCCGGCCGAGGACGGTGGACACGCTTAACAGCCTGCACGAAGCGGGGATGGAGCAAAAGGACAAATTTGATAAGGCAAATGAGAGTTACGAGACACTCATGACAGCCCCGCGCAAGGATATGGGAGACTCCATACAGAAAGCGTTTGCCAATGTGGATGATATATTAAAAGACCTCGGACTTGACACAAGCGAGGCGAACCGCAGGGCAGTGCGTATCTTAGCATACAACAATACTGAGCTTACGCTGGAGAATATCGCACTCGTCAAGGCGAAGGATGAAGCGGTCAACCGCGCATTTACAAGCCTGACTCCAAAGGTGGTGGTGGAGATGATCCGGAAAGGGATCAATCCGCTTGATATGGATATGGACACGCTCAACCGGACGGCAGCGGATGTAAAAGGTGAGCTTGGCGACGAGGACACTGAGCGCTACCAGAAATATCTGTGGAAATTAGAGCAGAACAACGATATTTCCGAGAAGGAACGAAGCTCCTACATCGGAATCTACCGCCTGATCGCACAGGTGGAAAAGACGGATGGGGCTGCAATCGGATCGCTGATGCAGCAGGGAACTCCAATTACCATGCGCTCGCTGCTTACCGCAGTGCGCACGGGAAACAAGGGTTCTATGGACTATCAGGTGGATGATCAATTTGCCGGTGTGGATAACGTTGCAAAAAACGAGCGGATTGATGAACAGATCATGACAGCCTATCACACGAATTGCCTGCATGATGCGGCGGAGGAACTTACACCGCAGGCGGCACAGGCACTCGCGGCGACAGACTATGAGAACATGACGCCGGAGCAGGTGAAGGAAGTGGTTGCACAGGCAAATTCCGAGACGGCACAGGAGGAGGCTGCAATAGAGCAGCAGTATCTGCAGGACCAGATGGAACAGGTAAAGGATGCGGCTGCGGCCGAGCAGGAAATCTATGATTTTCTGGATAAGGCGCAGCTTCCGAACACGGTCAACAACGTACTTGCGGTGCAGCAGATGTTAAGCGACCGCAACAAGATGTTCGATACGCTGTGGAACGCAAAGGGAGCAACTGCACAGTCAATGGAGCAGATCGCGCAGATGAAAGAACTGATCCTTGAGCGGTTCGGGGAGAGCGTAAAGTCTCCGGCAGAGATGGCGGACGCGCAGGAGGCGCTTGCAGATGTTGCGGAGCATGTCATGGATACCATGATCATAGAAGATGACCACATGGGCAGTATCGATATCCGTGCGCTTCGCCTGATGAATACACAGCTTGGAATCTGTGCAAAGCAGGCCCAGGAAGAAAATTACATGATCCCGATACAGACCGGTGAAGGTGTTACGGGAGTATCGCTCAAGATCGTGCGCGGAACCAAGGAAAAGGGTATGGTTGATATCCTATTCCATGGAAGTGTCACCGGAAAAGTTGCTGCGACCTTCGAGGCGAAGGAGGATGGTATCAGCGGAATGCTTGCAACCGACAATGAGGAGACAAGGCAACTGCTGTCTGACCATCTTGGGATGCTTGCGGATGCACTTGGAGATGAGCGCGCGGAAAAGATCGATCTGCGTGTTGCAAAGGTCAGCGATATTTCACTGGATCACTATACCGGGCAGGTTGTCAACCGGAACACCGGGTCTGCTGTTTCGGAAGAAAACAGCGGGGAGACGGCTGTAAAAGCCGGATCCCAATACGAGGTGCAGACCAGCCGTCTGTACCATATTGCAGAGAGTTTTCTCAAAACAATCCAGGAGTTTTTATAAACATAAAGCCTATGGTACTTGCATACATTAATCTCAAGTGAGTGAAGATGGATGTGAGCCATGAAGAATATATTTCCAAAAATAGTTGCCCTTACGCTTCTCATGTCGGTGTTTTTTCTGGCGAGGCGTGGGGCAGCTTTTGTTTCCGCCAAAGCTGTGCAGGAAGAAAATGCGACCTGCATTGTGATCGATGCGGGACATGGGGCAAATGATCCCGGTAAAGTCGGGGTGAATGGAGTATTGGAAAAGGACATCAATCTGGCCATTGCCTTAAAACTTGGAACCATGCTTGAAAATAAAGGATATAAGGTTGTAATGACACGGGATACGGATGAGATACTGGCTGACAAGAATGCAGCAAATCAGAAGCGGGAAGACATGGTCGGGCGTGTGCGCGTGATAGAAGAGGCCGATCCGGTAATGGCGGTCAGTGTGCATCAGAACAGCTTTTCTAACGGCGCGGTGTGCGGACCGCAGGTGTTTTACTATTCGGAATCGCCGGAGGGGAAGGAGATTGCAGAAACGGTGCAGGCAAGTCTGGATGAGATTTTGGAACCGGAAAGCCCAAGAAAAACGAAGGCAAACAACGAGTACTATATGCTCAAAAAAACACCCACACCTACGGTTATCGTAGAATGTGGGTTTTTAAGTAATGATCGGGAAGCAGAGCTTCTATCCACGGAGCTGTATCAGAATAGGGTTGCCCGTGCGATTTATTTTGGAATCTGCGATTATCTGCAGAATGCGCAGGGTAAAGCGGCGGTATCTACTGAAACATAAGGTATTGCATACAATCAGTTGATGTATTTGATTACGGTATCCCAGATATCGCTGCTCTCAAGGCCGAGCTTCCAGAAGGATGCTCCGGCGAGTGAATAACTGTCGAGAAGACGAAGCCGCTCATCAAGGGAAGCGGAGTCCTCCAGCCAGATCTTGTATATAGAACCGTTTTTCTCATACTCGGCATAGTATTGTCCGCAATCTTCCAGCCAGACCTTCTCGGCATTGTTTGCAGCCACCAGCTTTGCGGCACCGTTCATGCCGTATGCTTCGGAGGTTGTGTCGTAGATCATTTCGGTATCAGAGTCATCGGAACGAGGGGTAAGACACCATACTCTTGTATAGAATGGCATTCCGAGAATAATCTGGTCGGAAGGCACTTCTTTTAACGTGTTTTCCACGCCTTCTTTTACCCAATTTAAGGATGCGACTGATCCGGCATCAGAACCGCTGTAATGTTCATCATATCCCATGATAACAATGTAGTCTGCAAAGTTAGCCTGCTCCGCGCGGTCATAAAAGGCGGTGTAATCGGTTGGAACATAGTTGTCAACTGACAGGACGATACCATTGTTGGCACATTTGAGGGAAAGCTCCCGGACGAACTGGATGTAAGCTTCTCCAACCTCGGTACCGTTCATCGCCTCAAAGTCCAGATTGACTCCATCCAGATTATATTGGATAGCCATTGACACAATCTGATTAACCAGATTCTGACGGGTGGAGCTGTGCGTCAGCACATAGGTGGTATCCACATCCTTGTTCTCCAGATTGCTGAAAAGCGCCCATACCTCAACACCCTGCTGGTGGCAGTAGTTTACATAGTCAAGGCTTGCAAGATTGGATAAGTTTCCCTCGTTGTCATTGAGACAGAACCAGGTCGGGGAGATCACATTGATAGCCTTTGATGAGGCTAAGATGGATGCAATATCGGAGTTGGCATCGGTGCTGAATACCTGATGCCATGCCATGCAGATCTCAAAATCCTTCTTGATGTGGGAGAAGGTCTCCTCCGAAAACTCATGTGTGAGCGTATCGGTTGTTTTTTCATTTAAGAATTTGTTGCGGACATAGCCGATGATACCGTCATCGGTCATAACCTTTGTCCAGTTTTCCTCCTCATCAAGAACAGTAACCGGGACATTTGTTGCAAGATCACAGAGGATCGGGCTCTTAATGCCGCCTTTCTGACGGATAACAGTGTCTTTTGAAGCGGATACGACATTGATGGTTCCCCATTTATTGTACATGACAATGCGGGATGGGGAATCAAAATATGTATAGGTAAAATCGGAGTACTGCTGTGCGAAATCAATATTGACCCATGCTGAATCCGAGGTTGCCTTTACAATCGTGCTTCCAAAATCAACAGATGACTTGGTTACCATATAGGAAGAAGATTCCGCATCGGCAGAAATCACATCCCGCGCTGTCGTATAGAACAGAATATTTTCGTTTTCGTCCCAATAAAAGCGGGGATTTAAATAGTCATGCACAAATCCGTAATCCAGATAGAGCTGACCATCGATCTGTTTGGCGCACTGCTCGGATTTTGCATGATTAAAGATGATACTTACCATATCCTCAGAGCCGGTATTGAAGTAATCATTCAGGTCGGCACGCTCTGTGGATGGTGTATATTTTTTTATATAAGATGAAATAACCAGCCCTCCGGCAACAATTGCAATCAATAAAATAACGATAAGAACCGGCATTATTTTTTTCTTCATGTAAGATAAAATCCCCCTTTGTCAATGAGTGCTCTGGTGTGCCATCCGCATTCTGCAAATGGCCGCTCGCTCTTGAATTATATCATTGTGGATTTTAAGATTCAATATGTATCAAAACGGAACCGTCTGCAAAACAGGCGGTTCCTGGCTCCTTTTTTATCTTTTTTCCTTTTCCATTTTTATATTAAAAAAAGACACTAATCTTTCTCCGATATAAAAATTTAGAAAATCTATTTTATTTTGTGGTTTAAATTTAACATTAGATAATTTTAACAACCGAAAGAATGAAGTAATAACATCTTCCAAGTCATGCCAAGCTATTTAAGTGATATACCACCTCGCTTTCCGATACCGCAGAAGGGACATCGTTCCCCTGCAGTGATAATACGGCACCCCACAATTCGCGTGGAGCAAATTCAATAAACAGCTGAATCAAAGGTTCATTTTTCATGTTGCATCCTCATTGCCGGCACATCGGTTCATGGTATATTAATTCCGGTTTTTGCCAGCATTTCTTCAAAAAAGGTACAATCTGCTGTAGTTAAACGAAACGGATTTGGTAGATAAGGTACGGGAAGGGCGAGAAGGCGGTTACGCTGTCCAAATGGCTTTACGGTTTCTTTTATCCCTAAATTTCCCAGTAAAAGCATATGATCCTGACATGTGTTCATATTATATAGAAGCGTTTCCTGCATTTCCTTCAAAAGGTGCACCTTCCATGGACTGACACTTGCCACAACCAGCTTGATGTCGCACCTGTAGAAATCCCAACAGCTCTCGGAAGTAAGAACCCCAAGGTCGATAACGGTGTATGAAAAGCGGCTTTGCATGACGCGCGGCAGATCCTCACGGTGCAGGCAGGGATAACATGTAATATCCATATAGCAGAATGAGGGCTGTTGCGCACAGCCGGCCAGAGCAAGAATCTGACCGCTTCCGTTTCTTTCCACGTAAGCCGTTTTCCTCCGGAGCTTACTGCATAAATAATTAGAGAGTGATAGTGCGACATGTGTTGTTCCGATTCCGTGCTCTGTTCCGCAGACGCCTATCGTCCATGCGGAAGAAGCCGGAGCCTTTTTATGATTGCGCATAGTGGATGTTGTCCTTTCTGTCCAAGCAGCAGGCGGAAAAAATCCAGCTTCTTTCTTGTAATCCCAAAGGCATCCGTATCCGGAAAAAATGGATACACGGGAACCCCAAAAGCCTTTGCCAGAGTTCCGGCAGAACGCTTATCTCCGTGATTTACGATTACTTTTACGATATCCTTATGCGTATGCAAAAAATTGTTTTGTTCAATGACATCCTTCCTGCGCCAGAGAGCACCATCACATACAAACAGGATCAGGTCAGCCTGCCCGATCGCCGGATCGGCAGAATTGATACCATAATCTGTTACACGGATAGCGTTCAGGGGATAGGAAATGGCTATGCCGGCTCCATACGTTGGATATCCTTTAAAGCATCGCAGGTAGAAACAACCATCTTTTTCCAGCATATTGGGATAGACAAGGGAAAGCTTGAAAAGACTGTCAGTGTTGTTGCACTCAAGATAAAAGCTGTCATGTGCAAGCAGATTGAGCGCTGACACAAGCGATATCGCTATGTGCGTACAACCACAGCCGGAATGACTTCCGACGACTGCAATGTTTGAGACGAGATGCGGCGAACGAATGGTTAAAAATTCTTTTTCAAGTACGGACAAAAGCATTTCCACCGTTTCATATCGAAATGCAGGGTCCGGATGAATTGATTTTTGGATAATTCTGGAAATGTTTCGAGGAAGTGCAGGTTCAACATATTTGCTCAGAAGCTGCATAAGCTTACCTAAGGAATAAACATCTGCAGCAGTTGAAAGATCTGCTCCGGAAAAGTTCTCCGGTGCGGAAAACTGCGCATTCCCGAAATGTCTGATACGTTCTTCCGGATGGGCCGGATAACCGGATACACCAAAGTCGATTAATTTGAGCCGATCTCCACATACTATAATGTGTTCGGGTTTTAAATCCTGGTACAAAATCGGAATTGGCATAAAGGTGTGCAAATAGATAAATATATCGCACAATTGCCGGCAAAATGAAAAAAACAAATCTCCGGAAATAATTGGTTGATTAAGCAGAAACGTGTCTAAAGAATCCCCCTGAATGTATTCTTCAATCAGATAGAAAGAATCCTCATCCTCTTCAATATCATAAATCATTGGGATACCGGGGTGATGAATAGACTTTAAAAGCCGCGCCTCGCTTAAAACAGAGAGCTGGTCAGATGTGGCCTTGGGGATGACCTTGATTGCCTGTTCCAACTCAAGAACATGATGTCTGGCAAGATAAACAGTACTGTAAGAGCCACTGCCCAAGGTACGGATAATCTCGTACTTGCCGGACAAAAAAGATTGGTTATTGTCGTTCATACGCTCCTTTGTACGGTCGCGCATCTCGTGACTATGTTTATAGCATATTTTTTTTGACTTGGCAAGACCTAATTTTAGAAATTTTTAATGTGTTGACAACTTTACATCGTAGAATCATTTGATTATAATAGGTTTTACAATTTACCAGAAGATTTTCAGAAAAGGATGTGATTGCATGAAAATTGAAAAAGTAAATGAGAACCAGATCCGTTGTACACTTACCAAAGAGGATCTGCAGAATCGTCAGATCCGGCTCAGCGAGCTGGCATATGGATCTGAGAAAGCCAGACTGCTTTTCCGTGACATGATACAGCAGGCCAATCACGATTTTGGATTTGAAGTGAATGATATTCCGCTCATGGTCGAGGCAATACCAACCTCTGCGGAATCGATTATATTATTGATTACCAAGGTTGAATACCCGGAGGAGCTTGATACCCGTTTCTCCAAGTTCTCCGAGCCGGACGAATCCCTCTATGACATGGAGGATGCAGGCATGGACAATAATGCGATCAAGCAGGGCGCGGATGACATCCTTGATCTGTTTGAGAAGATCCGCAAAGAGCGGGCAAAGCAAAATGCAGTGGCAGATGAGACAAAGGAGCAGGATGCACCTGAGGGGGAAGAAGAGCAACAGACTCCGGTATCCGCAGAGCCGGTTGATCTTACCAAGATGTATGAGTTTTCCGATATGGAACAGATCATCCGGTTATCCGGTGTTCTGAATGGATATTATACCGGTGAGAACGATTTGTACAAGAATGTGCAGAAGAATCGTTTTTACCTGATGCTTCACAATAGTGATCATACGCCGCAGGAGTTCAACAAGGTATGCAATATCATCTCTGAGTATGCAAGCCAGAAGGCCTATACGGATGCTGTCGGGGCTTTCTTTGAGGAACATGGCAAGCTATTGGTAAAGGGCAATGCCTTGCAGACAATTGCACAGTTATAACGGAAAAGCAAAAAAGCCGTCACACGATAATGTGTGGCGGCTTTTGTCATAGGTGCACGATACCGTGCATAAAAAACAAAAATTGATTAGCCCTGCTGTGCTAAGAAGGTGTTGATCTCTTCTACAAGATCGTCTGCATCGATACCGTGTACCATTGCAGCTTCTTCGATGGTCTCCATCTGGGAAGATGGGCATCCAAGGCAGTGCATACCAATATTCAAAAGAATCGGTGCAACATTCTCATCAATCATAAGTAACTCACCGATCATAGTGCTCTTTGAAACCTGTGCCATGATATTGTCCTCCTTTAATAGATCTGTTTTAACGTGGCTATTATAATACGATTCCCACAGAAATGCAAATTATACTTTGCATTGAGGTTAAAGAATCCGCAAAAGCGGACGATATAAAAGATAGGTGACAAGGATTGTCGTACAGATAAGCAGGGATGCGGGTTAACAGGAATTTGGGAAGGAAAAACCGCTATGAAAATTAATCAGAATATGTCAGCAGTTCTCACAAATAAACAGCTGCTCCGGAATGAGAACTCCTTAGCCGCATCCATGGAGCGTCTGTCCAGTGGACTTAAGATCAACTCTGCAGGGGACAATCCGGCAGGAATGGCAATTTCCAATAAGATGAAAGCGCAGATCGATGGACTTGGCCAGGCGAAGGACAACGCCTCCAACGCCGTATCGACATTGCAGATCGCGGATGGTGCCCTGAACGAGGTATCGAACATTTTGCAGAGAATGAGGGAGCTTTCCGTTCAGGCGGCAAACGGAACCAACTCGACAAGTGACCGCAAGATCATTCAGGATGAGATCGATCAGCTTACCAAGGAAGTGGACCGCATCTCCGCGGATACCGAATATAATACCAAGGCACTTCTTGACGGTTCGTCCGATGTGCGCGTGTACGCCGACAGCAAGAGCGTAAGCCGCATCATGGTCAGCGACACGGTATCTACCGGATTTTACAATGTGTCCGTGACCGATGTAGCGAAAGCAGCAGAATGTACGCTTGATACATCTGCGTTAGTAGCAGGCACGATCACGATCAACCAGACAACGATTGAAGTAACTGCGGATATGTCAAGTGAGACTTTTTATGAGACACTGAGGAATGCGGCCGAGGTAGCTGGATGCCAGTTTACAGATGATTCCACACCGGATTCCATCACGCTTACCTCCATGCTCTATGGCAGCCAGGCTGAGATTGACCTTTGCGTATCACCGGAGCTTGCAAAGGCACTTGGCGTAGATGCAATGGATGGGGCAAAAGTCGATGATGACGGCAACTATACTGCCAGGACATTTGGAAAAGATGCACAGGTAAGTTTTCCGAACAACAACGCGGCAGATGCCGGATTTTCTTCCACAGCGACTGTTTCTGCGACAGGAAACCGGATTACAGTTACGGATGTTCATGGTTTTTCCATGGATTTTTTGATAAACGATTCATATGACCCGACAACAGATTCCGCTGACGGACTCGGAACAATTGAGCTTGAGGTAACTGATATCGGAAGCATGACGATCCAGGTTGGTGCCAATGAATACCAGACAATGGATATCCGCATTCCGGAGACATCTGCCGAGAGTCTTTACTTAGATACCATAGAGCTTGCGACCTACAAGGGACCGGAGCGTGCAATGGTAACGCTTGACGAGGCAATTGCGACACTCAACGAGACGCGCTCCCGCATCGGTGCATTCCAGAACCGGTTGGAATATGCGTCCAACAGCCTTGCCGAGACAACAGAGGATATGACATCCGCATACTCAACCCTGCTCGATACGGATATGGCAGAAGAAATGACGATCTACACGCAGGCAAGCGTGCTTGAGCAGGCATCCGTATCAGTATTGTCCCAGGCAAATGATCTTCCGCAGACGGTGCTTTCTCTGCTGCAGTAAGGAGCCGGATATGCAGAACGAGTTGAAACTTGATTTTACGCGCAGGCTCAGCCAATGCAACCGCGGTGAAATGATCGTGATCATATACGATATTTACTTTGCATATGAAAGGGACGCGCGGAAAGCATATGAAGCGAAACGGCATGAGGAATACAAGGAAGCTGTCCGGAAGGCACAGAATGTACTTGCCGAGCTGATACATTCACTTAATTTTGCTTATGACTTGTCCCAAAATCTGTATCGGCTTTATATGTATTGTACGAATTGCCTGGCCCGTGCAATCTATGAGAATAAAACAGACGGCATTGATGAAGCGGATGCCGTGATGAAACGATTGTATACAAGCTTTGAGGAGGTGGCAAAGAGCGATCATTCCGAGCCGCTGATGCGCAATACGCAGCAGGTCTATGCCGGCATGACATATGGGCGCACCTCGCTCAATGAAAATTTGTCCAATGTGGATAGCAACCGGGGGTTTCTGGCATGAGTGTCAGACACCCTCGATTTTTTTTACACATTCCAATAAGAATTTGTATCGCATCTGAACGGCTTTTGCCTGATAGATGTAATAGTCAATAAGGTCAGGCTCCACAACGTTCTCAAGATTTGCATATGCGACGCGCAGTTCATCGCTGGTCCGTATCAGATTGTCCTTCAAGGCAGCGTAGCCATCATCTGTAACAGGGGTACTTCTAAAAAGTTTCATAAGTTCACCTGCTTTCTTCTTTCCCTTATGCTAATTATAAGCAAGATTTTGTAATTCTATACAAAATTTTCCGGTGCAATTTTGTTACAATCTTCCGAAAAAATTTTTTTGAAGAAAAAAAGCTGGACAAAACGAAAGCACCGTTGCTATAATTCGATTCACAACACGAAAAGAGGTGATGCAGTTGGACGCTTTGGAAGTGTCGAAGCTGGTGCTGCTGCTTCTTGTAATGTCGGCAGTAGTGCTGGATTTTTTGTGTTATCGGATCAGTAACCGGCTGATCGCAGCAGGCATGGTGCTTGCGCTTGTACTTGGCTATGCTCAGGGCGGAGTACAGCAGATATTATTCGTTCTTAGGAACATGTCTTTTCCGGTTATCGCACTTTATCTTTTTTATCGCATGCGCGCAATCGGCGCGGGTGATGTCAAACTATTTTCCATGATCGGTGGTTTTTTGAATTTCAGACAGATTGTTTGGTGTGTCGTGCTCTCCTTTGTGATCGGAGCTGTAATCTCCCTTGGAAAAATGCTCATAGAAGGTACGTTGTACAATGGGCTTTTAGAGGGTGGCAGCTATATTTGGGGACTGATGGGAGGAAAGTGGCAGGAATACCGGCCGGCCGGACACACAAAGGATCATGTGATCCACTTCTCGCTTGCAATTTTATTGGGGGTGCTTGCGGTCTTGATCGGTGGAAAATACGGATTATTTTAGGAGGGAGGAAGCATAGGGGCTATGCAAAAGGTCAGGTTAGCACTTTGTATCAGCGATGCGGATTATCGTGGAAGACTGTCCGGACATCTGCTCTTGCAGGAAAAGGAGCGGTTTGAGCTTCACCTTTTTACGGATGCAGAGCAGATTGCGGATGACGTGGGGCGGTATGACATTATCGTCTGTGCAGATTGCCCGCAGGAAGCGCATCAGCTGATGCAAAGAAGAACAGAACCGGTTGTCTGCTTAATTGATTGCGGGAGAAAACGGCAGACACCGGAGAATCTGACGGAGAAGGTCAGATTCATTGAGAAATTTCAGAGTGTAAACGGCATTGTGGATGCAATATTACAGGAGGTCGGAAGCGAAATAAGGCAGCTGTCGGATGGCAGACAGATTGTGCCGAAAACAAGATGCGTTGCTGTATACTCGCTTGCGGAAAACGAATACCAGCTGCCGTTTCTTGTGACGATGGCTTCTGTTTTGGGGGAACAGAACCGTGTACTGATTCTCGATATTCAAGAAAATAGCGGAATCATGCATCTCTTACAGCAGGTTCCAAGAGGCGGAATAGAGGAGGTACTCTCGATGGCGGAAAGCGGCAAATACAGCAAAAGCCGCCTGCTCTCCTGCATTGGGCATATGGACCATGCCGATTATATTTATCCGGCGGAAAACACGGAATGTCTGTGTGAGGCAGACGGTGCCATGTATCTGCGTCTGCTGCAGATGATAGATGAGGAACTTGATTACACGATGGTTCTGCTGAACATGGGATCACGGTTTAACGGATTCTTTGAAGTACTGAACCGCTGCCAGAATGTATATCTGCTATCACGGAATGGCGGTCTGTGCCAGTGGAGAGAGTATGAATTTAACGAGGAAATCTCAAAGCGTGGGTACGCAGCACTTATGGAGCGGACCACAAGAGTGGAAATCCCTCTTATGACAATGCCGTCCAGCTGTGAGCGCATTGTGGAGCAGTGGAAATGGAACGAGCTTGGGGATATGATCCGCCACATGCTCCTGCAGCCTTTTATGGCGGAAGGGATGCGGGCATAAGTGGACGAACTCGAAAAAAATGTGCTCCTTATACGGGAAAAAGTTCTCGCACGGTTAGACCTGTCAAGAGAGATCAGTGATGAGGAACTGGAAGCAATTATCACAGAAGAGCGCATGGCCTTTGCCCGGGACGGAATGTTCTCCATCCGGGATAGGGTGCGGCTTGAACAGCAGGTGTTTAATTCCCTTCGGAAGCTTGATGCCATACAGGAGCTGGTGGATGACCCACAGGTCTCCGAGATCATGGTCAATGGGCCGAAGAAGATTTTTTATGAAAAGAGAGGGCGCATCTACCGCTGGGATGGGCAGTTTACCTCTGAGGAGCGATTGGTGGATATCCTACAGCAGATTGTTGCAAGGCATAATCGTGTCATCAATCTGTCCGCACCGATCGCGGACTCGCGTCTTGCAGATGGCTCACGCGTCAATATGGTGCTTGCACCGATATCGATGCGGCAGAGCTTTCAAAGAAGAACCTAAGCGCCGGTGGAACTGCCGGAACAAATTATTTGCGCATGGATACAAACGGTGCAGAGTTTGTGGCGTACCGGTTTCTGACAGATGATGGGGGAAAGGCATATAGAAAGGCAATATCTGATTATATGCGAAATACGATCGACCAGCAGATGATCGACAGGCTGTCGGATGCGTACCGGCAGTTTTCAGGAATGGACATCTCCGATCAGCCGGATGGATCTGCAATCAGCGGAGCAGATGATGCGATTGCAGCGGCAAAGGAAGAAGCCAGAAGGGCAGAAGAAGAGGCAAAGCGAAAGGAAGAGGAAGCAAAAAAAGCAGCCAAGAAAGCCGAAAAGGAAGCGAAAGAGGCAGCCAAAAAAGAACAGAAGGAGACCAAGAAGGCCGGAAAGAAGAATGAGAAGGAAGCATCCGGGCAGGAGAAAAAAATACAGGGAATTGCCGGGCTGAAGGCAACAACCGTCAAAGCTGCAAAGCCGCAGGCAGCCAAGAGTAAAGAACCGGAAAAACAGGTGATAGAGATAGAAGAGAATCCTTTGGAGATCATAAAAAGCCTATGGAGCCAGGGAACGCTTTCACTTGTCGTTAAGGACGCAAAGGCTGTCTCCAAAATGAAAGAGGATTGGTCGGATGATATAGCCAGAAGAAAAAGGTGCGAGGGGACAGGCATGGAAGCCTTACAGATGGACGCAACGGACACACTTCTTTTCACAGAGTATCTTCTCGGGCAGTTTGCCTGTTACACCGAAGGGGAGCCACTAGGGACGCTTGCATACGAACTGGAGTATCTCCTCTGCGGAAATGAGAAAGATCAGGACAATCTAAGCGGGACGGTGCAACGGCTTATAGCTGCACGTGAGGCGGCGAATCTGCTATATCTTGCAACCGATGCTTCCAAGCAGGAAACAGCGTACTCTGTTGCTGTGGCACTTGCCGGGGTGACGGCAAATCCGGCCATCATATATGCCGTCAAGTGCGGTTTGCTTGCTGCGTGGGCGCTTGCGGAAAGCATATTGGACGTAAGGGCACTGCTGTCAGGGGATAAGATTGCAATTATGAAGAACAGCTCACAGTGGACGTCAGATCTGCTTCATCTGGGAAGTGTTTTTTCATCCTTCAGGCAGGCGGTGGATTGCAAAAACGGGCTTTCTTACCAGCGCTATCTCGGGTTTCTTTTAATGCTTCAGGAGGAGAAAGCCGGCTTTCGCTCCATGAATCTTCAGGAACATGTCATACGCAAAACAGAAGGATTTGAGAATTTCTGCATGGACCATCTTGTGATAGATGCAACGCTTGTGATGAATTATAGCTGCCGCACGATCTTTATGGGGATGGAACCGGTTACTCGCAACAAGAAGCAGAAATCTGCCATATCTGTGCAGCAGACATTTTCATATCGAAAGGCAGGTGTGTAGGGGTGCCTCTTTGTGCTCTTTTATACTTAAATCTTACAAAATATAAATCTCTCCCTAAAAGCGCAAATAGAAAAATGTCCAAAATTATGTTCAAGGAGGTACCCCTACATACCTGCCGGGGGTTAAAGCATGCATCTTTTACATTGGAAGCCGCCTGTATTATTCCACTTACAGCCGCCTTTTTTGCTTTCATTTTATGTTTTTTTAACGTAATGACTGTGGAGACAGAAGTGTATGCCGCATTGAATTATGCGGGAAGGCAGGCTGCGGCAATGGGGAATACCGCTGAAAATGATCTTGCCGGGCTTGCCGTAGCGGAGGGATTTTTTATCTCAAAATTGAAGGAGGCTGGCACAGCAGGAAAATATTTGTCAGGAGCGGATGCCCTGCTTGCAATTTCCGGATCAAAACAAAACGATGAGTATTTTATGTTGTCAGCCGACTATCGTATTAAACTGCCGGTTCCGTTTTTTCTCGTCCGGGAGATACCGGTGCATCAGGAGATTAAAAGCCGGAAGTGGATTGGAACAAATACTCTGGGTGGGGAAAACGCTTATGTGTATGTTACAGAAACAGGAACTGTGTATCATGTGACGAAAAAATGTTCCTATCTTGATCTTAGTATCCGGGAGATAAAACCCGCAGAAGTAGCGGGATTGCGGAATAAAAATGGACATAAATACTACGAGTGCGAGCGGTGCGCGGCAAAAAATAAAGACGCGGAACATTGGTATATTACAGATTATGGAGACTGCTTTCACAGCAGCCTGCAGTGTAGCGGACTGAAACGAACCATTACGGTTGTATTGAAAGAGGATGCCGGCAAGCGTCCTTGCTCGAAATGTGCAAAGGAGTAAAGACAAAGGAGAAGTATGGCGATACAGACAGAATTGGCAAGGTGGATCATAGCAATCATGGGATTGGCAGAAAATAGTGTCATGGACCTGCGGCGCAAGGAGATTTCTTTGATGGTAACGGCAGCGTGTGGTGTGTGCGGGGGGATACTCCGCATTGTAGAGGGATTGGCGTGGAAAGACTTTTTTCTGGCGCTTATACCGGGGCTTATCTGCCTGATGCTGGTGTTTGCTACAAAAGAACAGGTCGGCTTCGGAGATGCATGGGTGCTGCTGGCAACCGGCTGCTGTGTCAATGCCTCTGATTTATTCACGGCGATGTGGCTGTCGATGACAGGTTTAAGCCTTGTCGCGTTGTTTTTATATGTTGTGCTGCAAAAAAGCGGCAGATTCGAAATCCCATTTGTTCCATTTATATTAGCAGGAATTCTTTGCGCAAGGAGTATAGGCATATGAATCTTCGAAGGGGAAGTTATACGATCGAGGCGGCACTTACAATTCCGCTGCTGCTCTTTGTGTTTGCGTTTGCGATGCGGCTGGCGGTCAGCTTCTATCAGGGGAGCAGGGTAGACGAAAAAGGATATTACGAGGATGATAGCTGGGTTGTCAAGGTTTTTTACAGGGACGAATTTGTAGGAGGGATGATTGAAGATGCAAAGACAGATACTTTTTGAGCGGACATTAACCGGAAGTTATATGAAGATAGAGGCCGGGGAGGTGTCAGAGTTTGATGAGCAAATGCTACAGAGGATGAAACTTCCCGGACTGCTTCCGATGGAAAAGTGTTATGTAGATGGCGGTATATGGTATTGGTATGATATATCGGGAAAGCAGTCATTGGATACTTTTTGCAGAATCAAACCGCTTGGGGAGTCCTTCCTAAAACAGATGCTATGCAGTGTGTGTGCACAGATGGAGATATTAGAGCAGCATCTGATCTACAGCCGTTGCCTGCGGATGGATCCGGAGCTTATTTATATTGTAAACAGTTCCCGGGAAATCATATTTACGGCATTGCCGGGAGCGGATGGCGAACTTACACATGGCTTTGGCGAATTGATGGAATATCTGCTCACAAAAATTGACCACAAGGATGCAAAAGCAGTCCGGCTCGCTTATGAGATATACGAGATGACGCTTCAGGAAGGGTACCGGATCCACGACATCCGGGATACTATTTTTGCGGTGTCCGGGAATCCGGATATAGATGTCTGCATAAAGCAGGACGAACACATTGCAGAAATGCCAGACAGCCCGATGCCGGATAATCCGGACATACCGGAAAATGGGAGCAGACAGCTGAAACAGAAAGCGGTGAAGGAAAAGAGGCCGGAAAAGAGACCCCGGATTTCGGAACATGCCGGGAGATGCAAATTGATCTTTGACCAGATGACAAGAATCTGGGATGAATGGAAGAAAAAGATGAAATCGGATCGGGATGAGGAAGAGGATTGGCACATTGTCCGTCCCGAGGACGATATTCCGGAATTTTTGCCAGGACAGCAGCATGAGAGTGTTCATCCGACAATCTGTCTGACGGATTACAGGGAACATCCGGAGGGATTGTTACTATATGAGGGATATGAGCATTTAGATAATATCCGTCTGGAGGAAAGGACGGTGCAGGTGGGGCAGAGTGAGGAATCGGATATTAAAATTGCCAAGGATACAATAAGCCGCATGCACGCAAGGATTGAGTACCGGGAGGAGGAATATTACCTGGAAGATCTCAATTCGACAAATGGGACCTTTGTAAATGACGAGCAGCTGTCTTACAAACAGGAGCGGCAGTTGAAAACAAACGACATCGTACGTTTTGCGGATGTAAAATATCGTTTTGTGTGATGTGGGAAACATTGCATTTCGGGCAGAAAAACTCTATAATACGATATTATGGATCAGAATTTTGAAAATGTAGCGGATAGAAAAAATAAATATGTGGAAGCCTTTTGCACAAGCTGGGTAACATATACGCTTATCGCGGTCAACATCATTGTATTCCTTGTGCTTGAGATAATGGGAGATACGGAGAATGCGGAGTTTATGTACCGCCATGGAGCTTCGTATCCGAGAGCAATTTATGAGGATGGGGAGTATTGGAGATTTTTCACGGCAGCCTTTTTGCATTTCGGGTTTGAACATCTGTTTAACAATATGATAAGCCTTGGATGCGCAGGACATTTCCTTGAGGAAGCACTCGGACATGGAAAGTATCTGCTGCTTTATCTGCTGGCAGCGGTCGGCAGCAATTTTGTCTCCTATGAACAGATGTGCCACAGCAATGAATATGCGGTTTCCGCGGGAGCGTCAGGAGCAATTTTTGCAGTGATCGGAGGTCTTTTGTGGGTTGTGATCCGGCATAAGGGCAAGTATGAGTCTTTGACGACACGGGGAATGTTTTTCATGATAGCCCTGTGCCTATATTACGGAATCAGTACGGCGGGAGTTGATAACTGGAGCCACCTGGGAGGTCTTGTTATTGGCTTTATCCTCAGTATTATTTTATATCGTCCGAGAAGGAAAGCTATTGATTTGGATACCCAATATCCATATACTTAAATGGTAGAACCGATGATAAGGTTAAAGACAAATCTGATTTGGAGAAAATGCGATGAACATTAATATCTATTATGGTGGGCGGGGTCTGCTTGATGACCCGACACTCTATGTCTTAAATAAAATGGAAGAGGTACTTAAGGAGCTTCGTGTAGAAGTAAAGCGTTATAACATTTATGAGCATAAGAATGAGATTGCAACGCTTCCGCAAACGTTTAAGGAAGCGGAGGGAATCATTCTTGCGACAACGGTGGAATGGCTCGGAATCGGCGGGTATATGCAGCAGTTTCTGGATGCCTGCTGGCTGTATGGTGACAAAGAAAAGATCAGCACGACATATATGCAGCCGATCGTTATGTCGACAACATACGGAGAGCGTGAGGGAGAGCTTACGCTGATGAATGCGTGGGAGATCTTAGGCGGTCTTCCGTGTGCCGGCTTCTGCGGATATGTGGATGACCTTGTGACCTTTGAGATGAACAAGGACTATAATCTTATTATAGAGAAAAAAGCTGAGAATCTGTACCGGACGATTTCCCAAAAGATGAAGAGCCTTCCGACAAGCAATCTTGCAATCAAACAAAGCGTTTTGCGCACACAGCAGTTAAACCTTACACCGCAGGAGAGTGAACAATTATCGGAATATGTATCGGACGACAGCTATGTAAAGAAGCAGAAGGAAGACATTGAGGAGCTGGCCTCTATGTTCAAAGACCTGTTGGGACAGGAGCAGAAGTCTGAGGAAGTACCTTTTATTACAGATCTGCAGTCAAGGTTTGTTGCACAGGATGATTTTAGCGCAAGCTATTCATTCCAGATCGAAGGGATGGCGAAGCCTCTGTATATTGCCGTGTCAGATAAGGATTTAACGATTCATTATGGTCAGGAAGAAAATATTGATGTGTATGCAAAGCTTCCGGAGGAAGTGATGAGGTCCATCGTTGACGGACGAATGACATTCCAAAGGGCATTTATGACAGGAGAAATGTCTGCAAAGGGTAACTTTAAGACTCTGCGGATGCTGGATCAGATATTCCCGCTGGCATAGTTAATCCGCCGGCAGAAAAATAGTAATGGTAGTGCCTTTGGCAAGCTCTGATTCAATTGTAAGAGTGCCGCCATGGCTTTCAACGATTCCCTTGGAGATGGGGAGGCCGAGACCGCTTTTCCCGCTTTTAGAGCCAAAGAAAGGCTGGAAGATCTGTGGGAGTGCATCTTTTGCAATCCCGTGTCCGTTATCCCTTATTTGAAATACGATTCCATTTTCCCGGGAATAGACGCGAAGAAGCACAACGCCGTCCTCATAGAGGGCATCAAAGGCGTTATCGAGAATTTTAAGGAGTGCGTGCTGAATGCGGGCCGGATCAAAATAGCCTTCCGTCAGTCCCTTTTCAATGTCAATGACGAGCGGATGTCCGGACGTGCCGGCTGCAGGGCAGGCAGATTTAACTTCATTGAGAAAGGCTTCAAGATTGACGGACTCTTTCTTGGGGTGGGAGCTGAGCTGTGTATTGGATACATCAACTAAAAGTGTGCGAAGACTTGTCAGATCAGAAGTGGTGTCCTGCCAAAAGGCGTAGTCCGAGACTTCCGGATGACTTCGCTCAATGAGCTGTAATGAGCAGCTTATGACGCATACAGCGTTTTTGATTTCATGTAATAGACGCTCATAGTCCTGATTTTTTAGCATAATTACCCTCCACAGACAAGTGTAGCATTTTGTAGACTATATGGCAACGATAAAATTTAAAGGAGAATATATGATGAGAAAAGACGATTGTATTTTTTGTAAATTAGCAAATGGGGATATTCCCACAAATTCGATCTATGAGGATGATGATTTTAACGTGATTCTGGATGCAAGTCCTGCCACAAAGGGACATGCGCTGATTCTGCCAAAGCAGCATTATGCGAATATCTATGAAATCGACCCGGAGGTACTTTCAAAGGCAGCACTTCTTGCACAGAAAGTAATCAAACACGAGACTTCTGTCTTAAAATGTGATGGATATAACATTGTTCAAAATAACGGAGAAACCGCAGGACAGACGGTTTTCCACTTCCATATGCATCTGATCCCAAGATACGCTGTGGACAACAGACCGGAAGATGTCAGCTGGGGTCATAAGGAGTTTTCAAGCGAAGAATTTACAGAAATCTGTAATGATATGAAGCTCTAGCAGATATTATTTCACAGCAAAATAGCGCCTGTGTACGGCAGAATCCGGCACAGGCGCATAATGAAAAAGAGGTTCTATTTACTTTCTTTTTTGATCAAATCTACGATGGTTCCGATAGAGTCCATCTGTCCGCTTTCTTCCATTGCCTTGCGATAAGAAACGCGATTCGCGTATACATCCTGCACCGCATCCAACAAAATATCTCCGGTCAGGCTCTCTTCTTCAAGAACATAGGAGAAGCCCTGCTTTTTAAATGAATTTGCATTTAAAATCTGATCACCTCTGCTTGCAGCCGCAGAGAGTGGAATCAGGATATTGGGCTTATGAAGTGCAAGAAGCTCGCAGATGGAATTGGCACCGGCCCTTGAGATTACAAGATCTGCAAGAGCAAAAATGTCAGGAAGCTCTTCGCTGGCATATTCCATCTGTGTATAACCGGTACGACCATTTAAGGAAGCATCGAGATTGCCCTTGCCGCACAGATGAATGATGTTAAACCGCTCCAGGAGCTGAGGAAGCACCTGCCGTACCGCATCGTTGATCACTCTTGAACCACTACTGCCACCAACGATAAGAAGCACCGGCTTGGAAGAGTCGGTGAAATTGCAAAGCGCTCTTGCCGCTGCGGCATCGCCGTGGAACAATTCCTGCCGGATTGGAGAACCGGTCAATACGGCCTTTCCCTGCGGAAGATATTTCATGGTTTCCGGGAAATTGCAGCATACCTTTTGCGCGCCGCGGATTGCTATTTTATTTGCAAGTCCCGGAGTGATATCCGATTCATGGATGATTGCCGGAACATGGCAGTACTTTGCAGCAAGAACAACAGGAACGGACACAAAACCACCCTTGGAGAAAACAATATCCGGCTTTATTTTTTTCATAAGTCTGATGGCCTCGCCAAATCCTTTCAGAACCTTAAACGGATCCGTGAAGTTCTTCAGATCAAAATAGCGTCGGAGCTTTCCGGAGGAAATGCCGTAGTACGGGATCCCCTGTGCTTCAATCAGCCCCTTCTCCATTCCCTGGTAGGAACCAATATATGTAATTTCATAACCGGCATCTTTGAGCGCCGGCATAAGTGCGATATTTGGTGTGACATGACCTGCAGTGCCGCCGCCGGTCATAATGATCCTCTTCATAGTTGTATCCTCTTTTCTAATCAATCGGTCTCTTCTATATTATACTCCAAAGCTAAAAAGTCAAGAAACAAAGATTTCGCAAATTTCGCAGTAAATACTGTAATATTGTGTCGAAACTTGCGATGAAAAGAAGGACCTGTCCACTTTTGCAGAGAGTAAAATCCGTTTATAATAGGAAGCATGGAATGCAGTAAATCTGCAATCATCCAGCAAAACAAAGCAAATGGAAAGGAGCGGACATTTTATGGAAGAACTGGTTCGTGAACTGATGCAAAACGGCAGGGAGAATCTGCTGCTCGCCGGGCTGGCAGTAGCAATTATCCTGTTGATCGCACAATTACATAAGATAAATAAAGCAAACAAGAAGATTGACGCGATTGTCAGATCGGTGGAAGGCTATCTGAGCGTGATCCTGGAGGATGATGAGAACCGGGAGATGGAACAGCTGCAGAGCGCAAAACGCCCAGAGACGGATTCCGATGATAAAAAGGTGGAATCGGAAGAACAGAACCGTCTTATCTCAGCGGTATTGCAAGAGATCTTTCCTTGATAAAAAACACTTGAAATATAACCGATTTATTAAGAAAAATATGAATTTTTTTTAAAGAGAAGAAGGCTGCAAGATCAACGTAAACCCGCTGATTTTGCGGCTTTTTCTAATTTTGAATATCAGAAAATTTCATACTATTTTTGGAAAAGCAAGGCAAAATTTGACAAATCACAAACGCTATGCTAGAATATGCGCGTAATAAATATGTAACATTTGAAATATAATATTAAAAATATCAGACATGAAAATAGATGTTGCATATGACGTATGGAGGATTCTATGAATAAAAAAATGATTGTGGCAGGAAGCGCAATGATGCTTGCAATTGTTATTGCATTTTCTATCACAGCAACGCATACGGACGATAACAAAGAGACAGTTGCGGCAAGCAATTCTTCTGCATCTGATTCTGCGAAGAAGAGTGTTACAGCCGGTGTTGCAGGAGCATTTGAGAACATTGAACTTCTTACAGCGGACGAAATGGACGCGCTGGTTACGATTGAGGCCGGCGAGACTGAGCGTGTGGCAGCGATGATGGAGACAGCAGATGACAGCATCGTAAGCGCGGACCTTGCAGCGCAGACAGATAATACAGAAGACAGTGAGGCAGCCACCACCGAAAGTGGTGACGTAACCCAGCCGGAGGCAGCTGGCATTGAAAACACCGATGACACCGTGCAGCCGGAGGCAGCCACCACCGAAAGCGGTGACGTAACCCAGCCGGAAGCAGCCACCACTGAAAGCGATGACACCGCACAGCCGGAAGCAGCCACTACAGAAAACAGTGATACCACATCCGGACAGGAAGATGGCACGGATGACACAAATTCCGAAGAACCGGTTGCATATATGCAGGAGACCGTAAGCGAGAGACCACAGGAGCTTACCGCAGAGGAGATTGAGTGGTCCGGTTATCTCATGGCAGATGTCAAGAATGCATTGAATGTCCGTGAATCCGCATCCGAGGATGCAGACGTTGTCGGAAAGCTTTCTAAGGGCGATCGTGCAGCCATTCTTGAGCGTGGGGAGAACTGGACAAAGATCTCTTCCGGAAATCTTGAAGGATATGTAAAAAACGATATGTGCGTATTTGGCACAGATGCATTGAATTATGCAAAGGCAACCTGTGATACCGTTGCAGTCAGCACAATCGACGGGCTCCGCATCCGCAAGGAAGCAAGCCTTGACGGGGCGGTTGCAAAGAAGCTGGATAAGGGCGAGAAGATCACGGTTGACACCGCCGCAGAGACAGTCGATGGCTGGGTAGCGGTTTCCTATAACGGTGCAACCTGCTATGTGAGTGCCGATTATGTGGAGGTAAGCCTGAAGACAGGAAAGGGCATGACACTTGAGGAGATTGCCGCTGCAGAAGCTGCAAAAAAGGCAGCAAAGAGCTCATCCGGCTCTTCGAAAAAGGCTTGCAAGCTTGCATCCGAGGTGGACGATGTAACGCTTCTTGCTGCAATTATCGAGTGCGAAGCGAACGGACAGAGCTATGATGCGCTCCTTGCAGTTGGCGCGGTCATTATGAACCGTGTAGACAGCAGCCATTACCCGGATACGATCTACGATGTTATCCACCAGAAGGGACAGTTCCCGCCGGCAACCAGCGGAAAGCTTGAAAAGTGGCTTAAGAAGGGACCGGGCAAAAAGGCGATCAAGGCGGCAAAGGCTGCAATGGAAGGCGATGACAACACAGGTGGGCTGACGAATTTTAATTCTGTCCATAGCGGAATATCGGGACTTGTTATCGGGGATAATGTATTTTATGACTAAAAGCTTCCCCAAAACGAAAAAATGACCAAAGGGCTGTGATATACAGCCCTTTTTTCTTGTTTTCTCGAAACAAATGGGGTACAATGACTTCATTCTAAGCTGCAAAATATTGGTAAATCATATGAAACAGGCAGCAATACGGGAGCAATCCGAATCGAGGAGGACGACAAATGGAACTGAAAGGACGTAATTTTTTAAAGTTGATGGACTATACTCCGGACGAGATCCGCTATCTTATCGAACTGGCAGCGGAGCTTAAGAGACAGAAGAAGCAGGGCATTGCTCACGACACATTAAAGGGCAAAAATATTGCGTTGATCTTTGAAAAGACCAGCACACGTACCCGCTGTTCCTTTGAAGTCGCAGCACATGATCTCGGCATGCATGTAACCTATCTTGACCCAAGTGGTTCACAGATCGGAAAAAAAGAGAGTATTGCGGATACTGCGCGTGTGCTCGGACGTATGTATGACGGAATCGAGTACCGCGGATACGGACAGGAAATCGTGGAAGAACTTGCAGAATATGCAGGGGTTCCGGTATGGAACGGCCTGACGAATGAGTTCCATCCGACACAGATGATCGCGGATATGCTTACAATTTCTGAAAAACTTGGACATCTTGAGGGCGTGAAGTTTGTGTATATGGGTGATGCGCGCTACAATATGGGCAATTCGCTGATGGTAACCTGTGCAAAGCTCGGCATGGACTTCGTGGCATGTACCAACAAGAAGTATTTTCCGAATGAGGAGCTTGTCTCCTATTGCAGGAAGGTTGCAGCGGAGACAGGAGCAACCATTACCCTAACCGAAGATGTTGCCGAGGCAACAAAAGATGCAGACGTCATTTACACTGATGTGTGGGTATCCATGGGAGAACCGGAGGAGGTATGGGCAGAGCGCATCAACGATCTGAAGCCATATCAGGTAAATAAAGAGGCGTTTGCACTTGCAAAAGACAGCGCGATCTTTATGCATTGCCTGCCTGCATTCCACGATCTTAAGACTACGATCGGCAAGCAGGTATATGAGAAATTTGGTCTGTCTGAGCTTGAAGTGACAGATGAGGTCTTTGAGAGCGAGCGATCCGTTGTCTTTGATGAGGCAGAGAACCGTATGCATTCCATCAAGGCAATCATGAAGGCGACACTCGAATAGAAAGCGTGCAAAGGAGAACCATATGAAAGCGGAAATCCTTGCCATGTTGCGTGAATCCGATGGCTATGTCTCAGGACAGGAGCTTTGCAATAAGTTCGGTGTATCGAGAACCGCAATATGGAAAGCAATCAATCAGTTAAAAGAGATGGGCTATGTGTTCGAGGCGGTATCCAACAAAGGCTATCACCTTGTATCTGCGCC
This sequence comes from Agathobacter sp., assembly GCA_050873865.1. GTDB lineage: Bacteria > Bacillota > Clostridia > Lachnospirales > Lachnospiraceae > Roseburia. Next base: position 28,273 of record JBNMJQ010000006.1, on the reverse strand, counting down.
GGATGTCATGAATGAGGCGGAGATTAAAAGCCTGCTCCATACCGAGTGGGCGGGACAGGAACTTTTTTGTTTTGACGAGATCGACTCAACGAACACGAAAGCCAAAGAACTCGCGGAGCAGGGGTATCCAAGCGGAACGCTTGTTGTTGCCGACCGGCAGATCGCAGGCCGTGGCAGACGCGGCAGAAGCTGGGATTCACCGGCGGGAATCGGAATTTTCATGACGCTTATGCTAAAACCCGATATCAACCCGAACAATGCGTCCATGCTGACCCTTGTCACCGCACTCGCGACTGCGCAGGCAATCTCGGACGTTACGGGAGCGGACGCCAGGATCAAATGGCCGAATGATATTGTAATAAACGGCAAAAAGGTATGTGGAATCCTGACGGAAATGAGCGCCCAGTTTGATTATATCAACCATATTGTGATCGGAATCGGGATCAATGTGCATAATGAGAGCTTTCCGGAAGAAATCCGGGAGACGGCAAGCTCACTCTTCTTAGAGAGTGGCAGGCACATACACAGGGCAGACCTGATCACGCGCTTTTTGGAGCGGTTTGAGACAAATTATGCGATTTTCCTGCAGACTGAGGATCTGGAAGGACTCATGAGGGATTACAATGCACTTTTGGTAAATATCCAGAAACAGGTGCGCATCCTTGACCCGAAGGAGCCGTTCGAGGGCAAGGCAATCGGAATAACAAAGAGAGGGGAACTGATCGTGGACACCTGGGAATCAAGGAAGCTGGTGTCAAGCGGCGAGGTTTCCGTGAGAGGGATATACGGATATGTATAATGAGGACAAGGTTGTGCTCTGCGCGGCCAACGCATACAAACAGAAGTACTATTTAAACAGCAACTTTAACGAACTGCCGGAATACATCAAGGATGAACTGCAGATCCTTTGTGTCATGTTCACCGAGGATGTGGGAGGAGTGCTTGAACTTGTATTCAACGAGGACGGAGATCTCGAGTTTGAGACGTCTTACGAGGAGGGCGATTTCTTCTATGACGAGATCGGAAGTGTGTTAAAGATCAAACAATACCGTAATGAAAAACGTGATCTGCTTGAGGCTCTTGAGACATATTACAAGGTCCGTTTCCTTGGAGAGGGATTTGAGGAGGAATAAAATGATACTTACAATCGATGTGGGCAATACCAACATTACCTGTGGCGTATTTGAGAAGGAAGAAATCGCAGCGTCTTTCCGCATTACGACCAAGATCCCAAGAACCTCTGACGAATACGGAATGATCATCAGCAATTTGCTGGAGAGAAACAGCCTGAATCCGAAGGATGTGGAGGATGCGATCATCTGCTCCGTTGTCCCGAATGTCATGCATTCGCTCGAGGGCGCACTTATCAAGTATTTTAACATCAAACCGATCATCGTGGAGGCAGGGGTCAGGACCGGAATTAAGATCGTAACACCGAATCCGCAGCAGATCGGTGCCGACCGTATTGTGGATGCGGTGGCAGGATACGAGCTGTACGGCGGCCCGGTCATCGTCATCGACTTTGGAACGGCAACTACATACGACTATGTGGACGAAAATGGCGCATTTTTGGGCGGCGTGACAGCACCGGGTATCCGGATCTCCGCAAAAGCACTGTGGGAGGATGCAGCAAAGCTGCCGGAGATTGAGATCAAGAAGCCGGAAAATGTGCTCGGCAAAGACACGATCAGCAGCATGCAGTCAGGTCTTGTGTACGGACAGATCGGACAGACCGAATATATCATCAAGCGCGCGAAGGAAGAGATGGGAAGAGAGGATGCAAAGGTGGTCGTAACCGGCGGTCTCGGACGTATTATTGCCAATGAGACAAGCTATGTGGATGTGTACGACCCGAATCTTACCCTGAAAGGAATTTTCCTCGTATATAAAAAGAATCGCACCATAAAATAGAAAGTGAAAGGTAACTGTGGCCAGATACTAGACAGTTACAGCAAGAGATGGGACAGACAACTGTAAAACCGCTTACGATAGGAAGCGTAACCTTACCCAATAACTTAATATTGGCACCTATGGCAGGAGTAACCGACCTGCCATTTCGTTTACTATGCAAGGAGCAGGGAGCAGGACTGCTGTGTATGGAGATGGTAAGTGCAAAAGCGATCATGTACAAGAACCGCAATACGCAGGCACTTCTTACAATTGACCCCAAGGAACCTCCGGTGTCCTTGCAGCTGTTTGGCAGCGAGCCGGACGTGATCGCGGAGGTCGCAAAGCAGATTGAGGAGAGGCCGTTTGACATCTTGGATATCAACATGGGATGCCCGGTTCCCAAGATTGTAAACAATGGAGAAGGCTCCGCACTGATGAAAAATCCGCTACTTGCCGGTGAAATCATTGAAAAGACGGTTCGTGCAATCAAAAAACCTGTCACGGTAAAAATCCGTAAAGGATTTGATGAAAATCATGTCAATGCCGTGGAGATGGCGAGGGTGGCACAGGAATCCGGTGCGGCTGCAGTTGCCGTGCATGGGCGGACCCGTGAGCAGTTTTACTCCGGGAAAGCGGACTGGGAGATCATCCGGGCGGTCAAGGAAAGCGTCCATATTCCGGTGATCGGAAACGGAGATCTGCTGTGCGCAGAGGATGTGATCGCCATGCAGGAGCAGACAGGATGTGATGGCTTTATGATCGGGCGTGGCGCACAGGGAAATCCATGGATCTTTAAACAGGTATTGCACTTTTTCAAGACAGGGCAGCCGCTTGCGAAGCCATCAACCGATGAGGTGGCGGCAATGATCCTGCGCCATGCACAGATGATGGAAGCATACAAGGGTGAGTATATCGGAATCCGGGAGATACGAAAGCATGCCGCATGGTATACTGCAGGCTATCCGAACTCCGCGAGACTGCGGGAACTGATCAATGGCGTCGAGTCATATCGTGCGCTTGAGGAACTGTTAGGGCGGTGGACGGCCGGCGAAGTGTTTTAGGAGAACCCGGCGGCGTCTCTGCAAGGCACAAAAAGCGCTACTTGACAGTATGTCGACGATTCGCTATAATACCATAGTTAAATTAGGCGTATTATATAGTAAAATCACATAGCAAATGCTAAAAAATAAAGAGAAGGGCAGAAAACATGGATAAGAAAAACATTTTGACCTATGAGGGTCTCAAAAAACTCGAGGATGAATTAGAGGATTTAAAGGTTGTAAAGCGTAAAGAGGTTTCCCAGAAGATCAAGGAAGCCCGCGAGCAGGGCGACCTTTCCGAGAACGCAGAGTACGATGCGGCAAAGGATGAACAGCGCGACATCGAGGCTCGTATTGAGCAGATTGAGAAAATCTTAAAGAATGCTGAGGTCGTTGTTGAGGAAGAGGTTGACCTTGAGAAGATCAGCATTGGCTGCAAGATCAAGATCTTAGACTGCGAATATGATGAGGAACTTGAATATAAGATTGTCGGATCAACCGAGGCAAACAGCTTAAAGGGCAAGATTTCCAATGAGTCACCGGTCGGAAAAGCACTGATCGGAAAGAAGGTCGGAGATACCGTTACTGTTGAGACACAGGCCGGAGAACTTACCTACAAGGTACTTGAGATCCAGAGATCCGTAGAAGAATAAGAGGAAGAAAAATTGGCAGAGAATACGAATACACAGAACAACGGCGGTCAGCAGGATGTAAACCAGCTTCTGAAGGTCCGCCGTGAAAAGCTGCAGACATTGCAGGAAAATGGCAAAGATCCATTTGTCATCACAAAGTATGATGTGACTCATCATTCTGATGAGGTTAGAGAGAACTACATCAAGCATGAGACGGAGCTTCTTGCAGGACATGTTACCCCGAGCGTAGAGGGACTTGACGAGGCAGCGGCAAAGGAAGTGCTTAACAATGATTACAACGAGAGACGCGCGATCATGGATGCCTCACCGATTCCGGTAAGCATTGCCGGACGTATGATGTTCAAGCGTGTCATGGGAAAAGCATCTTTCTGCAATATTCAGGACTTAAAGGGCAAGATCCAGGTATATGTTGCGCGTGATGCAATCGGCGAGGATGCCTATGCAGATTTCAAGAAGTCTGACATCGGCGATATCTTTGGCGTAAAGGGATACGCATTCCGTACCAAGACCGGCGAGATTTCCATTCATGCAGAAGAACTTACGCTTCTTTCCAAGAGCCTTCAGGTGCTCCCGGAGAAGTTCCACGGACTGACTGATACAGACGCGCGTTATCGCCAGAGATATGTTGACCTTATTATGAATGAGGACAGCAAGAACGTATTTATCAAGCGTTCCCAGATCGTGCGCGAGATCCGTAATTTCCTTGCAGGAAGAGACTTTATCGAAGTTGAGACACCTACCCTCGTTTCCAACGCAGGCGGTGCTGCAGCAAGACCTTTTGAGACACATTACAATGCGTTGAACGAAGATGTAAAGCTTCGTATCTCTCTCGAACTTTACTTGAAGAGACTGATCGTCGGCGGACTCGAGCGTGTATTCGAGATCGGCCGCGTATATCGCAACGAGGGTGTTGATACCCGTCATAATCCGGAATTTACACTTATGGAGCTGTATCAGGCATATACCGATTACTACGGCATGATGGAGCTGACAGAGTCCATGTTCAAATATCTTGCAGAAAAGGTAAACGGATCTTCCATGATTACCTACAACGGTGTCGAGATTGACTTTGGAAAGCCATTCGAGCGTATCACCATGACAGAAGCTGTCAAGAAGTATGCAGGTATCGACTTTGACGATCCGGCACAGGTACCGGACGATGCTGCAGCTAAGGCCCTCGCAAAGGAAAGAGGCATTGAGTACGAGGAGCGCCACAAGAAGGGTGATATCTTAAATCTCTTCTTTGAGGAGTACGCAGAGCATAATCTTGTGCAGCCGACCTTCGTTATGGACCATCCGATCGAGATCTCTCCTCTGACCAAGAAGAAGCCGTCCGATCCGACCAAGGTAGAGCGTTTCGAGCTGTTCTGCAACGGCTGGGAGATGTGTAACGCATACTCCGAGCTTAATGATCCGATCGACCAGCGTGAGCGTTTCGCACAGCAGGATGCCAACGCCGCAGCAGGTGATGACGAGGCAGAGCACACGGATGAGGACTTCCTCAACGCACTTGAGATCGGTATGCCGCCAACAGGTGGTATCGGATACGGCATTGACAGACTTGTCATGCTGCTGACGGACTCACCGGCGATCAGGGATGTACTGCTGTTCCCGACTATGAAAAGTTTGGATAAATAAACCCAGTGTTTATGCGGTCTAGAGCCTTTTGAAGAGCGAATTTGACAACAAATTGACAACAATTCTTCATATAATCACGAAGAATAATAAATGATGATAAGTTGTTGGGGAAAAAACCGACAATGAGATTAGACCTAAAGAGGGTCACTTTCTTGAAAGAAAATTCAGGAGAGTGGCCCTTTTTTTGATGCAAAACAAGATATTTGTTACAAATCTAGCGTGAAAAGGAGCAAAAACACATGGAAGATCAGTATTATGACATTCAAAGAAGAACAGAAATCAAGGACACTGCCAGAGAATTGCGTAGAAAGTACTTAAGGTATAAGGATGCAGAGCTTGTTTATAGTATCCAGCATAAGAAACTTTTGGAATTAGCAGACAGGGCAGGTGCAATTTACCGTATTGATGGGTATGTACTCATTAATAGAGACATATTTGATGAATATCTGGAACAGTTCAGAGAAGCTAGTTCCAAATAAGGGGTCAAAAGTGGTCAAATTTGGTCAGCATAGAGGTTTGCAACCCGCATAAATAAAGGAATATTGCGCTGAATGACTTCATTGTTGGGCACTACAGTACATGGAAGGAGCTATTATGGCAGGAAATGCATGGAAGTATTCCGGTGTGCTTGATGATTATGATTTGGCTTTTTTACAAAGGGATTTCATAACAATTAGGCAAGGTGTGGAATATTACGGATTTAGTGAAAGACCATTTATAAGAATGGCAAAAGAGGCTGGAGCCTTTTACAAGATAGGAAAGATGGTTCGTATAAACAGAGCTATGTTTGATGCGTACTTAAGAAATCAGAGGCGTGTACCAAGAATAGGAGGCAAATTATGTGCAAAGTCATAACCGTCAGTAACCAAAAAGGAGGTACTGGAAAAAGTACAAGTTGTGTAAATTTGGGTATTGGGCTGGCATCGAAGGGTAAACGTGTATTGCTTATTGATGCAGATCCGCAAGGATCATTATCTATCAGTCTGGGATATCCGGAGCCGGATGAATTTGAACATACGCTGGCGACTCTGATGATGGATATTGCCAATGATGAGGATATAAACTTTGATGATGTAATCGTTCATCATAACGAAGGAGTTGATATCATACCTTCTAATATTGAACTTTCTGCAATTGAAGTTTCACTTGTAAATGTAATGAGCAGAGAGTTGATTATGAAGCAATTAGTGGAGAACCTAAAGCCATCCTATGACTATATTCTTATTGACTGCATGCCTTCTTTGGGAATGCTGACAATAAATGCGCTTGCCTGTGCGGATTCTGTCCTTATTCCGGTTCAGGCGGCGTACTTACCGGTCAAGGGATTACAACAGTTGATTAAGACAATCGGGCGTGTGAAGAGGCAACTCAATCCGAAATTACAGATTGAGGGAATTCTACTCACAATGGTTGACCATAGAACCAATTATGCGAGAGATATTTCTGCAATGGTATATGAGACCTATGCCTCGTCAATAAAAGTATTTAAGACAGTAATACCAATTTCTGTCAGAACTGCAGAAACCAGTGTGGAAGGAAGCAGCATTTACAAATATGATCCTAAGGGGAAAGCAGCATATGCCTATAGTGAATTAACAAAGGAGGTTCTCAATGGCTAATCATTTTGGAGATAAAATCAAACTTACAAGTATAGATGAATTATTATGTGTTCCGGAGACTGTGGGAACAGTCGAGTTGGAGCTTGGACTTATTGCAGAATTTACAAATCATCCATTCCGCGTAGTGGATGATGAAAAGATGGACGAGCTGGTTGAGAGTATCAGACAGCAGGGAATCTTGTCGCCAGTATTGGTTAGACCGTTAGAAAACGGCAGATATGAAATGATATCCGGACATAGAAGACTGCATGCCGCAAGCATTGTTGGTCTGAAAAAGATACCTGCCATTGTACGGGAACTGAATGATGATGAAGCTGTCATTGCTATGGTAAATGCAAATCTTCAAAGAGAAGAAATCCTTCCAAGCGAAAGAGGCTTTTCACTTAAGATGAAGATGGATGCCATGAGGCATCAGGGAACTTGTCGACATGATGTCGACAAGCTGAGCACTGTCGAGAGAAAGACGGCAACTATTGTTGGTGAGGGAAGCGGACTGACCGGTAGAAGTGTTCAGAGGTATATCCGACTTACGGAATTAATACCGGAGCTTCTTAGTATGGTAGATGAAAAGAAATTGTCCTTGGTGAACGGAGTGGATATTTCCTATTTTGATAAGGAAGTGCAAAAGTGGCTTTACGAATATATTAAGGAAAACGGGTTCATCAAGCCGACACAAATTGATGCATTGAAGAATCATCCCAATTTGGAGAATGTCACGCAGTACACATTAATGGCTCTTCTAAATGATGCACTTCCGGAGAAAAAGTCATGTGGTAAGGTTGCTCTGTCGGAGAGAAAACTAGACAAATACTTTCCGCCACATTTCTCTGCCAGAAAGAGAGAAGAAATCATTCTGAAGTTACTGGCGGAATGGAAACAGGAAAACTATCCGGAGGAGGCATCTGGTAAAGGAGCTATGTGTTTATGATAAGAAAGATTATTTTGTTTCCAATAAGAATGTTACTGATGTTGGCAGAGGTACTTCTTGAATTGTTTATAAAGATAGAATGCTGGGCTGCTGGAATCGTCTTCTTGGCATTGGGTACATTCATTCTTATTGCCCTGATAAATCAAATGTGGCTTCAAATGGGAATACTGGTAGGTTTTGCTTTCGTTACTTTATTTGTGCTGTTTTTGACTGCAGAGATTAAGCTAAGTTTGGAATTGCTGATAGATAAAATGGCTTAAAAGTAGCAAGTGTCCACCAAATGCCTACCGGATGTCTACCAAGTGTCCACCAAATGTCCATTTTCAAACGTTTTTACCTGTGTTATATTTATAATGCACAAAGGAATGCGGAACGGACAAACGAGCCAGACACAAACCGATGTGCATTTTCTTTTGCAAAAGTTAATATGGAAAATATGAAGCGTCAGCTCAAGATCAGAAATGGTTGCGAGTTTGACGCTTTTTTTGTGCCATTCATTCGGAAGCAGTAGGAGACGTCTGAAAGCTTCCACAAATTATACGAAAGGAAACAAAAAAATGAATTTTGATGAATTTAAAGATCAGTTCACAGAGGATGTGAAGCAGGCACTTAAGGATGCCGGCATTGATGCAAAGGTTTCAACCAACACCGTCAATAAGATGAATGAGTCTTACGAAGCAATGACCATTACGCCGGAAGGCAGCAACATTGGTGTGAATGTTAATATGGAAAAGTTCTTCGAGGCTTATGAGAACGGAACCGATTATGATTCCGTAGTTGCTAAGGCAGTGGATGTGATTGAAGGCGGTTTTGCTAACCAGCCAACAGTCGATGTTGCTTCCTTAACTGATTATGATCAGATGAAGGACAAGCTTGTGATGGAAGTTGTATCTGCGGAAGCAAATGCAGAGATGCTTGATAAGGTACCTCATCAGAACATCGAAGACATGGCGGTGGTTTACCGCTTCGTACTTGATAGTAGTGATGATGGACGAGCTACTATTCTGGTGACTAATCAGTTGCTTGATACCATGGGCGTTACGCCTGAACAGCTTCATGCGGATGCCATGGAGAATGCACCGGAGCTTAAGCCGGCAGTTATTAAGGGTATGAGCGAAGTGATGGCTGAAATGATGGGAATGAGTCCTGAGGAGCTTGCCATGATGGGAATGCCTACGGATCCTGCAGATGAGCAGATGTTTGTGGCAACCGTTCCTGACAAGGTTCACGGTGCCGGTATTATTGCTTACCAGGATTTCATGGATCAGGCATCTGACAGAATCGGTGGTGGTGATTTCTTCATTTTACCCTCGAGCATCCATGAGGTTCTCATTGTTCCGGACAACGGAAACATGAGTCTTAGCGATCTTGAAGCAATGGTAAAGGAAGTGAATGCTACTCAGGTTGCTCCTGAGGATAAGCTTACCGACAGTGTATATCACTATGACAGTCAGGCGAAGATCTTCGAGCTTGGTGAGAAGTTCGTTGAGCGTCAGTCTGAGAAGGAAACCGGTGTGGATTCCTTGGATGAGAAATCCGGAAAGGGCTCGGTACTCGATGACCTTAAGACGAAGAAGGATGAGGTAGCGAAGCAGCCTAAGAAGGAAGTCGCAGAGAAAACTGCCAAGGCAAAGGGTGAGGAGCTCTAGGATACGCTGTCACGGAAAATATAGAATAATCGTGACAAATGGAAAGGGACGTCAGCACCGGATCTTATTCTGGTGTCTGGCGTTTTCTTTATGCACATTTTTATCAGAAATCAGGAGGATTTATATATCATGTCGAGAGAATTTAATGTAGGAAGAACAATGACTCAGAATTATTCATCAGTGATCGGAAAACCGGAGCCTGTGGCCCATCCACTGAATTGCAATGCAGAGTGCCCTTATGGCAAAGGTAAATCCTTCTGCTTTCCCTGCATGGCAAAGATCATGGCTGAACATAACGCAGCTAAGAAGGGAACTTCCGGGGGAACTGATACGAAGGGAGCATAAATGACCTTTGATTACTTTTATAAGGAGCAGTCAGACCAGTTTGCGTTTTACAGAGTTCCAAAGGTATTGATTGTCGATGATACATTTCAGGAACTGTCAACGGATGCAAAACTTTTATACGGACTGCTTCTGGACAGAGTATCGCTCTCTTCAAATAGTGGATGGTTTGATGAGGAAGGGCGTGTCTATGTGATTTACACAATTAAAAGTATCATGAGGGATCTTCACTGTGGAAACAAAAAGGCCGGTGGGTTATTGGCGGAACTGGAGCAGTTTGGACTGATTGAGAGAAAACCCAGAGGGCAGGGCAAACCATGGATCATATATGTGAAAAATTTTAGCGGGGTCGTGTCAAAAGAACATCTCAAGGCGTGTCAAAATGACATCTCCGGAGATGTGGAAACGACACTTCAAGACATGTCAAAACGACACACTAATAATACTTATATAAATAATACTGAGACAAATAATACGAATCCTATCTTATCAGGAATGGATGTGGATAACTCGGAAAGGGAGTCCTATCGTATGTATCTTTATGAGCAGCTGGACATGGATATTCTTAAGGAAAGATATCCCTTTGAGAAAGAGGTACTGGATGCCATTATGGACATGATGCTGGATGTGATCTGCTCGAAGAGAAGGACAATTCGTATTGCCGGGGATGACAAGCCGGTCAATGTGGTGAAATCTCAGTTTATGAAGATGCATGCCGGCCATGTGGAGTATGTGCTGGACTGCCTCAAGCAGAATACAACCAAGGTGCGAAATATCAAGCAGTACCTGTTAGCTGCTTTGTATAATGCACCCTTAACTATGAGTAGCTATTACCAGGCTCTGGTAAATAATGACATAGCTACAGGAAAACTATATGGAGGAAACAATGCAGACAGTAGAAATTAGTATCCGGCTTGATCCCACATCGGATGGAATCAACCGGATTCCCAAAAAGATAAAGATGGAGGGCAAACATGCCCTGGTGATTGGTACCAATGGAAAGTTTCGAATCGTTGAGGAAGACGAGGCTGAATCCATTTTAGACAAGCTTTCCGGAAATTGCATTTCAGAGTACATGGGGCATACAGAGTTTCTCTTGGTGTGTAATGCCAAGAAGATTATCAAAACTGGGGAAGCCCGTTTTATTGCAGGCAGCGTACTGATTGTAAAAGCAGGCAGAAATGGTATCGATTTACTGACAGACGAAGAAATAGAAGCAGCGAAAACAGAGTTTGCTGCCAGACTTGCAACCTTATGTGCAGATGGAATGGAATTTTCTGCATATGAGATGGATTAAGGAGGAGACGAGCATGAGTAGAACAATACCGAGAGCTTACGTTACAGCGGCGTGGAGCAGGAACAGAGTAGATGCAGAGGATGAAGCCAGGAAGTATTGCAGAGAGCTTGTAAGTGCCGGATATCTTCCTTTATGTCCGGTATTAGCGTTCAGTGGAATTATCAGTGAGGACGATCCGGATGCTGAGAAAAAGAGAAGAGAGATGTCTGAAGATCTCTTAAGACGCGCCAGATTTCTGGTGGTTTGTGGTGATCAGATCAATGATGATGTGAAGGAGGATATCTCTATTGCCAAGCATTTTAAGGTGATTCCCACAACACTTGCCGGAGTATTGCAGTGTAGGTAGTTTTCGGAGGAAGGAGGTAAACCTTGCAGGAGGAAGTGGAAAATAAAACCGTCAATCTGGCTGTCAAAACATCAAAGGTTACGGCACAGGTATTGTATAAGGGCTTAAAGGCTTTTATCAATCATCAGAAAAAGAAGCAGACCATGAAGGCAGCGCAGAAGGATGAGCCTGTGAAAGGGGAGCAGTCCGTAAAGGAGCTGATTGGCCAAGGGCAGGGTGTTTCAAGTATGCCCATCGGCGATGAGGGTGTCAAAGACTTTAAGAAAATCTGTAACAAGTATGGAGTAGATTTTGCCATTGTAAAGGATAAGACGCAGGATCCGCCTCAGTTTACAGTGTTTTTTAAGGCGAAGGATGCCGATGCCATTACGCAGGTATTAAAGGAATACACTGCCAAACAGATGAAGAAGCAACAGAGACAAATGAAGCCAAGTATTCTTGAGAAGCTTAAGAAATTCAAGGATATCGTAGCAAAGACTCCGAGAAAAGAAAAGGAAAAGAGGAAGGAGCAGACAAGGTGAAAAAGGTGAATATGAAGAAGCTCCTAATTTTAAATGTACCTTATTTTTTGATTGGAGCAGTAGCAACAAATTTGGGTGAAGCATGGCGAATTGCAGAGGGTACAAACATGTCCGAGAAGCTGCAGGGAATGGTGATTGGCGGAGCCTTTGGTACTGCATTTTCAAATCCCATGCCAAGCTTTCATCCTATTGATTTATTAGTCGGTTTAGCAGTTGGGGGCGCACTTAGGTTAGCTGTATATCTGAAGGGCAAGAATGCCAAGAAGTACAGGCATAATGTTGAGTACGGATCTGCCAGGTGGGGCACACATGAGGATATAGAGCCCTTTATTGATAAGAAATTTTCTAACAATGTGCTATTATCCCAGACAGAGCGGATTACCATGAATGGTAGGCCGCCGGAGCCTAAATATGCACGCAATAAAAATGTACTTGTGGTAGGTGGCTCCGGTTCCGGCAAGACCAGATTCTTCATTAAGCCAAATGCACTCCAGATGAATTCTTCTCTTGTAATTACGGATCCGAAGGGTACGGTGGTGAATGAAATTGGGACAGCTCTTTTGAAGAATAATTATCGCATGAAAATCTTCAATACAATCAATTTTAAGAAGAGCATGCATTACAACCCTTTTGCCTATGTGCATGATGAAAAGGATATCCTGAAGCTGGTTACTACCCTGATCGCAAATACAAAAGGGGAAGGAAAAGGCGGGGATGAATTCTGGGAGAAGTCCGAAAAGCTTCTTTATTCCGCACTGATCGGATATATTCATTATGAGGCGCCGGAAGAGGAGCAGAACTTCTCAACTCTGCTTGAAATGATCAATGCCATGGAGGTGCGAGAGGATGATGAGGAGTTCAAAAATCCGGTGGATCTCATGTTTGATGAACTGGCAGAGAGGGAGCCGGACCACTTTGCAGTAAGGCAATATGCCAAATATAAGCTTGCGGCAGGCAAGACCGCTAAATCTATACTTGTGAGCTGCGGTGCGAGACTTGCACCATTTGATATTAAGGAGCTACGAGAGGTTACAGCTTATGATGAATTGGAGCTGGATACATTAGGAGATCAGAAAACAGCACTGTTTCTTATTATGTCAGATACGGATGCAACCTTTAACTTCTTAATCAGTATGATTTACACGCAGCTCTTTAATTTACTTTGTGAAAAGGCAGATGATGTATATGGTGGAAGATTGCCGGTGCATGTAACCTGCCTAATTGATGAGATGGCAAATATCGGTCAGATTCCAAACCTGGAGAAGCTGATGGCAACCATCCGAAGCCGTGAAATATCGGCATGTCTGGTGCTGCAGGCAAAGTCGCAGCTAAAGGCAATATATAAAGATAATGCAGATACCATTATCGGTAACTGTGATTCCCAGATATTCCTGGGTGGTTCTGAACAGACGACTCTTAAGGACCTGAACACCACGCTCGGTAAAGAGACAATCGATATGTATAACACAGGTGAAACCAGAGGACAGTCACAGAGCTATAACATGAATTATCAGAAACTTGGTCATGATCTAATGAGTATTGATGAACTGGCAGTCATGGACGGATCAAAATGCATTGTGCAGGTTCGTGGTGTCAGACCCTTTTTCTCAGATAAATATGACCTGACAAAGCATCCAATGTATCATTTGACAGCAGATGCAGATAAGAGGAACTGGTTCGATATTGAGAAGTTCCTGAAGAAAAAAGACAACTTAACATTGAAAGCAGATGATCAATTTACGGTCATCGAAGTAACTGAGTAAGAAGCTCCCAGGATTCCTGAGGGCTTTTTCTTATGCGCACAGACCTGAAAGTGCACTTTCAGGTTGATGCGGTGCACTTCAAATGCTTGTGAAAGCGCAGCATTTTCATCGCTATTCGCGCATATAGCCAGCTTCAGTCGACGGGAGTTGGCAAGTAACCAATCAATTTCAATCAGATTCGGCAGAACAAGGAACTGCCGAACTACAAACAAATGGAGGACAAAGAACATGGCATTTTTTCAGAGCGCAGTAGGCGTATTACAGACACTCGTTATCGCACTTGGAGCAGGACTTGGTATCTGGGTGTAGTAAACCTTCTGGAAGGTTATGGTAATGATAACCCCGGTGCAAAATCACAGGGAATGAAGCAGCTCATGGCCGGTGGCGGTGTAGCTCTTATCGGAACCACTCTTGTTCCACTTCTTTCCGGGCTTTTCTAAGAAGGGGCATGGCAGGATCACGCAAGCATAAGCTTAAGGTTGGCAGGTCTGGGAGATTCCCAGCCTGCCTTTATGAAACAAATAGAGAAATATTAGTGAAAAAATAATGAAATTTATGGAGGAATAAAAACATGGCATTTTTTCAGAGCGCAGTAGGCGTATTACAGACACTTGTTATCGCACTTGGAGCAGGTCTTGGTATCTGGGGCGTAGTAAACCTCATGGAAGGTTACGGTAATGATAACCCGGGTGCAAAGTCCCAGGGTATGAAGCAGCTTATGGCTGGTGGTGGCGTTGCTTTGATCGGAACTACCCTTGTACCTTTGCTTTCCGGTTTGTTCTAAGAAGTAGTGGGAATGGGACCGGGAGATCATCCCGGTCCATTGGAAGTAAGGAGGTAACAAGTGGACAGCGTAATACAGGCAATATATGACTGGATCAAGGAAATACTTGTGGCTGGCGTTATGGACAATCTTACCTGCATATTTGATGGAGTGAATATGCAGGTAGGAGCAGTTGCTTCTCAGGTGGGGACTTCCCCTGCAGCATTTCAACCGGCAGTCTTTCGGCTGATACAGAATCTATCGGAGAATGTCATCACGCCCATTGCCGGACTGATTTTGACATTCATCGCCTGCTACGAGTTAATCCAGCTGGTCATCAGCCATAACAATTTGGCAAACTTTGAGACCTGGATCTTTTTCAAATGGGTCTTTAAGACATTTATCGCAGTAACATTAATCACCAATACCATGAATATCTGTATGGCAGTATTCGATGTGGCACAGCATGTGATCGCACAATCCGCGGACCTCATCAATGGCTCCACGGCAATCGATGCAAGTACACTGGCGGCAATGCAGACCACACTGGAATCCAAGGGAGTTGGAGAACTGATTGGAATCTTCTTCCAGACATCCATCATCTTTACTCTGATGGGTATCTTATCAGCCCTGATTTTCGTAATCGTATATGCGCGAATGATTGAGATTTATCTGACAGTCAGTCTGGCACCAATCCCATTTGCAACCTTTGGAAACAGGGAGCAGAGCATGATCGGACAGAACTATTTAAGATCCCTTCTGGCATTAGGATTCCAGGGCTTCTTAATCATGGTATGTGTGGGTATTTATGCAGTATTGATCAATCAGGTTGCATTTACAAGCGACATCGTGGGCTCCCTTTGGAGCGCAGCCGGTTACACCATTCTTTTACTATTCACACTGTTTAAGACCGGTTCACTGGCAAAGAGCATCTTCCATGCTCATTAATCACAGGGAACAAGCGGTGCAAAAAGTGAACTGCAAGTTCCCTAAAATCAAAGAAAGGAAACGTTATGGCAGCATCATATATTTCAGTGCCTCGTGATCTCACGAAGGTAAAGAGTAAAGTGATGTTTAACCTGACAAAAAGACAGCTGATCTGCTTTAGTGTGGCGGCGCTCATCGGAGTGCCGTCCTTCTTTTTACTAAAGACAATCGGTTCGGTAAGCATGGCTGCTATGGGAATGATGGTCATTATGATGCCATTGTTCTTTTTTGCCATGTATGAGAAGCACGGTCAGCCTCTGGAGGTCTTTTTACATCACTTTATTCAGTCAAATTTCATTCGGCCTAAGGTAAGGCCATATCAGACAAACAATTACTATTCAGCGCTTGCAAGACAGGCGCAGGCAGAAAAGGAGGTAGATAGAATTGTTCAAATTTCCATCAAAAGAGAAAAAGCGCGAGTTCGTAGTGCCCAAGCATCTGACTAAGGAAGAGCAGAAGCAGGTAAGGGAAATCGTAGAAAAGGCAAGAAGAACGGATAAGGTTCCACATACTGCTCAGGAGAGTATTCCTTTTGACAGAATGTTTCAGGATGGCATCTGCAGAGTAGGACAGGATTATTACACCAAGACTATTCAGTTTGCAGATATCAACTATCAGCTGGCACTTCAGGAGGACAAGACAGAGATCTTCGAAGAGTGGTGTTCGTTCCTGAACTTCTTTGACAGTTCTGTGCATTTTGAGCTTTCTTTTATGAATATGGCAACGGATGCAGAGGCTTTCAGCAGAAGCATCGCGATTCCGCATCAGAAGGATGAATTCAATGGCGTAAGAGATGAATACAGTACCATGCTGTTTCGTCAGATGGAAGCAGGTAACAATGGTCTCACAAAGACCAAATTTCTGACCTTTGGTATTCATGCAGATTCCATGAAGACGGCAAAACCGAGACTGATTCATATCGAGACAGATATTCTAAATAACTTTAAAAGACTTGGTGTCATTGCCCAAACCTTAAATGGTAAGGAGCGCCTGGAGCTGATGCATAAGCAGCTTCATATGGGAGATGATGAGAAATTTAACTTCGACTGGAAGTACCTGGTTGGTTCCGGATTATCCGTGAAGGATTTCATTGCACCAAGTGTCTTTGCATTTCCAAACGGAAGGAGATTCCAGATGGGAAGCCTGTATGGCTGCATGAGCTTTCTATCCATTGACGCATCGGATATCAGTGACAGGATGCTCGCTGATTTTCTTGGCATGGAAAGCAGTCAGATTGTGACCATGCATATTCAGTCCGTGGATCAGAACGAAGCAATTAAGACGGTAAAGCACACCATTACAGAGCTTGACCGGAGCAAAATTGAGGAGCAGAAAAAGGCAGTAAGAGCCGGGTACGATATGGACATTATTCCTTCCGACCTTGCTACTTATGGTAAGGATGCCAAAGCACTTCTCAAGGAATTGCAGTCACAGAACGAGAGAATGTTTTTGCTGACATTCCTTATCATGAACACCGGAAGAACGGAGCAGGAGCTTGAGAACAATGTTTTTCAGGCAAAGAGCATCGCCCAGAAGCATAACTGCAACCTTGTAAGACTGGATTTCCAACAGGAACAGGGCCTTATGAGTTCTCTGCCTCTTGCAAACAATCTGGTAGAAATCCAGAGAGGTATGACAACTTCCAGTACAGCAATCTTTGTGCCCTTTACCACACAGGAGCTGTTCCAGTCGGGAAAGGAAAGTCTGTACTATGGCTTGAATGCACTTTCCAACAATCTGATCATGGTAGACAGAAAGCTGTTAAAAAATCCTAACGGACTGATTCTTGGAACCCCCGGTTCCGGTAAATCCTTTGCGGCAAAACGAGAGATTGCCAATGCATTCCTGGTAACCGATGATGATGTGATCATCTCGGATCCGGAGTCGGAATATTCGCCACTGGTACTTCGCTTTGGCGGTCAGGTTATTAAGATCAGTCCTACCTCAACGCAGTATATCAATCCCATGGATATCAACATGGATTATTCGGATGATGATAATCCCATTGCCCTTAAGGCAGATTTCATCCTGTCTTTGTGTGAGCTGATCGTCGGTGGTAAGGAAGGCCTGCAGCCGGTGGAAAAGACGGTTATTGACCGTTGTATCCATCAGATTTATCAGAGATACTTTGAAGATCCGGTACCGGAGAAAATGCCTCTTTTGGAGGATCTTTACAACGAACTGTTAAAGCAGGACGAACCGGAGGCCAAGCATGTGGCAACCGCTCTTGAAATCTATGTATCAGGTTCCCTGAATGCATTCAATCACAGAACCAACGTGGACATCACAAACCGTCTGGTATGCTATGACATCAAGGATCTTGGAAAGCAGCTTAAGAAAATCGGCATGCTGGTTGTGCAGGACCAGGTATGGGGAAGAGTAACCGCAAACCGTTCCCAGGGACGAAGCACCAGATACTACATGGATGAGATGCACCTTCTTCTTCGAGAGGAACAGACCGCAGCCTATACCGTGGAAATCTGGAAGCGATTCCGTAAATGGGGTGGAATTCCGACCGGTATCACACAGAATGTAAAGGATATGCTGGCGTCCAAGGAAGTAGAGAATATCTTTGAAAACTCTGATTTCATTTATATGTTGAATCAGGCAGTGGGTGACAGAGCCATTCTTGCAAAGCAGCTGAATATCAGCCCTCATCAGTTATCCTATGTAACGCATAGTGGTGCCGGTGAAGGGCTTATTTTTTATGGCAATGTCATCCTTCCGTTTGTGGACCGGTTCCCTACCGATATCGAGCTTTATAAGATTATGACCACTAAGTTATCTGAGGTGGCAGGCAGTCAGCCGGATGCAAAATAAGAATGAGAGTAAGTAAGCAGGCCGGGGCAGACAGTCCCGGCTCTGGAAGGGAGCAAGATAGATGGATGAAAAATTCACAAGGGAAAAGAAGTCCTCCCGTAGGAGGGTGGAGCCGGAGGCGCAGACAAAAAAGAAAACCTATGGAAGTAAGCTGAAAAATGATCTGTCCAGAAATGAGGCAATGCGCAAGAAGCTTCGAACCGGTAAGGCAGACTTTACGGAAACCTTGCAGGAAAAAAAGAAGAAGGCACAGCTTCGTAAACAGGGGCAATCTAAGAGTTATGCTGAAGCGGCTGCATTGGCCAAGGCAAGGCATCAGATGGAAAACCATAATGAGGATGAGAATGCCGGAGTGGAAGCAGTCGATATGGGTCTGGGATTTGCCGAAGGAGCAATGTACAGTAGGAAGGCACAGCCTAAGTCCAAAAAGTCCAATGGTTATGGTAAGAAGCTTTATCAGAAGTCTCCGTTTGAAGAGGTAAATGGAGCAAAGGGAACAGGAGCTGCTATAACCAAAGAAGGAACCAATCAGGTACAGAAGAATCTGATGAAAAAGGAGATTCAGAGACAGGCCTACAATGACGGTGCCAAGGAAGCAGCCCACGGATTTGGAAGCTTTACAGCGAAGTTTGTGGATAAGGCAGAAGATCTGGCAGGGAAGCTGGCGGAAGGCGTGATCGAAACAGTCAAGTCTCATCCACTTATTTGTTTATTGGCGGTTGGAATTCTCCTTCTGATAGTCAGCTTATCCAGCTGTACTTCCACTATAGGACTTATGGGTGGAGGCATTAGCGGAACCACGCTGACTACCACATTTACTGCTCAGGACGATGACATCTTAGCGGTGGATGAAGCCTACACGGATTTAGAGGCAGAGATCCGGCAGGAGATTAATGACATTGAAACGGATTATCCCGGATACGATGAGTACAATTATTCGCTGAATGAAATCTCCCACAATCCTTTTGAACTGGCAGCACTTTTGACTGTTCTTTATGAGGATTACACGCCGGGAGAAGTGGCTTCCATGCTGCAGACCATAAAGAGCTTCCAGTATGAGCTTACGACCGAAGAAGTGGTGGAAACTAGGACAAGAACGGTAACCAAGTGGCACTGGGTAACCAGATACCGGACAGAAATTGTGGATGGCGTAGAAGTGCAGGTACCATATCAGTCCTATGAATCCTATCAAGTGGAAGAGGACTATGAGTATTACATTCTGAATGTGACGCTGGTAAATCATGGTGTGGATTATGTAGCCAGAAACAAGATGAATCTAACTGCAGATCAGCTGCAGCGATATGAAATCCTGTTAGAGACCTTTGGCAATAAGAAGTACCTATTTGAGGATAATCCATACGCAGCACCAAATCCGGGGGATTATCAGGACTACGATGTTCCTTCAGAATACCTAACGGATGTGGAGTTTGGAAACATGCTTCATGAGGCTGAAAAATATCTTGGTTATCCTTATGTATGGGGTGGCAGTAATCCAAGCAGCAGCTTTGACTGCTCCGGTTTTGTCAGCTATGTCATTAATAATTGTGGTAATGGCTGGAACGTGGGAAGGCAGACGGCAAACGGGCTTCTGAATCACTGTACAAGGGTATCGGCAAACAATGCGAGGCCGGGAGACCTGATATTCTTCCAGGGCACCTACAATACCAGTGGTGCAAGCCACGTAGGAATCTATGTGGGAGACGGAATGATGCTACACTGTGGCAATCCGATCCAGTATGCGTCCATCAACAGCAGCTACTGGCAGAGTCATTTTTATACTTTTGGAAGATTAAATCATTAAACAATCAGTAAGGGCATCGGGAAACCGGTGCCTATTTTCATGAAAGGAAATAGCAGAGAATGGCAGGTGTGAGATATGAAAAACTTGATCGAATCCGTGAAGACATTAAGCGCGACAAGGCGAAGGTTGCAAAGCTTCAGGAACAGATCAAGGCAAAGGAAGCAAAGCTTAAGGAGGCAGAGGCAAGTCAGATTGTGGCAGATGTAGGTGCCATGAACATGACACCGGAGCAGCTTGGAGAATTCCTGGCACTGATTCAGTCCGGCGGGCTGCATGAGCTATTAAGCGGAAATACAAAGGCTGCTACCACAGAAGAGTGCAGCAATGAAACAGAGGATAACAAAGAGAATCTCTACGAAGAAGAGGAGGATGTGAACGATGAAGATTAATGTAAGAAAGAAGCTGGCAGGATTAGTGATTTCGGGTAGTGCGGCTATTGTTGCCATGATGCCAATGACAGCCTTTGCGCAGGTGCCCGAGGAGGAAAATCAGGTATGTATCTGTGAAACAAAATGTGACGAGGAGCATATCCATCCGGAGTGCCCGGTGTGCACCTATGATTACACCTACTGCGAAGGAAAAGAGGAAGAAGCAAAGGAAGAGGAGCCGATGGGACCACTTACTCCCGATGGTAATCTTGAACTGGTAGACGATTATGGTTCCATCGAGGCGGGCGGCAAGCAGTTCATTACTGTGGTAACCAAATCCGGCAATTACTTTTATATCATCATTGATCGCGATGACAATGGAAATGAGAATGTACATTTCTTAAATATGGTGGACGAATCAGACCTCTTGGCACTTATGGATGATGAGCAGGTTGAGGAATATATGAATAAGACCGGCGTAGGCGAGAAGGAAGGACAGCCCGTGACAGAGGAAGTGGAAGAGGAAAAGACCGAGGAACCGGTTGTTGAAGAGAAGCCTGTTAAGAAAAATAAATCCGGAATGTTCGTAATCGTACTGCTTGTAATTGGTGGTGCTGCAGGCGGATATTTCTTCCTCACAAAGTCCAAGAATAAGAAGCCCGTAAACAATGGATTTGATCCTGACGCGGATTACAACGAGGATGAGGAGAATTACCTGGACAGCATTCCGGATGATGAAGATGACATCGATGACTCTGAGGAAGAGGAAGGCGATGTGGCCAAGGATAATGAGGAGTAACTACTCCAACATCTTGGAGTAAAAACTCCAATAAAATGAAGTAACAAGGGCGGCCGAGTGGTCGCCCTTTATAAATGGAGAGGAAAAACATGGGTAGAAAATCAAGATACTCAGAATATGCCAAGGGCATGAAGAAAAAAGCTGACGCAAAGAATGCGGCAACCAAATCTCATAGCAAATCAATTAAGGACAGACTGAAAAGTCTGAAGGAAGAGTCGAAGAAAGGGGTGAAATAGTATGGCATATTTTGATAAGAGCACCTTTGATCCCAAAGCTGTAGCGGAAGCCAGAAAAAAGGAAATGGATCAGATGGCTGAGAAGCTGGAGGCCGGGGTAAAGGATGTATTTCAGGGAGAAAACTATAAAGCATATCTGGATTTCTGTGCCAAAATGCCCAGATATTCCGTTAACAATCAGATCCTTATCATGATGCAAAAGCCCGATGCCACCATGTGCCAGTCCTTTACCGGCTGGAAGGAAATGGGGCGTTTCGTAAAGAAAGGCGAGAAGGGAATCCGTGTGATGGCACCGGCTCCTTACAAGATGGAAAGAGAGCAGGACAAGATTGGCGCAGACGGAAAGCCTGTACTGGATCAGGACGGAGAGCCGGTAAAAGAGGTTGTTGAAATAAAGGTAAATGCTTTTAAGCCGGTGAGTACGTTTGACATCTCGCAGACCGATGGAGAGCCGGTGCCTAGACTTGGTGTAGATGAGCTGACAGGAAGCGTGGAAGGCTATGCTACATTGATGGAAGCAATCAAACAGGCCAGTCCGGTGCCGATTTCCTTTGAGAGTATCGCATCCGGAGCCAAGGGATACTTTCATGTGGAGGAAAACCGCATAGCCATTCAGGAGGGAATGAGTGAGGCCCAGACTGTGAAGACAGCACTTCATGAAGCCAGTCATGCAACCCTACACAATAAGGAAGCACAAAGCAGAGACAGCGATAAGAAGTCTCGCAATCAGAAAGAGTGCGAGGCGGAATCGGTAGCTTATGTGGTGTGCCAGCATTATGGAATTGATACGGCAGAATATTCCTTTCCGTATGTGGCAGGCTGGTCATCGGATAAGGAAGTGCCGGAGCTGAAGTCTTCCCTTGATACGATCCGAAGAGCTGCAGCGGATCTGATTGTCAAGATTGATGAGAAAGTCGCAGAGCTTACACAGAGCAAGGACAAGAATCAGTTTGCGGAGATTGACCAGTGGATCGCGGCACATGAGGATGAGTTCCCTTTCGATAATCCGGAGGTGAATCAACCTGCAGGCTTTATTGAGATTACACCTCCGGTGGATATGGACAGTCTTAAAGCAGATCAGCCGATTGAGATCACTGCGGAAGGTAAGAAGGACGAGGCAGAAAAGAAAGAGGAAGATTTTGTGCAAGATAGTAAGCAAGACAAAAGGGAAAAGTCTTCGAAACGCAAGTCTGTGAAGTCTCAGCTTGCGGAGAAAAAGGATAAGACACCAAAGCAGTCGAAGCCCAAAAAGGTAGATACAAAGAATCTTGGGGAAGCGATATAGCTTCCCCTTCATAATGCAAAATTGGAGGATGTATGAATTTAGTGATAGCAGAAAAGCCATCGGTTGCCCAGTCTATTGCCAAGGTCATAGGTGCTACCACAAAGCATGATGGGTATCTGGATGGTTCCGGGTACCTGGTCAGCTGGTGTGTTGGTCATCTGGTGGAACTGGCAGAGCCGGAGGAATATGATGGCAAATATGAAAAATGGAGAAAAGAAGACCTTCCAATCCTTCCTACGGACTGGTTGTATCAGGTATCCCCCGGGACAAAGAAACAGTTTCAGATTTTGAAGGATCTTATGAAGAGAGAGGATGTGGACTGTGTTACAAATGCCTGTGATGCTGGTCGTGAAGGAGAACTGATTTTCAGACTTGTGTATGATAAAGCAGGCTGTAAAAAGCCAATCAAGAGATTATGGATTTCATCTATGGAAGATGAAGCCATCATAAATGGATTTAAAAATCTGAAGGATGGAAAAGAATACGAAGCTTTGTATGAAGCTGCATTATGCCGAGAGCGAGCCGACTGGGTTGTTGGAATTAACGCTACCCGGCTTTTTTCAACTCTTTATGGACAGACATTAAATGTTGGTCGAGTTATGACGCCAACACTTGCACTTGCTGTAGAAAGGGAAGCTGCAATTAAAGGATTTAAGCCGGAAAGCTTTTACACGGTGATTCTTAATTGTGATGGTGTTGTTTTATCCAGTGAGCGTATTGGAGATAAAGAGAAAGCAGAAGTTGTGGCTGATGAGTGTAAACTTGTTGGGCATGTTCTTGTAGTTGATGCCAGTAAAAAAGAGAAGCAGGAGAAAGCACCTGCACTCTTTGATCTTACAAATTTGCAAAGAGAAGCAAATAGAAAATTGGGATATACAGCGCAGCAGACTTTGGATTATACACAGAGTCTTTATGAAAAAAAGCTAGTTTCATATCCAAGAACGGATAGCAGATATCTTACTGAAGATATGGAGGCGAGCTTACCTGGTCTTATCGCAAAAGTGGAAAAAATTGCAAATTGCGAAGCGACTGAAGAAAAGAATATAAAGGCAGTTATTAATGGGAAAAAGGTTACAGATCACCATGCAATTATACCAACTGTATCTGTAGATAAAGCAGATTTAGAAGAACTTCCTTCTGGAGAACGTGAAGTTCTTAAGCTTATCGCTATACGTCTCTTAGAGGCTGTATCGATTCCTTGTCGATATATGGAAACCGTAATTGATGCAGATTGCAATGGTCATCAGTTCAAAACTAAGGGAAAACAAATCATAGATGAAGGTTGGAAAGCAATTGCTCCTGCAAAACAATCTGATAAAGAAGATGATGATAATCAGGAGATTACAGTTGGAATCAACGCAGGTGAAAAGATTAAAGTCAATTCTACTCAGTGTAAAGAAGGTAAGACTTCAGCACCAAAATCATTTACAGAAGATACATTACTTTCTTCTATGGAGAAAGCTGGTGCGGATGAGACTCCTGATGAAGCGGAGAGAAAGGGGCTTGGTACACCGGCTACTAGAGCGGGAATCATAGAGAAGCTTGTTCGAACCGGTTTTGTAGAACGCCGTGGTGATAAAAAGACAAAATATCTTGTTCCAACACATAAAGGAGAGGCACTTATTACTGTTATTCCAGAAGCGATTCAGTCTGCATCAATGACAGCGGAGTGGGAGCAAAAGCTTCTTGAAATAGAGAAGGGTGATTATTCGGCCAATCAATTTATGAAAGAAATCGAGGGCCTTATCACTAAATTGATAGATACTTATGAGGTGATTCCAGATGCAGAGGTTTTAATGCATCCGGTATATATGCCACTTGGAAAGTGTCCTCATTGCGGTAAGGATGTGATTGAAAAAAGCAAAGGATTTTTCTGCAGTGATAAAGAATGTAAATTTGCTCTTTGGAAAGAAAATCGACTATTTGATTCTCTAAGTAAGAAGATGACAAAGCAGATTGCGGAGCAACTTCTTAAAAATGGAAAAGCCAAGCTTAAGAAATGCCGTTCTGTCAAAACTGGAAAGACATATGATTGCACGGTTGTACTTTCTGTGAATGATGTAGGTCAGGCTCAGTTCAATCTTGAGTTTGATAATCAAGGCAAGAAGTAAATATATTTTTCGGAAGGAGAAACATACGAAAATGGAGAAGAAGAGAAAATCCAAAATCCAGAAATGGGATGAAGTAGGCGGTGCGACTGAAGTTGAAATTGATGAGATAACATCGGATGCAACAGAAGAAGCTGGTGCAGGACCTGCTATCAGTAAGAATCCAATGAGAGGCATCGAAGATATGGTGGAGCAAAATGATAATAACTTTGATGGTGTTATCAATAATTTGCCAGAGCCAAAGCCAGTTACTCAGGTGTCAGCTGAAGATGTTATTGAAGAAGAACAAAAAAAGAAATCTGTTATAGGAAGAATTCGAGAAGCGATTCCTGATCCGGAAAGAGTACGACCTGTATCTATTTGTCCTATTGAAGAAAGGTGCATTAATGGCTAGACAAGATAGCATGATTTATGTTCGCGTTACCAAAGAAGAATGGGATAAGATTCATGAGCGAATGGTTGATGCGGGCATGAGAAATATGAGTGCTTTTATTAGAAAGATGTCATTGGATGGTTATTTGATTAAACTGGATTTGACGGATGTGAAGGAGGTGTTACGCCTCCTTCATATCAACAGCAATAATCTTAATCAGTATGCAAAAAGAGCAAATGAGGCAGGAAGTATTTACGAAGCTGATGTTAAAGAACTGCAAGAGAGTCATACACAGATTTTGAAAATGATGGGTGAAATATTAGAGCGATTATCAAGTATTGAATAGAAGGGTGGTGCATATATGGCAGCAACAAGATTGATTCCGCTTCATGAGAATAAAGGAAAAACTGTTTCGCAATGTCTTAAAGACAGAACGGATTATGCTAAAAATGGAGAGAAAACTGAAGATGGGGAATATGTTACTGCCTATGAATGCAACCCGGAAATTGTTGATCAGGAATTCTATTCATCAAGGAATGAATATCTGAAAGATCACAGGGATGTGAAAGGAGATGTGATAGCATATCAGATACGACAGTCCTTTAAACCAGGAGAGGTAGGACCTGAGGAAGCAAATGCGATAGGTTATGAAACTGCTATGAAATTTACAAAAGGCAGACATGCTTTTATCGTAGCAACTCATACGGATAAAGAACATATTCATAATCATATTATTTTTAATTCTACAAATCTGGACTGTGATAGGAAATTCAAAAACTTCTTTTTATCATCATTTGTAATACAGCGAATTAGTGATGGGCTATGTTTGGAACATGGACTGTCAGTTATAAAACCAAAGCCATATAAAGAAGGAAGTAAGAGGACAGATTATCCGAAACGAGAATCGTACAGAGATAAAATATGCGATATCATAGATACTGTTCTTTCCAAAAAGCCAGACGATTTTGATCATTTTTTAAGAATGCTGGAAGAGGAAAATCTTATAATAAAGCGCGGAAAGAATCCGGCAGTAAAGATGGAAGGACAAAAGCGTTTTATAAGATTTCGTTCTCTTGGTGATGGATATTCAGTTCCGGATATAGAAAAGATAATCTCTGGAGAAATGGAGCAGGAACAGCAACGAAGGAAAAATGGTGGTGTTAAGCCTGAACGTAAAGTTGATTTGCTTATAGATATCCAGGAAAAACTTGCACAGGGTAAGGGAGCTGGATATGAAAGATGGGCCAAGGTATATAATGTTAAAGCAGTTGCTAAGGCACTCCTTTTTCTTCAGCAACATGATATCAGAGATATTGATGACTTAAGAAAGAAGGCTGATGATACCTCTACGAGATTTGCAGAATTATCTTCAACAATTAAAACAGCCGAAAAGAGAATGGCAGAGATTGCGGTTTTGAAAACTCACATTTTGAATTATTCCAAGACCAGAGATGTATATGTTGCATATAGAAAAGCAGGATATAGCAGAGCATTCTTTGAAGCGCATCGCGAAGAAATCACACTTCATAAAGCTGCTAAGCAAGCGTTTTCAGATCTTGGTGTAGATAAGATTCCAACGATAAAGCAGTTGAATGAAGAGTATGGAGAATTGTTAGCACAGAAGAAAGAAGCATATAAGCATTATCGTGAGGCTAAGCAGGAGATGACAGACTTCGCAACAGCAAAATATGATATTGAACGATTTTTGAATTTGTCGCAGGAAGAAAGTCAGCATCAAGAACAGGAAAAAGAAAAACAGAAAAAACAAAATAAGTCACGATGAACCTATGGGGCATTTGTCAGAAATTTTATCTGGCAGGTGCCCCGTTTTTTTTATTTTTATGAATTTATGATATGTATTCAGCGCCACGATGTGGTGCGTAGCTCAGCCAACCAAGTTGGATGTTTGAGGGGATTGGGGGCAACCACCAACAAGTCGACCGGAGGGAGTTGTCTGGACACAGACATTGCTTGCCAATTTGTGAATTTGATTGAAAATATTCCCGTATGGGAATATAATAAAGATGGTGTTTTTTATTCGGAGGAAAATAGAAATGGAATATCTAACAACAACTGAGATGGCAAATAAATGGAATATTTCTCGTAGGAGAATAGCAACTCTGTGTAACGAGGGAAGGATCGAAGGCGCTGTGTTAAAAGGAAAAACATGGTTAGTACCTGCTGATGCAAAAAAACCGGAAGGAACCGGAAGATCCGAGACGAGTCCTAAAAAATGGACATGATATAGAGTAAAATGGCAATGTCGGTTGAAAAAAAATTGAAGGATGGAAATACTATGCAGGATTTGTCTGTTGAAAGATTAGGCTTATCGGGTAGAACAAGCAATTGTCTTCAAAGAGCTAAAATTTTATATTTGAGTCAGCTCATGACACTGAAAGAAGAGGAAATGAAAACTTTTAGAAATATGGGCGCCAAAAGTATCCAGGAGGTATTAGATTTACAGAAATCTATTATTTCACAATATGGAAATAATTTGGAATATGAAAATGAGATGCTCTTTGTTGAGAATATTCTTTTGCCAGAAGACGTAATGCTGATTCATAAAGCATTTCCTGAATGTGCCGGACAATCTTTTGAAGGAATTATGTATAGAGATAGCGATGATATTCTGAGAAAAGATGTTCCCATTGAAAGGCTTCATCTCTCTGTAAGAACAACAAATGCGCTGTTATCAGCTGGTTATGATTCAATAAATAAAGTCGCTTTTGAAAAGATTGAAATTATCCAGAAAATAAAAAGCGTGGGAGCAAAATCAGTCAATGAATTGATAAGTTTCTTGCGTGAAAATGCAGATATTAGTTCGGATAATGTTTCGAATGAATTTATAGAAGATTTGTTTTTACGAGTAAAGAATATTTTGGAAAATGGTTCCTATGACATTTCTTACATAGCTCGTCCGATAAAATTTAATCTACAAAAAAATAAAGACAAATATAAAGATTTAAGTGAGTCTGCTGACATAAGAGGGATTTTAGATGAACTTCTTATTCAGGAAAACATTATAAAAGCAATATCCGAATATATTC
>JBNMJQ010000005.1:0-107064 GCA_050873865.1 Agathobacter sp. | reverse complement strand
CGTCCTCTCACTGACATTGTTCCGCTTCGCAATTTCTACCATTGTCATGCCGCTCTCATACCCAACAACAAAATCATTGTAAATTGCCATCCACTTGGCGTTATGTTTCTGCCGGCCGCTTAATTTACGATTTCTGTAATACTCCACTTCCTCTCGAAGTTCTGCATTCTCTTTTTCCAACCCCGCAATTCTTTTTAATGCCTCTTCAAGTGTTACAGATTTCTCCATTACCTTGTCCTCCGTTCATGTCATTTTCATTCTGTCTATATTATAAATACCCATGCTTCTTTCGTCAATCCGATTATGTCATATTGTGTTATTTTTTCTCATAACAAACCTGTTTAATCCTGCCTCACTTCTAACCGCCTCGAATTGCACACGGTTAAAATCCGGATTATGAAGTTCTTCCCATACTGCCAAAAACTCAACTGTATTTCTGTTTCGCATCCAGTTCTGAATGGCAAATCTGGGATCATTATCATTTCTGTATTTTGCAATATCTGTCAACGAAATATATTCATTTTCAAAATCTTTCGTGTAAATCCCAATATCAATTCATTTTGCGTGAATAATTTCCCTAACTATTTTATTTGCCATCTCTATTCCTCCACTATACTCTCCATCTGTTCCAACTTCTGCAAGGCTTTCATATGCGCCATTGCCTAAATGCTTTTGTGAACTTTTTTCTTCCAAAAACATTACAAATTGATAATTGACTTTTTAAAAATTATTGTTCTCAAGTTTCTATTAAAATTAGAAAAAGCCCAAACCACAATGGTTTGAGCTTCATTTGCGCATTCACATTTTCTGTTTTTGGGTATAAAATCTCTGTTGTCAGAGATAGAATATTTGTTCGGCTTTGTCAAGTCTTACTTGCAACAAAGCAGTCACCTATCTATTAGATTTGTCAGCACATCAGGTGACATTTTCTCATTAAGCAACCCTATATTTCATTTAATGCAGTCTCCTTTTTTCAACAAAAGATGATGAAAGAATGCAATATTTTTGTATTCCCGCATCTGTGATACTCTCAACTCAAGCTGCAACATTTTCTCCTGCCACGCTTCATCTCCATGCTTTTGCTGATTCTGTTGCAAATCCCAAAAAGTTCTTATTCCCAAAATATCTGAGATGGTTATTTGTGGCTCCCATTTAGTAATATCATTATCTTCATAATATCTGATAGTTCCAAACTTAGAAGCCGTGCTGTCTTTTCCATCAAGAATCTCATTTGCCTTTTCAAAATCGTCAAGAAGAACTGCCATCTGCATTACTCGTCCGGCTCTGTTATGCTTTACAATGGATATAATGCCATCCTTCTTTAAAACTCTTGCTAAAGCTTTTATCACAGCCGCTTTATCATCAATATATTCCAGCACATTGTGACAAATAATCATGTCAAAAGTCTCATTCTTAAATGCAGACAAAGCATTAACATCACCGACAATCTGAGTGTATTCATAATCTTTCCATGCATTAGAAAGCATTTCCTTGGATGGCTCTATAGCAGTAACATCATTTTTTTCAGCGAAATGATTCGCCGTAATCCCTTCTCCACTACCAAAATCAAGAATCTTCTTTCCTTCCATGTCTCCAAGTTGCTTCCATACAATTTTCTTAAATAGTCTCTCCCATGCGGGAAGATCTGTAATATCATGCATCTTTCTCTATCCTTTTTCTCTTCATTTTACCAAAACTCCACTGAAGAACTGCTCCTGAAATGCAATCTGCGCATAAATTTCATTATCCGTAGGAATCTCTACATCTTCAAGAACTATGCCTTCATCATCACATGGAACTACAATCCATTTTGTTTCATTATCATCGTATCGATGATAAACAGCAATAACTTTACCCGTAAATTCCTGTTCAGCAGATTTTACCCCCAAAAGATAAATGTCCTGTTCAGCCCCATCTCCTCCTAATAATCCGGAAACATACCCATAATTGACCGGATAATACAAATCCTTATGGCGTGGATGGAAACTACCCATAGGGCGGTCAATTTTTCCTTTTACAACCTGACCAATAATACTCCGATATCTATCAGCAGGTATAGGATTTGCTTCAAATCCAAACAAATCTTCCATATTTAGGCAACAATCGCCTTTATCATACATTTCCTTAATCTCATCAATAGTAAGCCACTTTGTCTGTACAACTTCTTTGGTTGTTGCTCTTATTAAATCTGGTTCTTCAATTGTTTCAAAGTAAAAGGAATCTCTTATCCAATTATGACGCTTACCATCATAAGCAGTCGCAACTTTCGTAGCTAATATACAGGCATCCTGCGCTTTTAAGGAAATGCCTACTTCTTCATAAACTTCTCTAAGTGCAGCATCTAAGCTTGTGTCACCGGATATCGCATGTCCTGCCACAGTTTCCCATTTTAAAGGATCCGTGTCTTTGTCAGCCGAACGCTGCGATACCAAGTATTTTCCAGTCCTGGCATTCTTAATCCAGACCATGACCCACATGTGAAATTCATCTTCCTCCAGGGTTCCCTGTTCTCCTCGAAGGCAAGTTTTCCCAGTCCGTCTTCTATCTTTTGTGTATACATCCCATACTTCTCTCATTCGTCACACCGCTCCCCATCCATCATTTATAATAGTTAAATCATCCTAAATGCTTTTAACGCCTCTACAATCGCATCCTCTTTTTCCTTTGGACACTGTGGCTGTCTGGAATCCTCCGACTTAGGTAGATTAAAGTTCTCTCCAACTTCAATTCCACACTTTCTCTTTACCTGCGCAATGTATAGATTACTTACTTTCCTTCCATCATTATGTTCAGCAACATATTTCTTTATCTCCTCATAAGTCGCCTGTCTACGCTCCGCTTCGGTCCGCGCTGGGCAAAGGTCCCCTGGACCTTTAGCGCCTCTCAGCCGCCGTTAAATCCATCTCGTCCATGTCAAGTCTCACATTCACATGATGCTTCGCTTCGTGGAGTTTGGACAATAAACATACCGTCTCCACATGCACCGTCATTCCAAATTGATCCACCCCGCGGATCTTCTGTATCTCATACCCACCATCACACAGAATCCGCAGGTCTCTGGCAAGGGTCGCCGAGTCGCAGCTTACATAAACGATACGTTCCGGCTGCATCTTAAGCATCGTGTCCAGGCAATCGGCATCACAGCCCTTCCGTGGCGGATCAACCACGATGACATCCGGATGACGCATCTCAGAAGCGGCGTCCTGTTTCTCATAAAATGCCGGAAGCACTTCCTCCGCCTTCCCGACAAAGAACTCTGCATTGTCAATGTCGTTTCTTGCCGCATTCGCCTTTGCATCCTCGATTGCCTGCGGGATAATTTCCACACCGCAGACCTTTCTTGCGCTTCCCGCCAAAAAGAGCGAGATTGTTCCGATGCCGCAGTACAGATCCCAAACAGTCTCCTTCCCTGTAAGCCCGGCATACTCCAATGCAAGGCTGTACAGTTTCTCGGTCTGTACCGGATTCACCTGATAGAAGGATAACGGGGAAATATGAAACGTCAGCGCTTTCCCCGTAAACGGATAGCCCTCTGCCTGCATATTACGCACATGAATCGTATCGGAGATCGTATCACTCCCCCAGATCGTGTGTATCTCTTTACCCATGATAACGTTGGTCTTTTCCCGGTTGAGGCTGATGGAAATGCTGGTCATATTCTCAATCTGGGTCAGCTTCTCTAAAAGCTTGTCCTGCTGTGGAAGGCAGTGCTTATCGGTATTTACGATCAGACATACCATGATCTCCTTGCTGGTAAAGCCCTTTCGGATCAGCACATGGCGCACAAGACCTTTTCCGGTTGTCTCATCATAAGCCGGAATTCGGTTCTCCTTCATGTATGCCAGAACTGCCTCCAGAATTTCTTTATTCTCACAAGCGCCAAGTGCACAATCCGTATTCGCAATGATAGAATGCGTTCTGCCCGCATAGAAACCTGTGATAGGATTTCCTTCTTTATCCATGCCAACCGGATACTGCGCCTTATTTCGGTAATGCCATGGCTCGTCCATTCCCACGATTGGCTCCATGTGTGCGTCTACATACTGCGCTTCAAAGCCTCCCAGACGGATGAGATTGTTACGGATCTTGTTCTCCTTGAACTCAAGCTGCTTTTCATAACGTAACGCCTGCAGCTGACAGCCTCCGCATTGCCTGTAAAAATCACACTCCGGTTTGGCACGGTAGACGGATGCCTTTACCAGCTTTTCCATCCTTGCATACGCGTAGTGTTTTTTTGCCTTCATGATCTTTACTTCCGCAACATCCCCGATCACTGTATCTTTCACAAAAAGTGCAAAGCCATCGACCTTTCCAATGCCTTCTCCCTCATTGCTCATATCCACGATCTCAACTGTCAGACGATCATTTTTCTGAAATTCCATAGTTCTTCCTTCCAAAATATAAAGTGAAAAAAGTGGAAAAGGAACTGACACCTCTTCCACTCTTCTTATCGGTATATGATTTAGTCGCTGGTGCGGCGGATGTTCGTCTCGAGGAGACGGTTAAATCCCTGCCACTCCATGCTCTTATCCGGAACATTCGCCAGGAGTTCCTTGAATGTCTCCATCTTCGCGTCAATATTGTCCGCAAAGCTAAGGGCAAGCGCTTCGACAAGTGCCGGTTTCTTCGGTGAACCGTACTCCAGCTCTCCGTGATGAGCAAGAATACAGTGCTTTAGCTCATTGCCGAGTACAACCGGGAATCCGTCAATTTTACGGATCTCCTCGCCTACCCACTCCGCTCCGATCATGATATGCCCGAGAAGCTGTCCCTCATCGGTGTAATCATTCTCCGGAAACACAGACAGTTCGCGCAACTTACCTACATCATGGAAGATTGCTGCTGTAATCAGAAGATCACGATTTAAAAACGGATAATTCGCTGAAAAATAGTCACAGTTCTTCGCAACACTTAATGTGTGCTCCAGAAGTCCTCCGACAAATCCATGATGTACACTCTTTGCCGCAGAGTGGAACTTAAAGCGTGCCGCAAAATCCTTATCGTCAAAGAAATTATGTAACAGGGTGCTAAGATACGGATTCTTGACCGTTTTGATCATCTCCATAAGCTCTGCATACATTCCGTCGATGTCCTTGCTGCTGACCGGCAGATAATCCTTCGGATCATACTCCCCTTCTCCCACCTTGCGCAGGCGCTTGATGGAAAGCTGCAGATTTCCCTGAAAGCTTGTGATGTCTCCGGTTACCGCCACATAGTCAAGAGAGTCAAATTCCTCAATTCCCACAGAACCCGGATCCCAGATCTTGGCATCAATGGTGCCTGTCTTATCCTGTAAGATAACATTGTCATATGGTTTCCCTGATTTGGTCAGCGCCGACTGCTTATATTTGCACAGATAAACCTCGCTGATACGTTCTCCTTCACGGAGTGATTCAATATATTTCATAATTCCTCCATCTATTGCAATGTGCCGACTGTCACTTCGCATGTGATTGTCGCATAATCGCTGGCACCCTTGCGTTTTATTTCTATCTCTATGGTATTTCCGGGCTTAATTCCAAGCAAGGCCCCCGAATACGCCGTGTCTGAGCTTACTTTCTGCCCATTGATGCTGGTGATCACATCGCCGCTCTGAATGCCTGCACTCATCGCCGGCGAATCCATGACAACCTCCTTGACATACACGCCCTTTGGAATACCGTAGGTTCCTTCAATCTTACTGGTGACCGTTGATACCTTCATTCCCAGATACGGAATATCCTCGCCTGCACACAGCTTCTCAATCACCGGCCAAAGCTCCTGCGCACAGATAGCGGTAAGCGTATTTTCTGCCCTTGAAGCACTGTAATCCTGCATCACGATTCCAATGATCTCACCATCCACATTGATAAGGACTCCGCTTCCGTCCTTATCAGCCACAATATCGGTCGTATAGACCGTATAATTGGAATCTTCCACGCTTATGGCATTATTCGTGGATGTAATGTTCCCGGTCAGAATGGAATAGTTCGTGCCAAGCGGGCTTCCAAGTGCAATTGCAATCATGCCTCCATGTACCATCATTGCGCTGCTGATGGTGGCCACTGTCTTCGGTTCGCCAACCTCTGACTTATTAACGGAAAGGACTGCAAGTCCGGTGTTCTTATCTTCCTTCTTAAGTGCCGCCTCACAGACCGCCTCATCCCAAAAAGTCACACTGATTCTGGATGCATCCTTTATCACTTTACGCTCCGTGAGAATGAGATATTCCTCATCATTCTCCATAATGATCACGCCGGAGCCGGAATCCTCTGCCTCATAGGAATTGTTAAAAAGATCCTTATCGCTTCTGACGCTTGTGATCGTCACAACGGAAGCATTTGCCTGTGTTCCAATCCCGTACAGTTCCTCCTGCAGCTTCTGATATGCATCAAGCGTCAATACGGTATCTGAAGCTTCCGTTTTGGTATTGCTGTCATGTCCATCCGAATCCGCGTCATCTGTCTTGTTATCGTCTGTCTGCCCGTCATCCAATAGCCCGCTGTCCGTCTGCGTCTCCTGTTCTGCAGCCGTCTCCCCGTTCTCCGTTGAGACAGTCTCGCTCTCGGTTGAGGGCACCTGTGAATCAGCCACGGTACTGTCATTCTCCAGCGAAGCAGTCTCACTCTGCTGTGTATCCTTCGCATACAGCCCTTCCGTATATGTGTGCAGGCGCGGAAGCAGAAGTGCAAAGACCAGACATGCCATTCCCGCAAACATCATGCCACACAATGCGGAGACCAGAAGGCGCACGAATGCCCTTTTCTTGCTGATCGGTTTTTCTTTTATTTTTTCCCGGACAAATGGCTGGTTCTTCTGTAACTGATTATCTTCCATTCATACCCCTCATCATAAACTGTCGTACATATACTGTTTGTGCAAAAGTCCAACAAATTATATTATATGCGCAAATATCGCCTCTTGCAACTTTTTTTAGTTTGCTTACCGCACAGGATAGGTTATAATAGAATCCACAAGATCCTTGCTGAATCTAAAAGGAGAACACCATGAATCAAAAAGTTTTACAGACCTTGGAATATAATAAAATTTTGGAGCTTCTGGCAGCATATGCGTCCTGCGAGGACACAAAAAAGCGCTGTCTGTCTCTAACCCCGGTCACGGATATTGATAAGATAAATGAACTTCAGCAGACAACTGCGGACGCACTTACACGCCTGTATAAGAGCAGCGGCATTTCATTTGCCGGCATCCACAATATTAACGCATCCCTAAAGCGGCTTGATATCGGCGGTTCCTTGAACACCGTTGAACTGCTTCGCATCTGCTCGCTCCTTGAAGTCGCCAAGCGCGCCAAGGCATTTGGCAGAGCTGCCCGCGAAGATGAGGCGGCCGACTCCCTCACTCCCTTGTTTGAGCAGATCGAGCCATTGTCGCCACTTCACGAAGAGATACGCCGCTGCATCCTCGGTGAAGATGAGATTGCAGATGACGCAAGCCCGGCACTTTTTAAGATCCGCAAGTCCATCCATGGGATGAGTGACCGGATCCACGCGCAGCTGACTTCGCTTATGAATAATACGACCACCAGAAGTTATCTGCAGGATGCCGTTGTCACCATGCGTGACGGCAGATACTGTCTCCCCGTAAAGGCAGAGGCAAAGACATCGATCCCCGGAATGGTACATGACCAATCCTCATCCGGCTCCACACTCTTCATCGAGCCTATGGCGGTTGTTAACCTCAACAACGAGTTGCGTGAGCTTTATTTAAAAGAGCAGGAAGAGATCAATGTGATCCTGATGGATCTATCCAATCAGGTAGCCGGTTATCAGATGGCACTCCGGCAGGATTTTGAGATTCTTGCAGAATTGGACTTTATCTTTGCCAAGGCAAATCTTGCCAAAAGCTATGACGGCGTTGCACCGGCCTTTAACGAACACGGATACATACGCATCCGTAAGGGACGTCACCCACTCCTTGACCCAAAGAAAGTTGTTCCGATCGATGTCGAAATCGGAGACACTTATAAACAGCTTATCGTGACCGGTCCAAATACCGGAGGTAAGACCGTTTCCTTAAAGACGGTTGGACTGCTCTCCCTCATGGGGCAGTCCGGGCTTCACATTCCTGCCGGAGACCGCTCAGAGCTCGCCGTTTTCGAGGAAATTTTTGCGGATATCGGGGACGAACAGAGTATTGAGCAAAGCCTCAGTACCTTCTCCTCCCATATGACCAACATCATCCGCATCTTAGGAAAGGCCAACGATCGAAGCCTGGTCCTGTTCGATGAGCTTTGCGCCGGAACCGACCCGACAGAAGGTGCTGCGCTTGCGATTTCAATCCTTCATAAGCTTAACCAATATGGCTCCATTGTCATGGCTACCACCCATTACAGTGAATTGAAGGTCTACGCCCTTACCTCTGCCGGCGTTGAAAATGCCTGCTGCGAGTTTGATGTAGAAACCTTAAGCCCTACGTACCGCCTCCTGATCGGTATTCCCGGAAAGAGCAATGCGTTTGCAATTTCCGCCAAGCTCGGGCTTCCCGGCAACATCATAGACGATGCCCGTGACCGCATTGGCCAGAAGGATGCCCAATTTGAAGACCTGCTGGCAAGTCTTGAAAGCAACCGGCAGACCATTGAGAAGGAGCAGCTCGAAATCAATCAATATAAGGATGAGATTGAAACCCTTAAGAAGAAATTAGAAGAAAAACACGAGCGTCTTGACCAGAGCAAAGACAAAATTCTGCGCGATGCAAACGAGGAGGCATACCGCATCTTAAAAGAGGCAAAAGACCTCGCAGACGAAACGATCCGCAACTTTAACAAATACGGGCAGGGTTCTGCTCCGATGAGCCAGATGGAGAAGGAACGTACCAGAGTGCGGGATAAGATGTCCGAAAAAGAAAAGCGTCTCTCCGGTATCAAAAAACAGGAAACGCAAAATCATCCGGTTCCTAAAAATCTCCGCATCGGCGATACCGTCAAGGTTCTATCCATGAACCTCAAGGGAACCGTCCATACACTGCCAAATGCAAAAGGTGATCTCTATGTACAGATGGGCATTCTCCGCTCCCTCGTCAACATCAAGGATCTGGTTGTCATTGATGAGGATGCACTTTCCCCATCTAAAAAGTATGGTGGCAGTGCCGGAAGCAAGATCAAGATGAGCAAGTCTGCTTCCGTATCCACCGAGATCAACCTGATCGGACTAAATACGGATGAAGCGATTGCACGGCTTGACAAGTATCTCGATGACGCTTACATTGCACATATTCCAACTGTCCGTATCGTTCACGGCAAAGGAACCGGCGCTCTTCGTACCGCTGTCCACAACCATTTAAAGCGCTTAAAATACGTCAAAAGCTTCCAGCTTGCAGAATTTGGCGAGGGGGATGCCGGCGTTACAATTGCTAAGTTTGAATAAAAAGGAGGAGCTATGGTAGCAAAGCAAAAAATACTTATCGTAGACGATGACAATAACATCGCTGAGCTGATCTCTCTTTACCTGACCAAAGAATGTTACGACACCAGGATCGTAAACGATGGTGAAGAGGCTCTGGTCGCATTCGAGCAGTACAACCCTAATCTCATTCTCCTGGATCTGATGCTTCCGGGGATCGATGGCTATCAGGTCTGCCGTGAGGTACGGGCAAAGGCAAACGTACCAATCATCATGCTGTCCGCAAAGGGCGAGATATTTGACAAGGTACTTGGACTTGAGCTCGGTGCTGACGACTATATCCTTAAGCCTTTTGACTCCAAGGAGCTTGTCGCACGCGTCAAGGCGGTGCTTCGCCGTTACCAGCCAATCGCGAAAGCCGAGCCCTCTGTTGTGGAGATCAAATGTGTAGAGTACCCGGGGCTTACGGTCAACCTCTCCAATTACTCTGTCATCTACCAGGGACATCCTGTGGATATGCCGCCAAAGGAATTAGAGCTTTTATATTTTCTGGCATCTTCACCCAATCAGGTATTTACGCGCGAGCAGCTTCTGGATAACATCTGGGGATATGAATATATTGGAGATACAAGAACCGTTGATGTCCATGTGAAGCGGCTCCGTGAAAAGATCGGAGGAACAGATTCATGGCAGCTTTCAACCGTGTGGGGCATCGGTTACAAATTTGAGGTAAAGGAATAATAAATGAAACGAAGGCTTTACCTGAAGCTGCTTCTCAGCTATATCCTGTTCTTTATCCTGTCCCTATTGATTGTCAATACGTTTACCCACAAACAGACCGTCAACTATTTGGAAAAGACAGAGGCAGCACGGCTCTACCGTGAGGCGAATATGATATCTGTCAACTATGCAACCAATTATTACCGCAATGCAAATTCATTGGAAAGCATACAGACAGAGCTGGAAACACTTTCCTCGTACTTATCCGCGGATATCTGGATGGTAAGTTCCGGCGGCATCCTGCTTCTTGACTCCTCCGATTCCACGGTTGCCAAGAATGTTGCCAGTGCCGACCTTACGCTTCCGCTGCAATTCATCGAGGGCTTTGATATCGGTGATTTTGGAAATAAATATTACAAAACCGGCACCTTTTATGACAGCTACACGGAGGATGTCCTGACCGTATTCGCTCCCATCACAATCGGGTTTGAGCAGCGCGGATACATCCTGA
Organism: Agathobacter sp.; assembly: GCA_050873865.1. Classification (GTDB taxonomy): domain Bacteria; phylum Bacillota; class Clostridia; order Lachnospirales; family Lachnospiraceae; genus Roseburia. Next base: position 96,489 of record JBNMJQ010000005.1, on the reverse strand, counting down.
TCCATGAGAAGCTTTCACAGATAACCGGAACTGCCAACGGTTTCATCAACCTGACATTTTCGACCATGGGACTTGTTTTCCTTTGTTCTTTTGTCATTCTGCTTATTTTCACCTTCGTCATCTACATGCCGATCCGGAAAATTACAGAGACCGCGGATCATTACGCAAAGGGAGAGTTTGATGAAGTGATACAGGTTCATTCTAGTGATGAGATCGGTCATCTTGCAGACACCCTCAATTTTATGGCAAAAGAACTAGGTGCTCATGAGGAAGACCAGCGAAAATTTGTCTCTAACGTGTCACATGATTTCCGCTCTCCGCTCACTTCCATAAAAGGATATGTGGAGGCAATGATCGATGGAACGATTCCGGTCGAGATGCAGGGCAAATACTTAAATATCATCCTCGCCGAGACAGAACGCCTGAACAAGCTCACCCAAAGCTTATTGGATCTCAATCGTTTCGGTCAGCATGGCATGATGCTTGATATGGCAGACTTTGACATCAATAATCTGATCCGTTCCACGCTGCTTGCATTTGAGGGGCGGTGCAACGAAAAAGGAATCAGTTTTGATCTTGTACTGACCGGCGATGAGCTTCTGGTCCGTGCCGATATGAGCAAGATCCAGCAGGTACTTCACAATCTGATTGACAATGCCGTCAAGTTCTCGCATCACAACTCATCCATCGCGATTGAAACCCGTATCAAGAATGAGAAAGTTCTTGTTTCAATCAAGGATTCCGGAATTGGTATCCCTGCGGATAGTGTTAAGAAGATATGGGATCGTTTCTACAAGACGGATCTCTCCCGCGGAAAGGATAAAAGGGGAACCGGACTTGGTCTGTCCATCGTAAAAGAGATTATGCAGGCACATCAGGAAAACATCAATGTCATAAGCACAGAGGGAGTCGGAACAGAGTTCATCTTTACCCTGCCCCGCTCTCCAAAAGATAACAATTAAAAACATCCGCCTGACCGGAGCTTCCGGCAGGCGGGTGTTTTTGTAATAATATGATTTGATTTAGAAGCGGAATTTTCCGGTCTGCTCCTTAAGCATTACGCTAAGGCTTCCTAATGCAGCCGTCTCTTCCTTACATTTATCAATACTTCCGGTAAGTGAATTCATGGTAGCGCTTGTCTCCTGTGTAGAAGCGGCATTCTCTTCTGCAATTGCAGACAGCTGTTCAATCACGCTGCTCACATCAACATTCAGGCTGCTGATTCGTCCGGTCTGTTCAAAGATATCCTTAGATGCATTTGATACATCGTTGATTTCATCCTGAAGGCTTGTAAATGATCTCTTGGTCTCATCCAGCTTATTGTGCTGGATTGTTGACGCATTATTAAGTTCGCTCATCTTCTGAACACTGTCGGTAGAGTTTGTCATAAGCTCTACTGCGATCGCATCAATCTCAGATGCTCTCTTTGCAGAATCCTCTGCAAGCTTGCGGATTTCTTCCGCAACGACAGCAAATCCCCGTCCGGAATCTCCGGCTCTGGCAGCCTCGATACTTGCACTTAAGGACAGCAGGTTCGTCTGGCTTGCGATGTCCTGGATCAGTGCAACCGCTTCCTTGATCTTCTCTGATGAATGATTGGTCATGGTGGTCTGCTCCATGACAGCCTTGATATTACCGGTCGTCTTATTGTTGATCTCGGTCAGTTCGGCAAGCATTGTTGCAGACTGTGTTGCGAGCTCATTCATCTTCTTAATGGACTCTTCCAATACGCCAACGGCATTATTGTTTGTCTCAATTGCCGTACCGATATTCATGACATGCTCGCCCGCAGAAGTTGTCTCCTGCGCCTGTGAAGTACTTCCAAGAGCAATCTCTTCCACTGCTGTATTCACGTTTGTGATGCTCTCGATAATTCCACCAAATTCCTTCTCAAATGCCTGGTTGCTGACTGCCAGCTGCTCGCCCTGATTCTGGATTGCTGAAATAATAGTACTCAGCTGTTTATGTAAATTGTCGATTGCACGGCTGATCAGCCCGATTTCATCCTTACGGAGATTCAGCTTCGCCTGCTTCTCATTCTTTGTAAAATCAAGTCCCGCTACCTTGTTGACGATCTGGGTAAGCTCTGTAAGCGGTTTAACCATTCTTCCAACGATAATCACACCGATGATGAGCACGATAATAAATACTGCAACCGCACTTCCGATTGCGCTTATTGCCATCTGGTTGACAGGAGCAAACGCATCACTCTTATCCGCTGAGATTACAAGAATAAAGCTGGATGCCGTGTCCACATAAAATGCAGCATATTTATTGACGCCCTTAAATTCGTATGTAACGCACGCCGGTTCATCCTTGATACCATTCTGTAAATCCTGCACGATACCGGTGACAACCGCATTTTCAACCGGCTTTCCGATCTTGTCCGCTGTCGGATGATACAGCATGGTTCCGTCTGCAGATACCAGATACAGGTAACTGGTATCCATTCCGTGGATTTTCACCTCCGCGAACGTATCCTTTAATGCATCAACGCTTGCAAGAAGGTCCGTTCCCTCCAGCTGGATTGTCTTTTCCAGAAGCTGTCCATATGCCTTTGCCTCTGACAGCATATAGCTCTGTGTCACAGAGCTTATGTTTTCCCTTGTCTTGGGAATTGAGAACATAAGACTGCTGCCGGTAATGCAGATCATTGCCACCGCCAGAAGTATCAGAATCTTTGTCCTCATAGAATCCTTACGCTTAATTTTATCACTCATGATATCCCCTCCTAAAGCTTTTTTATGCGCAATAAAATTCGGCTTATATTATAGATATATTATCGGATAATTTCTATCTTTTTTACACCACTTTTTATGTTTTTTTTACATTATTTTCTGGTGTTTTTGTAATTATTCAGCCTTGTTCCATACATTTCCGTTTGCATCTGCTACCGTCTGATCGTACGATCCGTTCAGATATGCCTGTGCACGTGCGTCATCATCTTCCATAAAACTTCCATCCCACAATGTAAGGACAAATGTATATCCATCCTGTGTGACAGCCGTAAGGTAAATTTTTATGGAATCCCCTTCAACTGCAGGACTCCAGAAATGAATGTTATGCTCCCCTCCAAGTCCGGAAACACTGACCTCCTGAAGTGCCACATCCGTCTGCGGTGCATCCGACAGTTCAGGCAGATTCTCTTCTTCCTGCTGTGTATCTTCTGTTACAGCTGCTGTCCCGGTGTCATCCGCGGTCTGCTCTTTTGAGTCCACACCTGCATCATCAGCCTGTGGGTTAGTCTCCTGACCTTCATTTTGTTCCTCTTCCGCATTTATGTTTTCATCTACGGCATCATTTGGACTGTCTTCTCCCGAAGCGTCAGTATCTGCTTCGATCTGCTGTTGGGTTTCCGCCTCAGTCTGCACTTTGGCCCCGCCGGTCTCGCGGATCAGATCATAATCATATACGTTCTCGCCATTTACCTCTGCCACAAGCGAAAAGCTTGTGAAATCGAACATATTATGCCCATCCAGCTCATAGGATACCTGTCCGTCAAACTCCAACGTCCCGTCTTCATAGCTGTCACTTACATTTGCCAATTCACCGGAAAGCGTTGTGGCAAGCTGAGTCGGAAATCCGACATAGCTATGAAGCACCTCTGTGCTCCGCTTTTCCCCGTTTGTAAACAAAACGGTGATATTTCCATCATAGCTGTTCTTCAGTGAAAGGGTTGCTTCCCCCTTATAGACAAGCCCCTGCAGCTCCAGATTGTAGGCACGTGTGCCAAAATAAATGCTGGTCTGGGTTGCCTCCGTATATTCCTTCGGAAGAATGGCAATTTCAACATCATAGGTCTGTTCCTGCAGATTGACAGAAGACACTTGTATTGAATAATCCTCGATCAGGCTTGATTCCTCCTCAAGGGTTGTCTCAATATTTTCCTCCATGGTATGCAGATCCGACTGAATCATTGCTGTGGAATCCTGCAGATAGGACAATTGGGACGCCACCTCGTTCAGTTTTGACTGAACCTGTCCGGTCTTTCTTATAGATAAAATAAGAAGAGAGATTGCCGCACCGCACAGTACAAGCAATAGTCCTCTTACAATCCTTTTTGCTAGTTCATTCATACGATTTGACAATCTCTCCTGAATTTACAATATCAATCCCTGATACTTATTCCTCCGGCATCACGATTGCAATATGGACATCATCCAGCTGCTTCTTGTCTACCGTCGCCGGTGCTCCCATCATAACATCCATCGCGTTCTTGTTCATCGGGAACGGAATGATCTCACGGATGCTTTCCTCTCCACAGATCAGCATGATCATACGGTCAACTCCCGGAGCGATTCCTGCGTGTGGCGGTGCTCCGTAGCAGAATGCGTTGTACATTGCCGGGAACTTGGCCTTAACATCATCCTCGCCAAGGCCAACCAGCTCAAATGCCTTGATCATGATCTCCGGATCATGATTACGGACAGCACCAGAAGAAAGCTCTACACCGTTACATACGAGGTCGTACTGATATGCAAGGATGGAAAGCGGATCCTGATTGCAAAGTGCATCCATGCCGCCCTGTGGCATAGAGAACGGGTTGTGGCAGAACTCCAGCTCGCCGGATTCCTCACCAATCTCGTACATCGGGAAATCAACAATCCAGCAGAACTCATAGGTATTCTGCTTCATATGCTTTTCACTTGCTGCTCCGAGCAACTTCCGAAGCACTCCGGCAGTCTTCTGTGCTGCGAGGAGCTTGCCTGCGGTCAGTCCTACAAAATCACCCGGCTTCAATCCCAATGCTTCGATAACAGCTTCCTTGCGTTCCTGAAGGAACTTGGAGATCCCTCCGACAAGCTCACCGTTCTCGTCAAGCTTGAACCAGTATGCTTTGTTTGCGGTTGCAATCTCGACGTCTGCACAGATCTTATCGATCACCTTTCTGGTTGCGGTAAATCCATCGACAACAACTGCCTTTACGACGTTGCCCTCAAATGGTCCGAATCCGCAATCTGCCATAACATCGGTTGCATCGGTAAGAACAAGGTCAATTCTAAGATCCGGCTTATCACTTCCGTATTTATCCATCGCCTCAAGATATGGAATGCGGACGAACGGAGCCCTGGACGCATTGGTGTATACACCATACTTTTCAAATACAGGAGGGAGGACCTCCTCAATAACAGCAAACACATCTTCCTGTGAAGCAAATGCCATCTCCATGTCAAGCTGATAGAATTCTCCCGGTGAACGGTCTGCTCTTGCATCCTCATCACGGAAGCACGGAGCGATCTGGAAATAACGGTCAAAACCGGAAGCCATCAGAATCTGCTTAAACTGCTGTGGTGCCTGCGGAAGCGCATAGAATTTGCCCGGATGGTTTCTTGCCGGAACGAGGTAATCCCTTGCCCCCTCCGGTGAAGAACAGGTCAGGATCGGAGTTGTGATCTCCATGAAACCAATCTCGTTCATCTTACGGCGAAGCTCCGCAACGATCTTACTTCTAAGTACGATTTTACTCTTTACTGCCGGATTTCTCAGATCCAGGTAACGATATTTCAGACGGGTATTCTCATCTGCGTCCTTGGACTGGTTGATCTCAAACGGAAGTGCGTTGTAGCTGCACTTGCTTAAGATCTCGATCTTCTCCGGCACAACCTCGATCTCGCCGGTCGGAAGATCTGCATTCTTGCTGGAACGCTCTCTTACTGTTCCGGTTACGGAGATCGTGCTCTCCTTGTTGATTCCATCAATGATCGCCATCATATCTTCTGTCTCGATAACGACCTGTGTGGTTCCGTAAAAATCTCTTAAAATCAGGAATCCGAGATTCTTACTTACTTTTCGAATATTCTCAAACCATCCGACAAGTGTAACCTGCTTTCCCGCATCACTAAGGCGAAGCTCATTACAGTTGTGTGTTCTCGACTGTGTCATTTTGTTTTCTCCTCTTTTATCTTTTCTATTGCAAAAAGTCTGCCGCATACAGAAGGAACTTCCTTACGGTATGTCCGACTTAATTGTTGAAAAACTCAACAAACTCCTCATATCCCTGAGCCTGAAGCTGTTCCTTCTGGAACTTCTTGTTCTTGTTCATGCGGACAACTAAAACAGTCTGTCCGTCTGCTCTGGCATCACCTGCCTGCTTCATGACATCCACAAGCTTATCCGCCGGATACTTCTTCTCCACAAGATAAGCAACCTTCTTCGGCTTCTCCGGGATCTGGAAGCCGCTCTCCATCAAAAGAAGGACGATACGCTCAAATCCGATGGAAAATCCGCATGCCGGTACATCATTGCCGGTAAATTTGCCGACCATCTTGTCATAGCGTCCGCCACCGCCGCAGGCTGCACCAAGCTCCGGCATTGCAATCTCAAAAATAGTTCCGGTATAATAGCTCATTCCGCGCACGAGTGTCGGATCAAACACCAATTCAAACTCTGCTGCCTTTGTCGCGTTGACTGCTGCGGCGATCTCCTTTAAGCTATCTGCGACCTCCGCTTCGAGATAATCTCCAAGCTTCTGTGTCAGGATATCGACACCTTCCGCGACATCCTTCTTCCCTGCTAAAAGGGCAAACAGATCCAGATATTTCTGGATGGACTCCTGCGCGAAGCCATTGTCTGCAAGCTCCGCTGCAACGCCCTCTGTACCAATCTTGTCCATCTTGTCAAGTGTGATGAACACGCTGTCATAATCCGCCTCATCAAAGCCACTGTAGGCAGCCATCGCTTTTAAAATGCGGCGCTCGTTGATACGGATCTCAAAATTCTTAAATCCGAGGCGGCCGATTGTTGTTGTCGTCGCAGTGATCAGTTCGATCTCTGCAAGATTGCTCGGCTCTCCGAGGATATCAATATCACATTGGGTAAACTGACGGTAACGGCCTCTCTGCGGTCTGTCAGCTCTCCATACATTGCCGATCTGAAGTGCCTTAAACGGGCTTGGCAGATCGTTTGCATTGTTGGAATAAAAGCGGGTAAGCGGAACGGTAAGGTCATAGCGCATACCAAAATCAACCACATCCGCCTCTTCCCTGGCCTGCTCCAAATTAAGTTTCTCGCCTCTCTTTAACACCTTAAAGATCAGCTTTTCATTCTCACCGCCCTGCTTGTTGGAGAGGTTTGCGATGTTCTCCATGCAAGGGGTCTCAATCGGGGTAAACCCGAAGCTTCTATATGTCTCCTTGATCACGCTTGTTACATAATCGCGGATTTCCATCTCTGCCGGTAAAATATCCTTCATGCCGTTCACCGGCTTTTTACTTAATGCCATGGTAATTCCTCCTGTACTCATCCATTGTATTTTTCGAGGTTTCAGTTGTCAATCCTAAATATATGTTACTGCTCACACTTAAATCGCGTTCTCACACAGTAATCTAACTATCATTTGCCCGCCATACATGTCTTGCACTTGCTATATCCATCCGCAAGCAGTTCATCTAACGTCTTGTCGGTAGTCTTGACATTATCGCTTGAAGTATCCGCATATCGGCAATCAGCCAGATGGATTTTCTTCGTGGAAGTATTGATCACATAAGAGATCGTCATTCCATTGTCTGCTGCCGCATTATCCGCGCCAATTGCGCCTTCGCTCTCCACAGTCTGCGCACTTTGTCCGATTCCAAGTGTGTCGGAGATTTTCGTCCAGTTTTTGCTTATGATAAATCCGACTGCGATCAGTACGATCAGGATGGTAAGAATCGTGGAAAGCGTGTTCTTACTCTTTGATTTCTTACGGCTCGTTTTCTTTTTACCGATACTGTTTAATGATTTGGTATAGGAAATCCCGGTTCCCGGAAGCGATGCCCTTACCCGCGCACCGGATCTGGTGTTAAAGGATGCACCTACATGCTTTCCTCCAACCGATACGCCTGCGCTTTTCTTTCCGATATTCAACTTAACTCCATCTGCAACTTTTACACTTTTACGAAAGTTTAACCCCATATCATTCCCCTTTACACATTTGCAAACAATCTGTTCTTACGTGCGATCATCTCATCTACACGCTCCAGATAATTCTTCACATCCTTGACATTCTCCACACGCTCGATGCGGTGGCTTCCGTCCGGATTCTTCTCCGCAAAGACCCGCTTTGTCGTGGAACCTGCCCCGCACGCCACGATGGTCTGTTTCTCCTCCATGATAAGGATATTGTACACACCTGCCTTGCCCGGTTCGGCATATCCGACATTTTCCATATTGCCTGCCATGCCCTTCTGGCGATACAGATAATACGGAGTAAGCCCCATCTTGCGGCAATACGCTTCGCACAGATCCATATGTTCCTGCGTGTTGACCATCTGCATATCCTGATAGCGTTCTTTAAAAATCGTAAGTCTGGCAGCCCGCTTGATTGCAAGCGAATGCACGGTCAGATTGTCCGGGTGAAGTGCTTCTATCACTTCCATCGTATGGCGAACATCCGAGATGTCCTCATCCGGCAGCCCGATGATCAGATCCATGTTGATGTTGTCAAATCCCAGCTCTCTCGCAAGCTTAAAGCTCTCGATTGTCTGCTCCACCGTGTGGTGCCGCCCGATCAGGTCAAGTGTCTCCTGTTTCATGGTCTGCGGATTGACCGAGATACGGCTGATTCCGTTCTTTCGCAATACCTGCAGTTTCTCTTTGGTAATGGAGTCCGGACGTCCCGCTTCCACCGTAAATTCCACACAATGGGAAAGATCAAAGCTGCATTTGATCTTGCGTATCAGCCGGTCAAGCTGATACGGCTCCAGCGTCGTCGGTGTTCCGCCGCCTATGTATATGGAATTGAGCTTTTTATGATAAAACCGCTGTGCCGTAAAATCGATTTCCTTTTCCAACGCATCCAGATAAGCGTCTACCTGATGTCTCCAAGCGGACAGCGGATAAGACGTAAATGAACAATATAAACACGTGCTCGGGCAGAATGGTATTCCGATGTACAGACTGTATCCATTTTCGTAATCAATCTTCTCTAAGAGCTTTCGCTCACGCTTGGCAATCTCAATGGCAAGTGCAATCTTTTCTTCCGATGCGAGGTAAGTCTGCCTCATATAATCAGCGATCTCAGCCTCGTTCTTGCCTTCCTCGAGCAGTTTCATCGGGATCTTTGTCGGACGGATTCCGGTTAAAGTTCCCCATGGAAGTGTCTGCCCGGATGCCTGTGCCAGCAGCTCGTACAGTGCCTGTTTGAGCTGGTTCTTTGCTGCCGCACGCTCCCGGAAATCGCCCTTGATCTGCTTTTCTATCTCCGTCCCGGCTGCCCGGTTCTTCCATAAAAGGGCGATTGCCCCTTCCTGCTCCTCTTTTGTATCCGGATATGTAACGGAAAGAAGATATGCGGCATCTGCAATCTTTTCGTCAAGCTTTGGTCCCGCCTCATGATGCGTACATGCAAGATTCTCTTTGGCGGTGTCTGCCTCTGCGGAGGTGTAATACATCTGCACCTCCTCTTTCGGATAAAAAGCCTTCGTCAGAGAATGCACATCATATTCAAATTCCGGCTTATTAAATAATACAATAATCATAGATATGGGTTATACATCCTCTCTGTTTCTATGGTCGTAGCATCACCATGCCCCGGATAAACCACGGTCCTGTCCGGAAGTGGCATGAGCTTCTCCTGAATGGAACGCACGATCTGTGACATACTTCCGCCCTCCAGATCCGTTCTTCCCACGGACATCTGAAACAAGGTATCCCCGGAAAAGACAACATCTTCATATGGGAAATAGTAACAGCATCCGCCTTTAGTATGTCCCGGTGTAAAAAGCACCCGGATATGGAATCCCGCAAGATCCAGTTCCTGCTCGTCCTTTACAAACAGATCTGCCCGGTAGGTCTCCTTCTTTCCAACCATCCAACTTACATTAAGCTTCTCGCTCTCCAATGTCTCCTTCTCTGCTTCATGGGCATAAACCGGTACATTGCAGAGTGCGGAGAGTTCCCCGGCACCGCCCGCATGATCAAAATGTCCATGCGTAAGCAAAATCGCCACCACAGTAAGTCCCTGCGCCTTAATCTGCTGCATAAGCTTTCCTGCTTCCTCTCCCGGATCAATGACCAGCGCTTCCTTTGTCTCTTTATTAATTGCAAAATAGCAGTTTGTCTGCACCGGTCCAACCATATAATGTGCAATCTGTAACTTTCCCATTCTGTTGCCTTTCTTTAGCCCGTTGTACGCTCAATGTCGATCACGCTGTCAACCTGGCGGATCTTCTCAACAAGGCTGTTCAGTTCGCTTCTTCCCTTCGTATTGAAGGACACCTCGATCGTGGCGATTCCCTGTTTACTTGTTCTGGAATTGATTCCGTTGATATTGATATCGCGCTCGGTAAATATTCTTGTAATGTCAACCAGAAGACCGCTTCTGTCGTGGCAGAATATCTTGATCTCACCAAGGTACTCGCCAAGCGTCTCATTCTCAGCACCTGCCTGCCACTCTGCCTCGATCAGCCGTGCCTTCTCCATCTCGGAAAGATTGATGATATTGATGCAGTCCGTCCGATGAATGGAAACGCCCCTTCCTCTTGTCACAAAGCCGACAATCTCATCTCCCGGGACAGGACGGCAGCATTTGGAAAAATGTACCGCAACGTCATACAGGCCTTTTACAACGATTCCGCTCTTGGACTTCTTCGCCATCTCGACAGGCTTCGTCTCACCAACTGTTGCAAGTACCTCCTCATCGGTAAGAGGAATCACATGATCCTTGCGGTATTCCTCGTACATACGGTTTACGACCTGGCTTTCCTTCAAGCCGCCATGCCCGATGGTTGCCAGACAGGAATTCCAATCATGGAATCCATACTTGCGGATAATCTTCTCCTGATATTCCGGCTTATTGAAATCCGGAAGATTCATTCCCTTTGACTTTGCATATGCAAGCATCAGATCCTTGCCATGCTGGATATTTTCGTCCTTAAGTTCACTTCTGAACCACTGATTGATCTTCGTCTTCGCCTGTGTGCTCTTTACAATATTTAACCAGTCACGGCTCGGTCCTCTGGAATTTTGCGAAGTGATGATCTCAATACGATCCCCATTGTGGATCACATAATCAATCGGGACAAGCTTACCGTTTACCTTTGCCCCGACCATCTTGTTGCCGACTGCGGAATGAATGCTGTATGCAAAATCGATCGGTGTAGAACCGTTCGGAAGATTCTTGACATCCCCGGATGGTGTAAAACAGAATACATTGTCAGAGAACAGGTCAAGGTCGCTCTTAAGCAGGCTCATAAACTCGCGGTTATCCGACATATCCTGCTGCCATTCAAGAATCTGGCGCAGCCAGCTTAACTTTTCTTCCTCGGTTACAGTTGTATTTGTCGCATTGCCGTTGTTGGTCTCCTTGTACTTCCAGTGAGCTGCGATACCATACTCTGCAGTGCGGTGCATCTCATAGGTACGGATCTGGATCTCAAATGGCTGTCCGCTCGGTCCGATCAGTGTTGTGTGAAGAGACTGATACATATTAGGCTTCGGCATGGCAATATAATCCTTAAAGCGGCCCGGGATCGGCTTGTATTTCTCATGCATGATTCCAAGGACCGTGTAGCAGTCCTTAACCGTCTCCACAATGATACGGATTGCAAACAGATCATAAATCTGATCAATGGTCTTATTCTGGTTCACCATCTTCTTATATATGCTGAAAAAGTGCTTTGCACGGCCGGATATGTCAGCCTTGATCCCGGCTTCCTCCACCTGTGCCCGGACCTCCTTTACAAGGCTCTGCACGTATTCTTCTCTTACGTCCTTGCGAAGCGCCACCTTCTCAACCAGATCATAGTAGGCTTCCGGTTCAAGATACTTAAGTGCAAGGTCATCCAGCTCTATCTTGATCTTGCTGATACCAAGACGCTGTGCAATCGGGCAGTAAATCTCCTGTGTCTCACGCGCAATACGTATCTGCGCCTCTCTCGACTGGTATTTAAGGGTCCGCATATTGTGCAGACGGTCGGCAAGCTTGATCATAATGACACGGATATCTTTTGCCATTGCAAGGAACATCTTGCGGAGATTCTCTGCCTGCATTTCCAGCCTTGCGGCATTTTTCTCCTTCGGGTCAATATTGCCGTCTGTCAGATGCAGATGCTGCAGCTTGGTCACACCATCTACCAGAAGCAGAACCTCTTCCCCGAACTCCGCGCGAAGTTCCATCTCTGTCATGATGGTATCTTCCAGAATATCATGGAGAAGTCCGGCGATAATAGTCTCCTTATCCAGCTCCAATTCCGCAAGAATGATGGCAACACAAAGAGGGTGGATGATATATGCCTCGCCGGATTTGCGCACCTGTCCCTTGTGTGCATTATATGCTGTGGTATACGCCTTCTCAATCAGTGAGATATCTGTAGATGGATGATACTTGCGAATGCTTGCGATCAGTTCCTCATACAGATCCTCCGGCTTGGAAAACTCTTTCGGTTGTTTTAGATTGCTGTTGCTCGAGTGAAATTCTTCCTCTAAGCGCTCCAGTTCTTCTGACGAAATGTCTGCCATATCACTCACCTGCCCCTACATGTCTGTGCCACATGCACGATTCTTTCGTAAAAATAAAAACCATATATAATCCTCTATTATATGGGATTTTCGCTCTAAAAGCAATATATGTATCGCTCCATTTCCTGTCCATGTTCCATCATTTTTTCTAAAAATGTAAATCCAAGCCTGATGGCAAGTTTCCTGGATACGTGGTTGTCCTTATGAATCAGGCAGTTGATTGCCGGGAAGTCAAGATTTTCCCTTGCATATTCCATGATTGCCTGGCAGACTTCTGTCGCATATCCCTTATTCTGCTCATCCGGCGCTATAAGATATCCCATTTCGAGTTCAAACTGTCCGTGGTACTCTCTGTGTTCAAGTCCGGCGCGTCCGATTACACGGCCATCATCGTTCGTGCAGACCAGCCACATACCATATCCATAGTATCGATACATATGTTCAATATATGCACGCTGATAGTCTTCCTCCTCTTTGCGCTCATACAGCCCTTCCATGTATCTGGTCACACCGGGCTTTTCATAGAGCAAAAACAGATCGTCGAGATCTGCAAGTGTCAGTTCCCGCAGGTGGCAACGCCTGGTCCGCAGAATCTCCCACGGGAGGTTGTGCGCCCGCTCATAACATTTCAGGAAGAAATCATAATCAACCTCTGCAAACCCCTCCACCACGATCCACGCATCCTCAAAGAATACAGTATCCTGTGTCTCTGCCGCCGGGGCGTATGGAAGTGCGGCAGCGCCAAGGTTCCTTGCAAGGTTCCACTCCTCCGCTGTTGTGACAATAATAAGCAGATTTTCCAGAGCTGCATTGTGCCGGGCACAGATCTCCTCAATTGTCTGTTCGGAAAGCACACCGTTCCAGGTATCACAGGAAATCCCCCGCTGCACTGCCTCGCCCCTCTCCCAGCTATGTAATTGTTCTTCCTTCGCAAGTGCTTTTGCTTCGTATAGTAGCAGATTCCACTCCATGTATAATATTCCTGCTTTCTCCTGCTGCTACAGGCTCATCCGGTCCGTCCGCGTCTTTTCTTTCTATAAGGCGCAAAAGAGTTCCGACGAATCGGAACTCTTCTTAACTGTCTGTTTATCTCTTTTCCGGCTCCGGATATTCCACCCCGAAAGTCTCAACCGTCACCGTCTTCATAACCTGATCCGCAAGCGGGCGGTCCCTGTAATCCGTCGGCTCCTCTGCGATACGGTTCACGACATCCATACCCTCTGTGATCTTGCCAAATGCAGCATACTCCCCGTCAAGATGCGGAGCAGCCTGATGCATGATAAAGAACTGGCTTCCTGCAGAATCCGGGATCATGGTGCGTGCCATGGAAAGTACCCCCGGTGTATGCTTTAAGTCATTCTTAAATCCGTTATGGGAAAATTCTCCCTTGATCTCGTAGCCCGGACCACCTGCTCCGGTTCCCTCCGGATCTCCACCCTGCAGCATAAAGCCGCGGATTACACGGTGGAAGATTACTCCATCATAGAAGCCCTTGTTGATCAGGCTGATAAAATTATTGACGGTATTTGGTGCGATCTCCGGGTAAAGCTCTGCCTTCATCACATCGCCGTTCTCCATTGTAATTGTAACAATTGGATTCTGTGCCATATTATATTCCTCGTCTTTCTTCGTTATTCAGTCATTCGCAGCTGCATCCTTTATGCGAACCGCTCATATTGCTATTGTATGGGAAACTACTGCATTTGTAAAGCCGAAACCACTTTCGGAAATTCCATAAAGTGAGACGCTTTAACCAAAACAGTATCCCCCTCTTTCACATAGCCAAGCAATTCCCCTGTCATCTCTTCCCGCGTCTTGAAATAATAAATCTCACATTCCGGATTAACAGCTTCCGCAGCTTTTTTATATTCCTCTGCCAGTTCTCCCGCGCAGAACAGCGTATGGATCTTCTGCACGCCAACGCATCTGCCCACTTCATAGTGCAATGCACGCTCATCCTCACCAAGTTCCCCCATATCGCCAAGCACCGCTATGCTGCGGCCCTTTGCATGTGCAAGCACCTCGATGGAAGCCTTCATGGAAACCGGGTTCGCATTATAGCAGTCATCAATGATGATCATTCCGTTATGCCGGATAAAATTTGTTCTTCCCGCAATGGTCTTTGCCTCTGCGACTCCCCTGGCAATCTCCTCCAGGGAAAGGCCAAGTGTGATGCCAACGGCTGTCGCCGCAAGCGCATTGTATACATTGTGTTCTCCCGGTATCGAAATCTCTGCTGCAAAGCTTCCGGAAGGTGTACAGATGGTTGCCCTCATGCCCTCGAAGCCGAGGTTCTCTACCTCTTTGGCATATACCTGTGGATTTTTTTCATACGAGCCGGGGGCTGCCTGCTGCATGTTCTCCGGGATACCATAGAATACCGGACGCCTGCCGCATACATTCTGCTGTGTGCAGAGTTTGTCATCATCCCCGTTTAGGATTGCCGTTCCGCCCTCTCTCATATGGGCAAAGCATTCCGTCTTTGCCTTTAAAATGCCGTCTCTCGTCTTTAGGTTCTCCAGATGGCACCAGCCAATGTTTGTCATGACACAGATGTCCGGCTTTGCAATGGCCGCCAGCCGGTCCATCTCTCCAAAATCAGAGATTCCCATTTCAAGAACAGCAATCTGGTGCTCTTTGCGAATTCTAAAAATCGTAAGAGGTACACCGATCTCATTATTGAAATTGCCATCCGTCTTAAGAACCGAATATTTCTGTGATAAGACGGAAGCAATCATCTCTTTCGTGCTGGTCTTGCCAACACTTCCGATCACACCGACAACCGGGATGTCAAGTGCGCTGCGGTAAAACGCAGCAATCTGCTTTATTGCTTCCAGGGTAGAAGGGACCTGTATATACGTGCAGCCGTCCATCTGCGGTGCATCCTCACAGAGGACTGCCATAGCACCCTGCCCGGTTACTGCCGGAATGAAACGGTGCCCGTCCACACGCTCACCCTTGATTGCTACAAAGAGATTTCCCGGACAAACCTGTCTGCTGTCCGTAACAATTCCCGTCACCTCTTTCTGCAGTAGCTCCTCCGCGCCGTGATATGTGCCACCACATGCGCGGGCAATGTTTTCAAGCGTCATATACGGCATCGTTTCCGTTTGCGGTGTACTATGTGTATTCTGCATATTCTGTTCCATCCATATTCCTCTAATTATATTTTCTAAGAGAAATCTCAATCAGCTTCTCACACAGCTGGTTGAAATTCATCCCGATCACCTGTGCTTCCTGCGGAAGAAGGCTCGTCGGAGTCATTCCCGGAAGGGTATTTGTCTCAAGACAGTAAATGCCATCCTCCTCATTCCAGAGGAAATCGCATCTAGAGTAGGTATCAAGGCCGATCACGCGGGCGACTTCCTCCGCATAATGCTGCATATGTGCAGTGACATCCGCCGGAATATCTGCCGGGCAGGTTTCAACGGCACTTCCTGCCTTATATTTGTTCTTGTAATCATAGAATCCTTCGATTGGAGCAATCTCGATAACCGGAAGGGCTTTCCCCTCCATCACGCCAACAGAAAACTCTCTTCCCTTTACGTACTCCTCTATGATCAGTTCATTTTCCCAGCGGAATGCCTCCTCCAGTGCCTCCGTAAACTCCTTCGGATCATTTACGATGGTAACACCAATGCTTGAACCGCCGCAACACGGCTTTACAACGCATGGCAGTTTCAGCGGAAGCTTTGTGATATCGTCCTCTCTCGTCTCACTTGTCATGGAGATTCCCATCGGCGTAGGAATCTTATTTGCCATGAAAAATTGCTTTGCCATTCCCTTATTCATCGCAATGGCGCTGCTTAGATAATCGCTTCCCGTGTAACGTACTCCAAGCAGATCAAATGCTGCCTGCAGCTTGCCGTTCTCTCCATTCTCTCCGTGAAGCGCCATGAAAACAATGTCTGCCATCTGGCACATACGGATCACATTCGGGCCAAAGAAGCAGTCAGACTGATCCTTTCTGGATGCTTTTACCTTCTTAAGATCCGGTGCAACCTCCGGGATATTATCCACTTTTATACTGATTTCATCGGCTTTGTCAAAAATGCCGGTCAGATCTGTCTCTTCGTCCTTGTACCCCATGAATACATCCAGCAGGATTACCTTGTGTCCATTCTCCTTTAACGCCTTAGCCACCATACTTCCCGTCTTAAAAGAAACATCTCTTTCTGTGCTGAGGCCTCCTGCCAATACTACAATATTCATACTTGTATCCTCTTTTCTTTTCCAATTGTAACTGCTCAGTCCCTGACCAATTACTACCATTTTACATTACTCATTATACTAAAACTTTTTCCCGCGCAAAACAAGTATTGCCTGTTTTTTGCGCATTATTTGTAAAAGAAAAAGCATTATTTGAAAAGAAACGGTCACGGAATCATCCGTGACCGCATAACCGGGGTTTCATTATTCTCTTTTGTATTTTGTAGTGGCTGCCGCCACCGGTTCATTTCCCTTAGATAGTTCTTTTAATAATGTTCTATTCTGCCGCCCTGCGGGCACAGCTGAGCGCCTGTACCATGCGTGTGAATACAACCCTTCCGATGTAATCCTTGCTGCCAAGGCTTCCACCATATGAATAGATCTTCTCTTCCAGCATATCCAGATTCTTCCAATCCGCCAACATTGCTATCTCCCATAAGAGGGACAGCCGCTCCTGTGGAATCTGGTCTGCCAGATATGACAGGACATATTCCCATTCCCCATTTGCGATATGTTCATCTATCGTCTGCTTATCATTTTCTTTTTTAGTCTTTTCCATTTCTCCTTCTTTTCATAAAAACCCCCGGTGGCAAAAGCCCCATTTTCTTCTGCCTTTTCAAGAATATCATCTACATACATAGGCAAACAAGACGCGTTTCGCGTTTGTTCCATTCTCTGTCCCGGGAATATATTACTAATAAGAAGTTGTGCCTGCCACTTCAGGATCCGTAGGTTTTCTCACAATAAGTGCATCCGGCATATATCGTCCGTTTCCGGCTTTGCTGGAGGATTTGGTGATCTGCTCGCCCTTGTACCACATAACAGCCGAACTTCCACCATCCATATTTGCGCCCTGATATGCACCATACCGGAGCATGATGTCCGCACATTCAGCAACCGTACAGCCAAGGCTGTAGCCCACCTGACGGCCATCCACGATCAGCATTAAGAAGTCTCCGCTTTCCGTCTGTCCGATGGTGGTTCGCGGCTGGATTCCCATGCCAAAGCTTCCGGTAATTGATATTTCTCCATTTACAATAAGCGCCGGGAAAAATTCCACAGCCCAGCGGTACTCTGTAATATCTTCCTCATAGTAGTTGGAAATATAAAGCCGGTCATCATTCTTGAAGCCGAACATCTTCCATGTATCACCCTTCGGCTTTCCGTATTCCACGCCATCAAGCACCAGGCAGCCCTTGATCTCACCACCTGCGCCGTGTCCCTCCGGGTCCTTAAATCCACTGGCATTTATAACCAGCAGAGCATCCGTGCGTTCCCCATAAGATTCTGCAAGTTCGCCAAAACTGCCGAGCGACTTGGACTCTACCAGATCAACCTGGGCAGGGTTCTTTACGATTGCCATTTTTCCGACATAGCCTTCTCCGCTGACACCAACGATCAGCAGGTTGTTCGCAACATCCGCCACAAGAAGCTTGTCTCCCTTTGCTGTCTGAAGTCCTAGTGTATTGTCCATATCTTCAATCAGAAGGGAATCATACCCATTCTCCGTCAGATACGGGCGCGCATCCAGATATGCATGTACGGACTCTGAATCCAATTCCCAATATTGTTCAAAGAAAGCTGTCTTGCTATCCGTCTCCTCTTCCGTATTGCCGGTAACATCCTGCCAATCACTGTTTAAGTCTTCCTGCTGCTCGAGGTCTGCCATTTTCTGGTCTACAACCTTATCCACAACGCTCTTCGGGAAAAACGCCTCTGCCAGCCATTGGTGGCTATGTGTGCTCATGGCGGTTTCAATATAAAGTGTTCTCCATTTTGCAATAAACGGAATACCTGAAAATGCAACGATCAGATAAAGGATTGCCACAATTGCTCCTGCCGATACAGACCGCAGCAACGGTTTCCTCCATTTCCGATACCATCTCTTAAATCCTTTCTTTTTCTTTCGGGTCGGGTTCTCGGCATTTACCTTCTTATTTTCGTTTGTTTCTCCACTCATTATACTACTCCCAAGTGTTATATATTCGTACAGGCCTGCGCCCTACTTCATATGCACATTCTCTTCCATGAATGCGCATAAACGCTTTGCAAGCTTTTCATGCGTGACCGCGCTCGGATGGCAGTCCGTTCCCATTCCATCTCTCTCATCCTGGAATGGTGTATCCAGAAAGCAGATATTCTGATCACCTTCCGCTCTCAGCTGGTTCACCGTCTCTCCCAGCGTCTTGTTTAGCCGCTGATCCATGATTCCAAGCATGCAGACGATCGGGGTATGCGGATGTGTCTCCCTTAACTTATGTACAAAGTTAATATAGCCTCTGCGGAACATCTCATTGCGCTCCGGAATCTCACGCGCATAGCTGCAGTCATTTGTTCCCAGGTGGATCACAATGATATCCGGGCGTCTCTTCGGATTCCATACCGTAAAGTCTGCAGTCTTTCCCAATCTGGTTTCAAGCTCAAGATCCGCATATGGATAAAGCTGTGGCATAAGCGGCTTCTCAAGGCGCGGCTCATTTACCGTCTCCTCTACATAATGGGAAATAATGCCGTTTCCGCTCCAGCTTACCAGCTCAAAATCCATCCCCAATTTTCTTGCCGTCAGACAGGCATACGCATTCCACGGATTCTCCTGCGCCGTCGTGAATACATCTTTATCCAGAACACCCTCGATTCCATACCCACAGGTAATAGAATCGCCAATGAATTCGATCAGCCGGTCATTGCTCTTTGGGCAGGGCAGGATCTCTCCATCCTCAATCTCTATATCCGCGATTGCGACCATGCCGAACGCATTCTCAGAATACTTCATGATCCGCACGGTTGCAGCCTCCGCTGCATCTGATGTAAATATCTCATATCCATGGAGACCCTTTTTCAGCGGAAACCGGTGTACCGGAACATCCGCTCCGTTTACAAATACCGCTACCCACGCCTTTAACGTCTCATCCTCTGCAAAATCATCGGATTCTATCTGTGCAGTTATTTTTCTTCCACAGAATGCAAACTCTACATAGGAAGCAGAAAAGGACAGACAAAGTCTGCCATCCTGCCATGTATATCTCCCGCCGATCCGATAATTCTTTTCATCCGCCAAAACATTCATTACGCTATCCCCTGTATTCTACCAACTGATAACCTCGTAACCATCCTCGGTCACAAGAACCTGAATCTCCCATTGCGCGGAAGGCTTACGATCCTCCGTATACACTTCCCAGCCGTTGGCATCATCAATAAAAATATCTGCTTTTCCCATATTTACCATCGGCTCAATGGTAAACATCATACCCGGCACCATCAGAATGTCTGTGCCGCGCTTCGTGTTATATCCAACCCACGGTTCCTCATGGAATTCAAGTCCGACACCATGTCCACCAATCTCGCGCACAACTGTATATCCGTTCTCAAAGGCATGATCATGCACCGCCTGTCCCATATCACCCAGATATCCCCACGGTTTTACCTGAGCCAGACCAAGTTCTACGCATTCTTTTGTGACCTGCACCAGCTTCTTCTTTTCCGGACTTACCTCGCCAATGCAGAACATGCGGGACGAGTCGGAAAAATAACCATTTAAAATAGTGGAGCAATCAACATTTACGATATCCCCATCTTTTAAGATTACCTTTTCTGAGGGAAACCCGTGGCACACCTGATCATTGACAGATGTGCATACGCTGTATGGATACCCTTCGTAGTTGAGCGGTGCCGGGATTCCTCCCATCTGCGTTGTCATGTCATATACAATCTTATCGATTTCTGCCGTACTCATTCCGGCGTGAATATGTTCTTCAATGTAATCAAGCACCGCAACATTGATTTTGGCGCTTTCCTTAATTCCTGCAATCTGATCCGGTGTTTTGATCATATCATGCGTTGGAACCTTATGTCCCAGTGCTGCTGCCTGAGCGATTCTTTCATCAAACGCTGCGTGGCATGCCTTGTATTTACGTCCGCTTCCACACCAACACGGATCATTTCTTCCGATTTTTACTGTCATTTTTCTTGTCTTCTTTCTTTTTCTGGTTCTCATTTTTCCCAATGTGTCAGGGTAACATTGCCAAAATCAACCCTGCCCCACACATCCTCTTCAATCGTGTAGTCCTGCTCTTTTAAAAATTGCTGATACGCATCTGCGGTAAAGCCAAAGTCCTCCTCGTCCATGCCCTGCGTGATTGCATAGATATACTGCATTTTCTGGGCATATGCCATCTTGCGCATCGTCTGCGCAACATCATCCCGGTCGACTCCCAGTCTCTCTGCCTTGCCGTAATCCACAAGCTCCGTCCAATATTCCCGGATTTTCTCACTCAGGGTATCTTCTTCCTCCCGGCTTAAGTTTACACCTTCTTCTACCGCCATCTGATAGAACAGTTCGTCATGCAGTGCCATCTGAATTGCCGCATTGCGCGCTGCCGTCCGGATGTAGGTATTGTTTGCATGCAGATTCCAATAAATATTCGTATCCTTCGGATTGTATATATACGCCTGCCGCTCTACCTCATCCTCTTCATACGCCACATAAAAAGCAAGCTGGCGCAGTATGAGTGTACTTCCATTTACTTCTGCCGCCACCTGCTCCAGGGAATCTGCATAGACAAGCATCGTCTTTCCCTGTCCCTTCTGATAGCTGCGGATTCCCATCACTGCCAGCGCAACCAGCAGGACAGCCGTAATGCACCACTTCTTTACCGGAAGTTTCTGTCTCTTTGCTACTGACAAAGCTTTGCTACCACCTGATTGATAACTTTGCCGTCTGCCTTGCCCTTAAGTTCCGGCATGACAGCTTTCATAATAGCACCTTTATTCTTTGTTGCAAGCACATCTGCGAATTTCTCAGAAATGACCGCGGTCACTTCCTCCTCACTCATCATGGATGGAGCATACTCCTCGAAAATTGCATATCTTGTGCGATACTGCTCAAGCAGATCCTCCCTGCTCTCCGGGCAGCTGTCAATCTGCTCCTTAACTGATTTCATTTCCTTTAAGATAACGCGGTTGACGAGTTCCTCCGGAATATCATCACGGCATCCCTCATCGATTGCTACCTTCTTGACTGCGGATACCAGCGATGAAATTGCATCCTTGCGCACCTTATCTCTCGCCTTCATTGCTGCAATCATATCTTTTTGTAATTGTTCCATCTGCATTGTTTTTTCCTCCGATTTTATTTATTCATACCGGCTGTCGATCCGCAGCTTTCCACGGATACTATACCAGTCTTCTGATCGCTGTGATCTTGTGGCAGTTGACAGAGCGGGTATTGGTAATACCTGCCTTTGTAGACTGTGCCTCTACGATTTTGCCACCGCCCATGTAGATAGCCACGTGTCCATCATACACAACAACATCTCCCGGCTGCATATTGTTATAGGATACCGGCTGTCCGGATGTCTTAAATGATTGGGAATAACGCGGTGTACTGATTCCAAAATGCTCATAGATCAAGTGTACAAATCCGGAGCAGTCAGCCCCCTTCGTCAGGCTGTTGCCACCCCAGCGATACGGATTGCCGACAAACTGCTGCGCATAAGCCACCACATCATCCCCGGATACATTCGTTGCCGGGTCCGGATTATAAGAATCATCGGTAAGGTATGCCGCCGAGCCGAGCGAATTTGCCTGTCCGGTTCCACCACCCTCATAGGTAGCGGCATCCTGCCTTGCTGCTGCCGCCTCCAGCTGGCGGATAATTTCTTCTTCCTTGGAAATGGTTGATTTGTATTGATCGCGCATCTCCTCAAGCGATGCAAGCTGTGTTGCGTAGGTTCTCTTCTGGTCTTTAATGTCGGAGATCATTGCGGCAAGTTCATCTTCATCCGCCTGCAAAGATGCAAGCTTTGACTCAAGGCTGCTCTGTTTCTCCTCAGCCTCCCCCTGCAATGCAACGAGTTCTGACATCTCCTGCGCAAGCTGTGTATTTAAATCTTCCACTGCCTGCAGGCTTGTCTGGTACCTATCCATCAGTTTGCGGTCGGATGCATACACATCCGCAATGTATTCCACTCTGGTAAGCATATCTGCCAGGCCATCAGCCTCAAGGATTGCTGACCAGAAAGACTCCTGCTGCTTATTCTCATACATAAACTGGATACGAAGCTTCATGGCCTCATACTCCTCGTCGAGTGTATCCTGTGCCACCACAAGATCCGCTGCCGCCTGCTCGATTTCAGCCTGCTTGTCCTCGATCTGCCCGCAAAGATCCTCCAGCTCTTTCTTTGTTGTATTCAGTTCATCATTGGTTGCATCAATCTTCTGCTCGAGCTTTCTTCGTTTGCTCTGTGCCTCAGAAAGCTGGTCATCAAGATTTCCCTGCGCATCCTTTACGTCATCAATCTGATCGTTGGTATCATTTAAATTGTTCTGCGCCTCATCTCGCTTCTGTTCATGTTCCGCAGTCGCCAAAACCTCAACAGAGCCATTTAAAAATTCCGGCAGCCATCCGATTGCCGGTGTACTGACAGCCATAGCCAGAATAGCCGCCGCGCAAACTGCTTTCGTTCTGAAATTGTTGTTGTTCCGGAATGAATGCATCATATTTTAATCACCTCTTAAAAAAAGTACATATTTCGCCTTATACTTTTTCTATTGTGACACAATTGTCCCAATTTTTCCACCTATTTTTTTTGGCAATGCATGGAAATCTATCTTTTGCCTGTATAAAAAACTGCGTAGCAGCCAATAAACTGCTACGCATAAGAGTTTGGATATCCATCCCATCATACACTTATCTTTTTTACGATTATCAGTTTCGTTCCCGGGCGCACATTTGCAAGTTTTAAGTTATTGGTCGCCGCTATCTCATCCATTGTCGTATGATAGCGCTTCACAATATCCCACAGTTCCTCTTTCTCCTGCACAATATAACCGACAAGCCCCGGCTGCGCGGTCAGTTCTTCCATATCAAGCGGCTGTGCTTCAATCGCGGCAATCTTCTCAAAACAGTTTTCCGAAAACGCGAGTACCGCAATACGGAATGCGGTCTTTACTTCAAACTCGCTGCTATCGAGCAGATTGACTGTAACCATGTCAATATTCGCCGTATAGTCAAACCACGTATCCTTCTGCATTCCGGTGACCTCTACAAGCTGTTCAAACGGCAGCATCACCTGTGTATGCGCAACCGGAAAATTATCTTCAGCCGTGAGATAAAGAATATGTACGGTGACAATTCCCTCAAACAATACTCCATTTTCTTCCGCAGTTGCGCGGTCAACCGTTACTTTGGCGGTGCAGGAACAGATCTGCAGGATTTTCTCCTGATTAGACTCCATGGATACCGTATCAGCAAGCCGCACCTTCGCCTCATTTTTCATCTGGAAGCACATGGAAGCACATTTTTCCTTTTTGAGCACCAGCTGTTCTTTTAAAGAATATGCATCCAATAACACCGGAATCTTCTTCTCGCTCCAGATTTTGTAATCTACTGCAAATGACACATCAATCCCGATAATGCGCATCTCCCCATCATAATCATTTCTCGGTTCAACCTCCACACTCTCCGGGCGTATTTTTACCCAAAGGATCTGTGCCGGTTCATCGCCCAGGCTGACACCCTCAACGTCGCTTGAAAAAGGCAGTACGTTCTCCAGCCATTGTACCTGTTCTTCCTCGTCTGCGGCATAAAGCACGCTGACATACACATCCCCTTGTATATGAAGCTTTCCATTTTGTAAACTGCTCTCGTTTCCTCTCAGCCGGACATCACTCCACAGAATCCGGTTGATGTTCGGCTTTGCGGACGGAAGTGTAATTTCGTTATGAAAGCGGATAATATCCCGCTCTGCCGCCACAGCGCTAAGAAGTTCCCTCTCCGCTACCTTTTGCTGGCAGTCTGCCGTATCCTCCAGTCCCCCCGAAATTTCCTCCTCTATCTGATCTTCCACAATTGCTTTTAAGTTGGCAACTGCACGAACCGAAAGTTTTCTGGAATTGATGATCCCGACCGAAAGATCTTCCAATTCACCGCTCACGCGGATCGGGTCCATCTCCTGCGCCCCCTCCATGACCAGCTTCTCCTGGAATGGAATGGACCCACTTAAGACTTCCAATTTGTGATTATCGTCATCACTCCGGTACAATACACAAAACTCCAGTTTTCCATTGATCCACAGCGACTGATTTGTAAGCTTTGTCTCTTCAAATACGATTGTCCCATCGGTATGTATGATTTTAATAACATCCGGTTTATTATCCTTTACGATGTAATCATCGTCCAGCGTGATCTGGGAAAATGCCCTGTTTTTTTCTCTTGTCTGCTTTATCATACGGCTATCTAATTCCAAAAAAAATCCCTCCGCTTCGAACTTTGTATAAATACTTATTCGAAACAAAGGGATTTTATTCGTTCTGCGTAAAATATCAGCACAATTTCATGCGAATATCTTTTGTGATAACATCGGTATAAGAAAAAGAAAGTAACTGTGGAGGGTTCTCATCTCTCTCATCGTCAACCAAGACCGTAAATACACTTGGATACGCTTTCTGGATAACACCTTCCTGAATGTCGACTTTGTTACGGCCACGATCCAACTGAATAACGACTCTGCTTCCGCATTGCTGACGTATGGACGAGCGAACCTTGTTAAGGATTGACTGTTGTTCCATAACTACCTCCTTTATTTTGCGCATTGTTTTGCATCACAATACCACATATTGTGTTTTTAGTATAGCAAAGTGTTAAAGTTTTGACAATAGGGCAAAAGTACCTATTTATTCAAAGACAACCGGAAGATCGATTGCTTCTAATTTGACTACAATATAAGGGAAACTCTCTGTCTGGCTTACATCCTCCCCATCCTGTGGTCCGTACAATTCCGTCTTGAAGCAGACCGCATTCTCTGTCAGATACAAGTCCTTTACCTGAATACTGTAGCCGTTTGTCGGCTGTTTTCCATATCCATTTGCAATATATGTATATCCTCCGTCCGTATAGGTCAGCTTAAAACACTCCCCCTTCTTCTGCTCGATTTCCTGTAACAGTACCTCCGGGATGTCCGCTTCCTTCTGCACCGTAAAACTTAAATCCTTGATCTTATCCGTCTTTGTAGTGGTAAATGCACAGCCGCCTGCCGCAAGGCACATCGTAAGCGCCAATATCCCTGCTATGATCTGCTTAAACCGCCTGTTCACATGCTGCTCCCGACATCTTCTTTCTACCTATTCTATTCCGCTACTGCTTTTCCATAGAACCCAGATTTTTGTCCTGCACAAAATTCTGGATGCCATATAATACGAGCACATCCGTGATTCCATTCTCCTTCGCATACATTTCCAGATCTTCATGGAAAAACCGCAGGTCAATCACGTGTACTTCTGCATACGCCTCAACCGCAAACTGCGCAAAGCAGTTGCCGTAAGAATCCTTGACCAGCAGGAGCTTTCCATTACTTCCCCCACCCTGTATCACTGTTTTCGCCTGATTTGAGTTCAAGAAGACACCATATTGATCGTTTTTTTTCAGATAGCTTTCTTCATAGATGCTATCCGTCACATACGCTCCATCATTGTAGGAAACCTCGTGCTTCCTGTTGATATACCAGGCTGTAATCTCCTCTTCCGGGATTGTGGGGAGCTGCACTTTATTCCATGTTGTTCCGTAAAAATTGCTGCAAAGCGTCTCCTTCGTCCACTTGTCCTGCGGAATTGGTGCGATCCCACAGCTTTTTGCCCACCTGCAGTAGGCATAGTAAGCTCCAAGACTTGTCCAATGATGATCCGTGCGATAATATATGTTCTCGGCAGAGTGGTTTTTCATTGTATCCAAAATATCGATGGTTTCAACGCCACCCGTGCTCAGCTTCTGACAGATTTCCTGATAACTTACCACATCTGCAAACGCCGGAAGCTTGTCTGTAAGCACCTGTGCACTTACCGGAACCAGCATCGTCATCATGGAGATCTTCTCTCCCGCAAGTGCCTCCTGGAGTGCCGCCAATGCCAGCACATTGCTTTCTAACTGCGCGTCGCTGTATGTCTGGAATTTATCCAGCAGATAGTTGTCCTTCCCGATGTATACGCTGTTTACATCCTTTTTCCCCATGCCAAGCTCCAAATATGTCTTTACGGCAACCCACTGATCCCGTAGTGGAAATTGATCCGAAAGATAGTTCTCTAGTTCATCTGCATACTCCCCCGAAAACAGCCTTTGAATGGAAAAATCCGGAAGCTGTGCAAGTGTCCGTTTTTCTCTCCCGGAATAATACCTGTCCGGAATTGCAGCGGGAACGATTGCGAGCACTGCAAGCATTATGCAAAAGAATATTACGGTAATCCTGTTTCTCATACATCCACCTCAGAATCTGAAATATAAAAACGGGTTATAGCTTCCGCTGATCAGGTATGCCATACATGCCGCCATCAATAAGAAAAATCCAATACCTTCGATGGCAGTCGCGCCGCCTGAATTGTGATTCTTGAAGAAGCGCTTCAGGTACTTTGCAGCCGGGGTTGAGACAGCTGTGCAGATGAGCAGAAGCACTCCGTAGTTCATCAGAAGATACAGACTGTTTTGATCATACAACTGTCCCCGGAACATGTGCCTTAACCAATTCATCCCATCTTTGATATTCCCAAATGCAAACATCGTCCACCCGATCGTAACACATAACATCGCGTAAATATGGCGCACCCATCCCGGAAATTTGTCCAGCAAGCGCAGCAGAAAAAGCTTCTCCACTAAGAGCAGCCCGCCAAAATACATTCCCCATATTACAAAGTTCCAGCTTGCGCCATGCCACAGTCCGGTCAGAAGCCACACAACCACAATATTGCAAAGCTGCCGCCGTCTGCCCTTTTTGTTGCCACCCAACGGGATGTAGACATAATCCCGGAACCATGTTCCCATCGTGATGTGCCAACGCCTCCAGAAATCCGTAATACTGTCTGCCATGAACGGATACCGGAAATTCTCCGGGAAGTGGAATCCAAGCATAAACCCCAATCCGATTGCCATATCCGAATACCCGGAGAAATCAAAGTAAGTCTGGAATCCATACGCAAGCACCCCAAGCCATGCAAGCAGTACCGTCGGCGTCGTCTGCGCCGAAACCGTCTCCCACAAGAGTCCGATATTGTTTGCAAGCAGAATCTTCTTTCCAAAGCCGCACAGAAATCTTCGCACACCATCCGCAAACAGATCGACTGAACAGTTTCTGTGGTTTACTTCCTCCGCAACTGTCTGATAACGCACGATTGGTCCTGCCACAAGCTGTGGAAAAAGTGTCACATAAGTTCCGAAATCCAGCATACTTTTCTGTGGCTTTGCCTCTCCTCTGTATATGTCAATCGTGTAGCTCATCGTCTGGAATGTATAAAAGCTGATCCCGATCGGCAGTGCTAGTTCCGGCACAGTGATGGCAGTTCCTGCAATCCGGTTGACCGTCTTAACAACAAATCCACTGTACTTAAATATAAAAAGCAAGCCGAGATTCACGCAGACAGAAGCGATCAGTGCCGCCTTTGCCGCAGGCTTTCCTCGATATTTATCTGCAAGCATTCCACAGGTGTAATCCAGCACTGTTGAGAAGATCAGCAGCACAGTATAGACCGGTTCACCCCACGCATAGAAAACAAGGCTCATGAAAAATAAAACTGCATTCCGTCCTTTCTGCGGTGACAGATAATAGAGTAACAGGCATATCGGCAGATAAAGCTGCAAAAACGTCAAGCTGGAAAATACCATAAAACGCTACTCCTCATCTATTTCAAAAAAGCCGTTGCTGCTGTCCCCGTCATCCTCCGGGATCACGATCGTGTTCGTTGCATCTCCAAAGATTGCTGACCACGCCGCATCCACTTTTGCCGCTTCATCAAGTGCAAATTTTGCCTGATTCTCCTCGGTGTCCTGCCAATCTCCGTCCACACCAAGGATCAGAAGTGCAACGTAATCTCCATTTACAAACAGGCGCGCCTGCTGTACCCGCAAAAGGCTCATATCATACATGCGCGAATAACTTAATATCTGCTCATAACTACTTTGCAGCAATGCTGCCGCCTCATCGGCATAGCCGTCTGTGACCTTAAGCACAACCGCCGTGCTCGGATTCAGGCTTGAGTTGGAATTGCTCATTGCCGCCCAGCTCTCCACCTTGGATAGATCCAGCTCATAATAACCGCTCATGCGGTCTTCTGTTTCTGTCACATCACAATCAAAGCTCTCTCCAAGGGAATCCTTCAGCGCATTCATTACTTCCTCTACGGTCATGGAAACCTCTTTTGTATCGTCTGTTGTCTGTGTATTATCCTTTGTGATATCGTCCTTATCTGTCTGTGTGTCGCCACTTTCTGTCGTGTTCTCTGTGCTGTTTGTTGTATCCTTGCCGGAAATGTCTGTATTTCCATTTGATCCGCAGGCAGCCAGCGTGCCCAGCATTGTAAGTGCCAATACCATTCCTAAAATTCTCTGTTTCATTTTGATCATTCTCCTTATCGTCATTTTCTCAGGTCATGATGTACCACCGTACGCAAAGTACCTCTTTTGACCCGTCCATATATAGATACGACAGGGAACAAAAAAATGTCGGGAAAATTTTCAAAAAAATTCCCGACATTTCATCATTGCCATTATTCTATTAAAAGAACTGCCAGTTCTGTAATGTTCTCCTCCGCTGCTCCATCAAAATTACATAGATAATACCGGATATTACCCTCTGACCAATATGCCCTCCAGATATCCCCGGAAAGCTGCTCCAGCTGTGCATCATCCGCACCCTCAATGGCGATGCTGTTTTCCACGGTGCCGCTAACCCCGGAAAAGTCCTCCTCCAAAGCAGCCGCTTCATAGGTATAGTCATTGCCATTCCATGTAAAGCACGCCCTTGCGATCTGTCCATCGACCAGATAATAGGAAACATCCGATGCGTCCTTCGGAATTGCCATTCTGATACCGAGCGTCTGAAACGCCTCTGCATCTTCCACATCTTCTATCGGTGATGCTCCCAGAACCGGTGGATTGTCCACTTCCTCCGAAGTGTTCGGCTGTTCATAAGCCAGATCACCCGATGAAGGATTTTCTGATGTTCCCGGCTTTAAATACTGCGAAATCCCTACGCCAGCCAATATGCAGATTG
Organism: Agathobacter sp.; assembly: GCA_050873865.1. Taxonomy (GTDB): domain Bacteria; phylum Bacillota; class Clostridia; order Lachnospirales; family Lachnospiraceae; genus Roseburia. The sequence goes on along the minus strand of JBNMJQ010000005.1, from coordinate 66,811 downwards.
CCGCACAGGCAGCCAGGCTTCCCCATTTTATCGCCATATTCCGTTTCCTGCTTGTCAGAACCTTTTCCTTCGCCTCTGTTCCGTTCCCGGTTGAAGCATTCTGCCTGCCCGCTACGGATTGCTCTGCCGCAGCCTTCTTCAAAATATTCTGATACATTCTCTCTTTGGCTCCGTTTTCCGGCTCCACCTGTTCAAATGCTTCTCTTATTTTATTCTCACTCATATATTGCATCCCCCAGCTTGCTTTTTAACTTCGATCGGGCATCTCTTAATTGGTTGCGAACCGTAGAATGTGACCGGTGGAGTATTCCTGCTATCTCCTCCGTCTGATATCCCTCGTAATAATACAGCCACACAACATCCTTATACTTTACCGGCAAAGACATTACTGCATCTAGCACCACATCCCTGCTCTCATTTTCCAGCATTGGTGCCTCCATATCCTCTTCGACCGGAACAACCTTTTGTTTCCACCAATGTTTTAGCTTGTCCTTACATATGTTCATTGCAGTTGTCGTCAGCCACGCGCGCTCATGCCGTTCATTTTCGAATTCCACTTCGTGGGTCATGGCACGCACAAACGTATCCTCCGTACAATCCTCCGCATCATGTGGATTCTTCATATATGCATAGCAAATACGATATATTGCCTTAAAATGTCTCAGATAAAGTGCTTCAAAATCTTCGTGCATCTGTTGCTCCTTTACATATAATACGATTGAAAGCTATCTTTTGTCTGGTTCTGTTCAAATCATTTGTCTCTCTGCGAAGCCTTCTCCTATAAAGGAAAAGAATTTCCTATAAATTGAAACAGCCCGGTAACTCCGGGCTGGTCATTTGTTTTATGCTGTTGTGCTCTGTCTCAATTCGTCCGCAAGCATCTGTCCGATCACCTTCTGACAATATGCTCCAGGATGCTTCCTATCCTCCGGGCTTAATTCACTCAGTAGAATCGGTGCTCCATACGTTATGGTAACCTTCTGCTTGTGAACCCATGGCAAGTGGTTCTCAAAAATCTCGTCTGTGCCAATGATCGCCATCGGGATGATCTTGCAGCCGGTACGCTGTGCAATCTTCAAACTGCCATCCTTAAACGGCAGCAAAGATTCCGGATGTTCGCGGTCTTTGTTGCGCGTTCCCTCCGGGAAAATACAGATAGATATACCGGACTTGATGTACTCAATCGCCTGCAGGATCACGCCCAGGCTCTGCTTAATATCCGAGCGGTCAATAAACAGGCAGTTGATCCGTTTCATAAACATCGGAAGGATTGGGACCTTTTTGAGGCTGTCCTTTGCAATGTATCCGGTCAGTCCCGGACATAAGGAATAGGTCGTAACTGCATCAAAGATACCTCTGTGATTGCCGATGTAAAGTACTGCTTCATCCTTCGGTACGTTTTCAAAGCCTTTTACCTCGAGCTTCGTACCGGATATCCACATCACGCAGCGGAATGCCCACTGCACAAATCGCAATGTCATAAGATCCGCATGTTTCTTGTTGAATTTACCAATGATCCACTCCACTCCCAGAACTATTGATCCGAGAATGAGATAGAAAAATACAAATATCACTGCAAGTATCGAGCGCATTGCGATACCTCCTGTCAGATATAGAATTGCCGGCTATACCTGGAATGTTCCAAGAATCTCAACCAATCGGTCAGAACGGCTCTGCAGTCTTGTAGCTGCCTCCTCCAGATCTTTGGTTACGTCAAGCTGGGTTCCTGCCGTATCATGTACAGAGGATGAGCATGCCGCGGTCTCCGCAGAAACAGTGGAAATGCTCTCGATTGCCTGCAGAGTCTCGTTGCGGGATGTATTCATCTCCTCCACAGTGCTGCTGATTGTTCCGAGTGCCTGCAATAAGGAGGCAACCTGCTGGTTGATCAGCTTGAAGGAATCTGAGGTATCCTCAACTGCACCTGTCTGGGATGCAACGATGTTCTTCGCCTGTCTTGCAATATCTGCAACTTCCTTTGTCTTGCCTGCGATCTCTGTAACAATCGTAGAGATCTTGCCTGCCGAAGTCTGGCATTGATCGGAAAGCTTACGGATTTCCTCCGCTACAACGGAGAATCCTCTTCCCGCCTCGCCGGCTCTTGCCGCCTCGATAGACGCATTCAAAGATAGCAGATTGGTCTGTTCCGCAATGTCGTTGATCTCCTTGATGATCTTGTTGATGGTATTTGACTTCTCCTCAAGCTCCTCAATCGCGTCAATTACATTCTGTGTGATTGCAGTTGTGGAGTTCGCACTTTCTGTCAGTTCCTGAACGGCTGACATACCCTGTGTGATCGTTTCCCCTGCGGATGCAGAGAGCTTTCCGATCTCATCCGCGTTGACGCTCACATCGCTGATCTTGCCTGAAAGTGAGTCCATCTGGTTCAGACAGTCCTCAGAGCCCGTATCAAGCTTGTTCACACCAACTTCCAATTCGGATACCACATTCTGGATATCACTGGATGTCTCCATAAAGGTTCCTGAAACCTGATTTACATAGGAAGCGGCCTCATTGAGCTGTCCGCTTACTTCGTTTACATGTACGATCAATTCCTTAACGTGGTCAACCGTCTCATTGACACCGTCACATAGCAATCCAAATTCGTCCTTGCGCTTTCCTGTCAGGTGAACCGTAAGATTTCCCTTGGAAACCTTGCGCAGCTGCCGGAGAATATACTGGATCGTTCCTGACATGCTGCGTGCGATCACGGTACCGAGAAGCATTGCGATAAGTGCTACAACAACGGAAAGAATAATGGAAATCTTTTTAATGAATGATGTCTGTGCCAGAAGGGTTGCTTCCGGAACCAAAGTGCACACCATAATATTGCCAAAATCAAGCTTGCTGTAAACAAACTGATATAAGGTGTCGTTAATCGTGACCTCATCGCTTCCGCTGTTCTCGACTGATTCCAGCGCTGCGGAATAGACGTCTGTCCCATATACAAGCGGCGTATCAAAGGCAAGATCCGCATTGGAATAGAATTCTGTTCCATCAGCAGTAACCATGACCACATATCCACCCTCACCCGGATCAATAGACTTCATTGCATTCCTGACAAATCCGGAATCCAGGTTGATAACCATGATTGCTTTAAGGTTATTGCTCAGTTTCTTTACAAGGCGGAGCGCATAGCTGCCCGTATCCATGCCTACTGCCTCGTCCGTTTCGCTGCTCACGCCAAAGTAATGCCACTCATGCTCATCATCAATTACGGTCTTGCCCTGCTCTGTTGCAATATAGTTTGAATACGCATCCGCATCCATCTTGGTCGAGTTGCTCTTTATTGTCTTTCCTTCATCAGCTAAGAAGAAAACAGAACGAAGTCTTGAATCTAGTGTAATCTTATTCTGGATGTCTCTTGTGTAACTTACATTTGTTGTCACATCCTTGTTCGGGTCAGCAGCTTTGCTGAAATATGCATTCAGTGAATCATCTATCAGATATGACTTGAAATCGGATTTCTCGCTGTTTACAGCAAGATTCATATAAAGCTCAAGCATATTGGTACTCTGCTGGGTAGATTCCTTGTAGCTTTGCACAATCGCATTGGACGCAACTTTATAAGAAACCGTTCCGAGAACAACAATGCCGATGACCGGGACTAAAAATGCGGTGATCAGCCGAAACTGGATGCTCCGGAAAAATTTAACCTCTTTTTTCTCCGTCTTTTCCTGTTTCTGCGGCTTCTCCTTTTTAGAAAGCTTTTCCTTCTTTGGAGCCTTCTCCTTCTTCGGCATCTTTTCCTTTTTCAACAATGGTTCTCTCTTCTGTGTCTTTTCTGCTTTTAGTTCTTTGCCCCTCTTCGCCATTGTGCCTTATCCCCCTTGCTATTTTAAAATACAGATGGAACCAGCCGGCATCTCCAATGTATTGCCGTCCAATGTCACCTCAGCTCCGGTTACCGACATATACCCCCGAATATTCATGCCTGCAAGATCCGTGTCTGTCAGATCGACCGTTGCCGCATCTTCAAGAGATGTATTATACACGATTCCGATTGTACTTCCATCATATGTTTTTGTAATCGCAGCCTGGCTGCTATTACATAATGAACTGACTTTCTCGATCGTGCCTCTTGCAATCTCCGGGTTCTCATTGCGAATGCGTAGTCCTCTTTTGTAGAAGTTCAAAAGAGAAGTTGCATCCTGCTCCTGCTCGTCCACGCCTTTGCTCACGGACTGGAAGCTCTTATCTGACCCCTGTGGTCCGGCTGTCATTCCGGTATCATCCGTCAAGGACCATACCATAGGAAGACGCTTATTCTCATCCTTTTGTCCGGTGCTCTGCATGCCAATCTCTTCCCCATAATATACAAATGGGTTGCCACTCATTGTAAGAAGCAGACCTGCTGCCAGCTTAAGTTTACTGTTGTCTCCCGGCAGGCTGTTTGCCACACGCACCTGATCATGATTGCTTAAAAATGGTGCGTCAATGTAATCCGGGTTCTTCTGTGAATATGTATTTTGATAACTGATCATCGCATCCACGAACTTGGATGCGTTCTTTCCGCTCCTTGCAGCTTTAATGATCGGTCCTTCTGCTCCGCATGCTGCAAAATTGAACATACTAGGCGTCAGGCTGCCATAGTAATCTGCAATCGTCGTCTGTGCTGCCCATACCTCAGAAACCATATAAAAGTCCGGGTTCTTCGTCAGGCAGTAATTATAGAACCAATTTAAGACTTCATTGTTGAAGTCCGTATCATCCTCCTCATAGTGGAGGGCTGCATCCATACGGAATCCGTCAACGCCAAGATCAATCCAGAAATCAGCTATCTTCTCAAACTCAGCGCGAAGTGCCTCACTCTCCAGATTCAGATCCGGCATAATGTAATCAAACTGTCCCTCATAGTACCAGTCTGTGCCCGATACCTGCCGGTAGCCGTCCATTCCCACTTTTGAGAAATGATAATAATCAACATACGGACATACCGATGCGTCCGGTTCCTCATCCTCCCCAAGTGTCTTTAAATAAGAGCACGCCTCCAGAAACCATGGGTTCTGTGAAGATGAATGGTTCATTACAAAGTCTATTATAACACGAATTCCTCTGTTGTGGGCTTCATTTATCAAATTTTTAAAATCATCGACCGTCCCATATTGCGGGTCGGTATCGCAATAGTCTACAACGTCATATTTATGATAGGTAGTAGACGGCATAATCGGCATGAGCCATATTCCATTAAAACCCATATCCTTGATATAGTCAAGCTTTTCCGTCACTCCGTTAAAATCGCCGATTCCATCTCCGTCGCTGTCGCAGAAAGAATATACAAAAATCTCATAGTAGTTGCGATAGTTGTCATCGATAATGTTTAATTCCTGCTCATACTGATAACCATCCGCTGCGGCCGCCTGTTCTGTGCCCTCTGCCACCTGTGAGCTTTCGGTTGTCTGCACGTTTTCGGTCTGCTGTGTGCCATTTCCCGGCGCATTCTGCTCATTGCCACATCCACCTAGCAGTGACGCGACAAGTCCTACAATTAAAATACTGCTTAAAAATTTCTTCTTCATATTGTCTTCTCCATAAAGCCAAAAATCGGCAGCCAATTCTGACTGCCGATCCATGTTCTGTGATTAGCCTTTTACAGCTCCTCCGGTTACACCTTCTACATAGTACTTCTGCAAGCACATGAAAAGAATGGTTACAGGGATTGCAACAAGTACACCACCTGCACAGAAGTGTGTGTAGTTTGCAGCAAGACTGGATGCTGTTCCAATCATGTTCTGTAAACCAACGGCAACGTTCATTCCGTCTCCGGTGTTGTGTGCAATATAGTTTGCAAACATGAAGTCTCCCCATGGTGCCATGAAAGCGGTAAGCACGGTGTAAATGATAATCGGCTTCGCCATCGGAAGTGTAATCTTAAAGAGAACCTGTGCTCTCGTAGCTCCGTCAACGCGGGCTGCCTCATCCAGAGACTTCGGAATGGTATCGAAGAATCCCTTGGATACGTAATAGCCCATTGCAGAGCTTGCGGTATATACGAGAATCAAGCCCGGTACAGATCCTGCTCCTGTAAGTCCAAAGCCTGTCAATACCTTGTACATAATGATCATTCCGAGGAATCCAGGGAACATTCCAAGTACAAGCATGAAGTTCATCAAGAACTTACGTCCTGCAAATCTCATTCTGGAAAGCGTATAACTCATGCAAAGAACCATGATGGTCTGGATCACTGCAGTAAATACTGCAATGATAAAGGTATTTAAGTACCATCTCTTGAAGTTATACTGTGTATTGGTAAACAACCATTTGTAGTTATCCAATCCGAACTGCTTCGGGATAACGTAACCTACCTGCATCGTAGTCTCGCAGCGGAAGGACTCCATAACGATGAGTACGAACGGGGTAAGCCAGATAATAGCCATAACGATCAGAACGATATATACGATGATATTGCTGGTCGTCTGCTTTGCTTTTAAGCTCTTGTATTTTTTATCGGAAGTTTTCTGACTCATTACTGGAAATCCTCCTCATTCTTATTTGATGGCAATATGTTGTAAACAATTACCGACAATGTAGCTACTACCACGAAGATCATGATTCCGACAACGGATGCCAGCTTGTAATTGCTTTCCGTTCCCGTCGTGATCTTGAACAACCATGTGATAAGCAAATCGACATTTGAAGCCGATCCACCGGAGGTTGTAAGTGCCGGATTTGCTTTTGCATCTCCCGCAAGAAGATAGATAACATTGAAGTTGTTGATATTGCCGATAAAGCTTGTCAGCAGGTACGGTCCTGTTACGAATAACATATATGGAAGTGTTATCTTAAAGAACTGCTGTACTGCATTCGCACCATCAATTCTTGCTGACTCGTACAGGTCATCCGGAATATTCATAAGAATACCGGTACACATAAGCATCAGGTACGGAATACCGATCTAGATGTTAATCAAAATAACAAGAATCCGCGCCGACATCGCATTGCCCCAGAAATCATACGGGGCAGCCAAAATTCCCACTTTCATCAAAAACGCATTGATAAGTCCGCTCTTCGCAAAAAGCTTAGACATATAAAGTAAGGAAATAAACTGTGGAACAGCAATTGTAAGTACGAAGATTCCACGCCATAACTTCTTGAACTTGATACCCTTCTTATTAATAAGAAGTGCAACAATGATTCCAAGGAAGTAGTTGGAGAAGGTTGCAAAGAATGCCCACACAAGTGTCCATCCGAGGATGTGCTTGAATGCATATCCAAGGTTACCTTCACCGGTGTTGAACAGTTCTGCAAAGTTCTGCCAGCCTACCCAGGTAAACAGATTGCTGTAACCATCATGTGCTCCGTCATAGCTTGTAAAAGCTACCGCGATCATGAATACGATCGGGAGGATGGTAAAGCATGTGATACCAACGATCGGAAGTGCAAGAAGCGTTTTGTAGAATTTACCATCTACCAGCTCATGCATGTCATCCTTAAACTTCGGGATCTTCCTGCCCTCCGCTTTTAATATGTCGTTCTCTCTGCTTCCCTTAATGTTCTTTCTCCAGACAAACAGGAACAGGAAGATAAACAGCAGTGACAGTCCACCATACAGAAGAATCTGGAATGAATCATCATAGTGAACGGTTGTATATGCATCTAAAACAGCGTCGTATACTTCAACAGCAGCAGCGTCGCCTAAATTATCCAATTTCGATAACCACTTTACACCTGTGGTAGCGGTATATCCAACAAATACCACCTCAAAAGCCAGATAGCAAAGTCCACGCACGATCTGACCACAGGTCAGGTTTCCAAAGCCCATAATGATATAAGAGAGCTTTGTTCTCCAGGAGCCCTTAACAAAATCCAAAACAAGGTTCTTGGCTCCGTTTCCAATTCCAAAAACAATTGATTTTACAATCGAAACGATTGCTTTTCCGATCCGGGCAAAGAATCCGCCGAATGCGCAAAAGAATTTCTTAATATTATATACAATTCTCTGGCCTGTGCTCAGGCCCTGATAATCAAGATAAGAGAGTTCTTTCATAGTATTACCCTTTTTAATTTTCAACAGGAGCTACCCCGGGATATTTCCCGGAATAGCCCCGATATTGATGACCTTTGTTTTCAGTTCCGAACCGGACTACTGTGCCTCTACTGTAAGAGTAGCGTTTGTTCCGTCGTATACTAAGGTTACAAGATATGTTCCGTCAGCATCGATTACGATGTTGTCTCCACCGAGAACACCATCAGCACCGAAGTTAACATCCCAGCTAAGTCCCTGACGAACCTTGAACTCATCTCCAGCCTTGAAATCAACTGTAGCAGTCCATGTTCCAGCCGGATCCTCAGTCATAGCTACATCAGTATCCCAGTTGTATCCACCGAAGGAACCGATCAGAGTAAATGCATTCATAGTAGCCTCATCCATTGTGAACAGTCCATCGATAGAAGCCTTGTAAGAATCAAGACCAGCCTGAAGCTCTTCATCAGTTGTAGAATCTTCTGCTACGTTACCAAGTAACTTAGCGATATCCCACCAAGATCCGTGGATCTGTCCCTGTGGAGTAGCGAACTCGTTCTGTGCTGCAAGTGCTGCAAGTGCTGGGTCAGCCTGTACTTCATCAGACTGCTGAGCCTCAAGGTTAGATGGGCCCCATCCAACAAGCTCATATCTCTGAAGCTGGCACTCTGCGCTTGTAAGGTACTGAGCTAACTTGTGAAGAACTGCTGCCTTAACAGCGTCATCCTGTGGCTTAACACCCATAAGCTTGCATCCTGAGTAAGATCCTAAATGATAGGTTGTTCCATCAACAGTGAAAGAAGGAAGATCTGTTACAGCGTAGTTGTCACCAAGTGCTTCCTTAGCTGCGTTAACTCCCCATGTACCAGTTACAACTACACCAGCTGGAACTGCTGCTGCGAACTGAGCTGCATCTGAAGAAGATACATACATATCAGACTTAACCATCTGCTGCATTCCCTTTAATGCGATAAGACCGTTTGCTGAATCGAAATCATCATCAACTGATGTAAAGGTTCCGTCCTCAGCCATTGTCCAATCAGAGTGGCATCCTGTTGCGAAGAAGAAAGAAGCAACATACCAAGCAGAGGTATCTGTTTCCATACAAATTGTTCTTCCGGCTGCTTCACAATCTGCAACGATTGCTGCAAGATCATCAAGGCTGCTCTCCTGAACTACGCTCTTGTCGTAGAACATGAAGTAACCATTGTCAGAAGTAAGTGGGTAGCAGTAAATGTCAGAACCAACAGTTGCTGCCTTTAAAGAAGTTGCATCGTTAGACTCGGTAACGATTGATGCTGCGTTTGTTCCAAGCTTTGTAAGTGCGCCAGCTTCAACAAGTCTGATTAACTGATCCTGTGCGCAAGCAGAAAAGGTCTGCACCACTTGCAACGTCTGTGATCATGTTAGATGCTGAGTTAGACTCGGTAACACCTTCAACGGTTGCATTGATAACGATTCCAGGGTTAGCCTCCTCAAATGCATCGATCTACTGCTCTGTTAACTGAGCAACACCTTCAGACTCAGATACCCATACGGTAACATCATATGTTCCGGAAAGATCTGCCTCAGAAGCTGCAGGAGCCTCTGCGTCTGTGCTGTTGTCTGCAGGAGCATCGGTGCTTGCACCGTTGTCTGTTGCAGGAGTGTCGTTGTTTGTTGTGCCGTTGTCAGAACCACAAGCTACCATAGATACGGTCATGGTTGCAACGAGCAAAGCTGATAATACTTTCTTTTTCATCGTTTTCCTCTCCTTTTGATAATAAAAAGTATTTTATATAAAATGCACTATGCATCCTATACCATAATGTGTGTTATCGGCGGTATACCGCGGCGAGATTTCTCAGCCAAGTCCGTCTTGCTTCATCGAGCTGTTCTTCGTGAAGTCTCCAGCGCCAATTAGCCCCGACCGTTCCCGGTTCGTTCATCCGCGCTTCGTTTCCTAATTTAAGAACGTCCTGCATCTGTATGATTGCCAGATCCGCTGTGCTCTGGTATGCAGCCCGGATAAGTGCATCCGGAATGTCTGCAACAGTATGTATGTTCAGATACTCATACAAATATGCAAGTTCGTACTCATTCTTGTTGCGGAAATATCCCGCTATCGTCTCATTGTCATGCGTTCCCGCATACACAACTGTCTGATGTTCCGTATAGTTGTGCGGAAGATGTTCATTAAACGGATCCCCGTCAAACGCAAACATGAGGACCTTGGTCCCGAGCCAGCCGCTCTTCTTTAACAGCTTCTTGGCTCCCGGCGTAAGTACCTTGCCGCCATAGTCATCCGCAATAACTACTGTGTTGGAAAGCTCATCGTTCAGGCAATCCGTAAACTTTCGTCCCGGTCCCTTGAACCGCTTTCCGCTTGTCGTATCATCCGCCAGATATGGCACGGAGTAATTCTTAACGATCCCAAGGAAATGATCAATCCGGATGATGTCAAACATCCGCTCCGCCATCCGTATCCGTTTCTTCCACCACGAGAAGCCATCCGCTTCCATGTTGTTCCAATTATATAAAGGGTTGCCCCATATCTGTCCTGTTTCTGAAAACTTATCCGGAATTGCCGCTGCCACATATTCCGGCAGTCCGTTATCCTTCAAAAGAAAGAGTTCCGGGTTCATCCAGGTATCTGCACTGTCCAATCCTGCGAAGAATGCTACATCTCCAATAATCTTCACGCCCTTGGAATTGGCGTATTCCCTAAGTCCATCCCACTGTTTGAAGAATTCGTATTGGCAAAATCCCCAAAACCTGATGTTATTATACAACTCTTTTCGGCATTTTGCAAGCGCAACCGGTTGCTTTTTTTTAATTTCCTCGTTCCATTCCTGCCAGGGTCGGTTCTCATTCGCATTTTTGATTGCCATATACAGTGTATATCCATCCAGCCAATCCTGATTTATCTCACAAAACCGTTCATAATCAACGTCCTGTACGTCAAATCGTTCAAATGCTTTTTGAAGGATCGCCATCCGATTCTCAAAAAGTGTTGCGTAATCAACCGCTCCATCATCAGTGCCCCAATTATAGCACCGAATCTCTTCCTGTTTCAAAAGACCATCTCTTACAAGAAAGTCCAAATCTATCAGATACGGATTCCCAGCGAATGCGGAAAGTGACTGATATGGGCTGTCGCCAAAGCTCGTAGGTCCAAGTGGAAGTACCTGCCAATATCGCTGTTTTAGATCCGCCAGCAAATCGACGAACCGATATGCTGCATCTCCCAGCGTGCCGATTCCATACGGAGATGGCAGACTTGAAATTGCAAGAAGTATTCCGGCCCCTCTTGTCAGCTCATTTGTTTCCAATGTTTCCCCCGCCTTACCTGAAAAATTTTCGTGTTTTTTCGTATCTGAGTATAATTTTAGTTTGTGGGTGCTGCTTTGTCAACGTTTTTCACATATCCAATCCCATTTTTGCCACTTTGTACGTTTTTTTGACTATGAATTTGTATATAATCACAATAAGTAATCGTGTAAGTTTCGAAAAAAATTTTAGTGTTGTATTGATTCCCCTTTTGTACTTTCGTATAATAGCTAAGAATAGATACATATGAAAATGGTATTGTGCAGATGCACATATAATAGAAAGGATTTTTTCATGCCAACGATCAAAGATATTGCCAACCGGCTTGGCGTCTCCGTCAGCACTGTATCCAAAGGGCTTAATGGTGCAAGTGACATCAGTGATGAGCTCCGCCAGATGGTTTTAGACACAGCCGTGGAGATGGGCTATAGCACAAAGCGCTCCCGCAAGGAGGAGAACCGGAAACTCTGTCTCATGGTTGAAAATATGGACTATGAACATCCGGGCGAATTCGGATATGAGCTGGTACTTGGATTTAAGCAAAATGCTTACCGTGCCAATTGGGATGTCACAATTGTTCCTATGAATCCAAGCTTCCAGATGGAGGAAAAGTATGACACTTACCTGTTAAGAAACGGTTACTGTGGTGCCTTCCTTGCCGGTTTCGCGCTCCATGACGAATGGATGAAGCAGCTTGAGAATACAACAATGCCGACCGTTCTTCTGGATAATTTTATTCCGGAGAACCCAAATGTCTGCTATGTCGGCACGGACAGCTATGAAGGCATCGAGCTTGCAGTCCGCCACTTATATACGCTCGGTCACAAAAAAATTGCCTTTTTGAACGGTTCTCTTTACTCTCTGGTATCCGACCAGAGACAGGAGGCGTTTGAAAATGCCATGGAGAAATTCGGGCTTTCTGTCAGCCGCGAACTGATGGCCCGTGGCTACTATGTTTCCGACAGTGCAAAGTATCATGTGCCGGGCTTTCTGGCCGCAGGCGCAACCGCAATCCTCTGTGGTAATGACCTGATTGCAAAGGGTGTTATCGAAGAATGCCAGGAGCGTGGATTCCGCGTACCGGATGACATCAGTGTGATTGGTTTTGATGACATTCCGCTTGCTGCATCACTTAATCCGACGCTTACAACCATCCGGCAGGAATTGAATGAGCTTGGGCGCTGCGCATATGTCATGCTCGAATCCCTGATCCGGCATATTCCAATCAGTAAGACCCTGATGCGTCCACAGCTTATCGAGCGTGATTCAACCACACGGGTTCCGGTTTCCACCGGAGTAAAACACGGAGACTCTCTATGAAGCACCGCCGCTATAAATGGACAGTTCTGATTCTGTGTGTACTTCTCTTCTGCAGTGCATGCAGTATATCAGATCTTTCCATTCTTTTTATGGGTAAATCGGAGCGCGATACCTATGTGCATGACAATCCCCGTTTCTGGGACCAGACGACTTCTGTTCCGGGCACATCGAATCTTTTCACCCTGGAGAACGATTTTTTCTCCGGCAAGCCGTACAATGACTTGTTTCGTTTCGGGGATAATCTTCTTCTTGCCGGCGAAGCAAGCTACCGCTCTGTAATTTCCGACCGTTTCAATGATAGTGAAGATGACTCTTACCAATATTCATTTGAATTGTATAGTCCGTGGTACAACCGGATCACCGCAACACTTCCCCACTCCGAAGTATCATGCACTTCCTATCAGGTGTGTGGGGACGCCCTTTTGCTGCTTGACTCCGTAAATGGTCAATTGCTTGTATATGATGCAGACTTAAAGCCGGCAGGCAGCTACGATATTTCCTTTTACGAGGACATTGACGCACTTACTTTTTATGCCTCTGGCATTGCGGATACATTTTACGTATATTCGCCGGACAATGAGTTTTTGGAATGTCTGCGGTTTTCCGATGGAGCAACTTCCCATACTCTGCTGTCCATTCCATATTACGACATCATTCCGCTATACAGTACACCTTCTGCACACACACTTACATTTTCAGGAGTAGATGAATCCTCTCTTCAGGACGTGATTATTGTTTATGATGCAGAGTCCGGGACTGTTGTCCGCTCATATGCAGCAGGCGACCTATGCGAAGTCGCAGCGGATGCCAATACTGACTTTTTCCCGGATGGGAATATCCTGCAGCGGAATTATACGCTTGACGATTCCTCATCCCATTATCTGGCAGAATTCTCTTATTATGGCGCAAACGGTTGCGGAATTTCCTCCTGCTCCTATGATTGCGGTGATTACAGCTCCACAGAAGATTTTTACTACCTTGGCCGTAATCTCGGTTTCTTTGATGAACAGCAGCTCGGATTTTTGCTGGCATACAGTTCCGATTGCCAGCCATTCCTTCTGGTATGGGATTTGAGCAGATCACAATCCGATATGCAGCCGCTTTCCATCTCCGCCAATCAGGACGCCACTGACGATTCCGCTCTGGATTGGGGACAGCTTTTAGATCTTCGTGCCCGCGCGGATGCGTTAGAGCAGATCTATGGCATTGAAATATGTTTCGGTCCGGAAACACCGGATCAGCTCGGAATATACCAGCTTTCACCAGAGAACGACAATGCCGTACTGACGGAATGCCTGGACAAACTTTCCGCTTCGCTCAAATGCTATCCTTCCAGCTTCTTCGCCCAGCTCTGCATGGGTGAAAATACCGGCATCACGTTTTATCTTGCCGGCAGCATTCACAGCGACACCGATGGCATGCTGAGCGAGCCTACCGGTTTTACCGACTCTGTTGACCGGCAGCTTGTCATGGTTTTAAGCACTCCATACTGCTGGGATTGGGATTACACCATCAACCATGAGCTGTCGCATCTGATCGACCAGCGGCTGGAATATCGATCCAATTATGTTGCGGATGCGCTTTTTTCGGAGAGCAAATGGAGTTCCTTTAACCCGGATGGATGTGAATATCTAAACACCTACGATGGATATGAGGAAAGTGAAATGTACGAGCTGTATTCGGACTACTTTGCGGACGCTTACGGGCTGACCTTCGCTACCGAAGACCGTGCAGAACTGTTCGGGCTGGCAATGGCAGACTATCTTGGAAGCTTTGACGAGGATGCCTTCTTCAAGGAGGATTCCCCGACCGCCGAGAAATTCCGCTACTACTGCGAATGTATCCGCGACGGCTTTGACACGACCGGCTGGGAGGATGTCATGCCGTGGGAAGTGATTGTGCAGTAATTCCTATAAACAATAAAAACCGGATCATACGATCCGGTTTTTTCATGGGCAGAGGTGGATTCGAACCACCGAAGCAAGTTGCAGCAGATTTACAGTCTGTCCCCTTTGGCCACTCGGGAATCTGCCCATTTCGTCAAGGCATTACCTTAACACTCTGAAAGTATACCATATTCACTTTATTTACACAAGTCCTAATTCCACTCGCTTTCATTCATTATCCCCATCAATTACAGGGGCGTTTAAAGTGTAACCGCAAGGCATATCAATCAACGTCCCATCCCGCGCCGCCCCCTCTCCCTTGCCGGGAAAGCACCACTTCAAATTGTGAAATTCTAATCCAACCATCCCACGGTTTATTTATTAGTTATGTCTTTTAAAGTTTTGAGCACTCCTGCCCGGCTGTTCCCGGTAGACGGACTTTTCTTCCGAGGGCTTTCGTGTCTCCCTTGGCGAGCGTGCCGAGCAAAATGGGAGCATGCTTCGAGTTGTCTGAGCTTGAAATGTTCGCATATAGGACACATTGAATGCGAGTTTCGAGGAGCATGCTCCTAATATCAACTTTGTGGGGGCGCTCGCTTAGGGAGACTAGGAAGTCCGACAGAAAAGTGCGCCTACCGTGGGACAGTCGGGCGTGGAGTGTCAAAGCCAATAAAAGACACAACCTTATCACCGTGGGAATGGTTGAAAGAATTTCTACAATTTTTGTGGAATTGCTTTCTCGGCAAGGGAGAGGGGGCGGCGCGGCGTGCGAAGTTGGCATGCCTTGCGCAATAGGCTTTGAATGCCAGCGACTGTCTGAATGGTCTTACGAGTGATGGTGGGGATATTCGGTGATATTTTTAGATAGTAAAAAAGACAGCTTCGATCGCTGTCTTTTTAGGAGAAGGTATTTTTACTATGGGGTATAGCAAAAACTATATAATGTATTGGGGGGTTTTTACGGTTATTATAATAGCATGGACGTATCGAAAAGTGTGCACAAAGTTCACAAAAATTACAGGTGCATCTTGTACAGAATGTACAGTACCTTTTTCCCATTTTGAGGTGGTCCCGTAAAAACATGCACAAAAGATGCACCCATATTTGTATCAGTATTTGAAATTAACTGTTTTCAGCCTCAAACAAAGCTTCAAACTCGTCGCGTGTGATCTTCTCTTTCTGTAAAAGAAGTTCTGCGCAGGCATCCAGCACCCCGCGATGCTCCAAAATCATGCTCTTCGCTTTCTCATAGGCATCATCGATCATGTGCTTTACTTCCTCATCAATACGCTCTGCCACAGCGTTGCTGTAACTCTTGGTATGCGCAAGATCTCTTCCGATGAACACTTCCTCATCGTCATCATCATAGCAGATCAGACCAATCTGATCGGACATTCCATACTTTGTCACCATGCTGCGGGCAAGTTTTGTTGCCTGTTTGATATCCTGGGATGCTCCCGTCGTGATATCATCGAATACAAGCTCCTCTGCAACACGGCCGCCGAGATCAACGATAATTTCCTGAAGCATACGTCCCTTTGAGTTGAACATCTCGTCTTTCTCCGGGAGCGGCATGGTGTAGCCTGCGGCACCTGTCCCCGTCGGGATGATAGATACGGTATATACCGGTCCGACATCCGGAAGCAGATGAAAGAGAATTGCATGACCAGCTTCGTGAAAAGCCGTGATGCGCTTTTCCTTCTCACTGATGACACGGCTCTTCTTCTCCGCACCAATTCCAACCTTGACAAATGACTTGTTGATATCCGCCTGGCAGATAAATGCCCGGTTCTCCTTTGCAGCAAGGATTGCCGTCTCATTCAGCAGGTTTTCAAGATCTGCTCCGGTAAATCCCGCTGTTGTCTGCGCGATCTGCTTTAAATCCACATCATCGCCGAGCGGCTTATTCTTTGCATGGACTGCAAGAATCTCCTCACGTCCTGCCACATCCGGTCTTCCGACAACCACCTTACGGTCAAACCGCCCCGGTCTCATAATTGCAGGATCAAGAATGTCTACACGGTTTGTAGCCGCCATGACAATAATTCCCTCATTGACACCAAATCCGTCCATCTCGACAAGCATCTGGTTCAATGTCTGTTCGCGCTCGTCGTGTCCGCCGCCCATACCGGTTCCACGCCGTCTTGCAACTGCATCAATCTCATCGATGAACACGATACACGGAGCATTTTTCTTGGCATCCTCAAAGAGATCTCTCACACGGGATGCACCGACACCGACAAACATTTCCACGAAATCAGATCCCGAAATACTAAAGAACGGAACTCCTGCTTCGCCTGCAACCGCTTTGGCAAGAAGTGTCTTACCGGTTCCCGGAGGGCCTACAAGAAGCACACCTTTCGGGATTCTTGCGCCAAGCTGCGTATATTTGCGCGGTGCTTTCAAAAAATCGACAATCTCCTCGAGTTCTTCCTTTTCCTCACGCAGACCGGCAACCTGATCAAACTTGACATGATTATCTTCTTCTGTGGAAAGCTTTGCCCGGCTCTTGCCAAAATTCATCATCTTGCCGCCACCGTTCTGCGCAGCTGCATTGTTGTTCATGATCACAAACAAGATGAAAAATGCGCCAAATATAAGCAGATACGGAAGCAGCGTCATCACCCAGCTCTCTGCCGGTACATCCTGGCAGGTATACTGCGTAAACTCATACTTATCCATAAGTGTCTGACACTCGTTTACATCAGATGTATACAGGATGTATTTCTGTCCATTGGTATATACGATCTGCAGGCTTCCGGTCGGAATCTCCCGGTTCTGGACGACATTTACGGTAGCGATCTGTCCATCTGCGAGTGCGCTCTCAAACTGACTCTTTGTATATGATGCGGTCGATGAATTATGCCCCATCATATACCAGATCAGAATAACTGCGAGAATCAGCATAATATAAACGCCAAATCCTCTGAATGTGCTGTTTTTTCTGGTATTCAAACTGTCTCTCCTATTCTACGTCTTCTACGAATCCAATATATGGAAGATTGCGGTAACGCTGGTCAAAATCCAATCCGTATCCCACAACAAACTTATCCGGAATTACGAAACCGGTATAATCACATACCACATCATTTACCACTCTGCGGTCCGGCTTGTCCAAAAGTGTGCACAAGGTTAGGCTCTTTGGATTTCTGCTCTTAAAAAGCGGAATCAATCTGCTTAAGGTGTTGCCGGAATCAATGATATCCTCTACAATAATAACATTCTCACCCTCAATGGAATGGCTTAAATCAGTCTTGACATTTACCACCCCGGATGACTTTGTCGCTGAACCGTAACTTGAAACAGACATAAAATCAATTGTCATCGGCAATTCAATACGCTTTGCCAGCTCTGTGGTAAAAAAGATAGAGCCCTTTAAGATACATACCAGATATACGGACTGTCCCGCAAAACGCTTGGTAATATCTGCACCGATCTCGGCAATTCTCTTATTCAGCTGTTCCTCTGTCAGGTACACAGAGATTTTATGCTTTGTCGTGTAATCCATGAAAATTTCCTCCATTGTATTGTAATTCGAAAATCTGCGCCGTGTCCCTGCCTATCTTGTAATCTGCACCGATGCGGCCGCCGATGATCCATGCAACCCTGTGTTCCTGTGCCAGCAGCAGAATATGGTCTCTTTCTGACGCCGGAATCTTCTCGTTAATCATGTAATCACTCAGTTTTTTGTGCTGACAGTCATCGTTTAAAACAAAATAGTCGCCATTTTGGCGCGTTCTCACGAAAAATCCATCTTTAATCTTATCATAATCCAGCTGTTTCGTATATGGTTTTTTTTCAAATTCTTCTCCACAGGCATTTCTGTCATATACACGCCCCCACAGGCTCTCCCCTTCCTCTGATTCCCAGAGAAGTACTGCCTCGTTGTTTTTCCGGCAGGCGGCAATCTGCTCTGCTGCCACCCAAAATGGAACGCTATTCCTTACATGACCGGTCTGATCCTGCCCGGTCATGCAAAGCCTGTCATACTCCATGTAGGCAGTCACGCCATAAGGCAGATCCAGCCGCCTGCCGGACTGCAGCTCCATGAGATGTTCCACAGCATCCACATGAACTGCCGCAATATCTTTCCGCTTTCCTGACGCCTCAAACAGCAGCATGCGCAGGACTTCCTGACGCAGTGCAGGATGCAGTCCTGCAAGCGCTTTGCAGTTCACCCCAAGCACGCCTTCTTTCCGCTGCACATGCTCACGATAAAATTCCATTGTCTGTTCCTGCATAAAATCATAGGCCTCCCGCAGGCGCTGTGCGCTCTCATTGATATGCACAACCGCCTGTGGATTGATTCCTGCAAGCTTCGGCAAAATCGTGCTCCTGATCCGGTTACGGGTATAGCTTTCATCCATATTCGTCCGGTCCGTACGGTAGCTCTTTCCATGTGCCGCAAGGTATTGTTCAATCTCATTGCGGCTTACGCAAAGCAATGGCCGGATATAGCAGACATCCCCTGTATCCCTGACCGGGGCAATCCCGCACATTCCTGCCAGGCCGCTTCCTCTTGCCATTTGAAACAATACCGTCTCCACATTATCTTCCATATGGTGCGCAATGGCAATCCTGGTATGGTGGCCGGTCTGTTCGGCGCACTTCTCCAATTGCTCATATCGCAGGATGCGGGCTGCCTCCTCCATGCCAATCTTGTGCTGTATTGCATACTCTGGCACATCTACCGTACAGATGGTAAGCGGTATCTCAAGCTGCCGGCACAGTTCCTGTACGAAAGCGGCATCTTCCCTGCTGTCGGCTCCCCGTATTCCATGTTCCACATGTACTGCGGATACCGAGATTCCCAGCTTCGTGCTGCATGCATGCAATATCAAGAGCAGACACACGGAGTCCGCACCACCGGAGCATGCCACAAGAATGTGATCCCCCTTCTCTGCCATGTTGTTCCGGCGCATATATTCCATTATCTTTTGTTCCATTGTCTATTTCTCCCAAACTCCGGTCACAAGGATCGTCATATCATCCGGTGCCTGTCCACCGGTAAATAGCAATACATGTTCCAATGCCCTCTGCGCGAGTGCGCTGGCGTTATCTGTCTGAATGTCACTTAAGATTTCCGCAAATTTCTGTTCCGGATTTTTTGTATGAAGATATTCTAACACACCATCGGAAACCATGACAAGGAAATCCCCACTTTGCAATTGGCGTCGGACGATCTCCGGCTTTAGTTCCAGACTCGCTCCTGCCGGGAGCGAACCCGAAGCAATGTACTCGACATCCTCTCCCCTGCGGATAAAAGTGGCTGCTGCACCAATCTTGTACAGCTCCAGTTCCCCGCTATACAGATCTGTCTTCGCCAGATCAAGCGTAGAGTATGCATTGTCCTGTCCCTGCAGCACCATGGCGGAATTCATCATCCGAATGGCAATCTCCTCCCCGAATCCCGCCTCCATAAATTTTTGCAGCAGATCCACAACAAGCTCGCTTTCCTGGCTCGCCCTGCTTCCGGAACCCATTCCATCTGAGAGGCACACATAATGCCTGCCGTCCTCCATCGTAAACATCGTAAAATTATCCCCGTTTACCGATGATCCGTTTTTCTTTTTGGCAGCGATTCCCGCCATTGTATAAAACCGTGTGTCCTCATACACCGTAATCCATACGGGCTCTTTGGTCAAAAGTGACCTGGCTCCCTGCTCCAATCGAAGTTCCTGTCCCATCGCCCTTTCCAGCGCACGGACATAGTTTCTGGCAGGTATTCCGCCGCCCCATTTGCTCGCGACATTCGCCTCGATGTATCTGCGGTTGTGTGCATCCTCATAAATGTGCACATCCTCTGCGATCAGGCCTCTTTCCTTTGTTTCGTAGGCAATCTTTGTAAGAAGTGTTCTGCTTTTGCCCGTGATATCCGGATCCGTTCTGTTCCATTCGCTCATAAGCCCGGCAATTGCATCCAATTGCCCGGCGATTGCGATCCTGTTTTCAATCAGGCGCCGGTACCACGCCTGATTCAGTTCCATCCTCCCAAATGCTGCGATTGCTTCCTCCACCATACTTGAGTAACGCGGACAGGTACTCAAATACGCTTTTTCCATAATCTCTTCACGCGGGTGGTGCGCGATAACCGCCTGAAGCATCTGCCGGATACGCACCGACAGATCCATCCGGTGTTCATTCCAGCATACGGCGCAGCCATCGCACGCTGCACACAGTTTTCCTGTAATCTCCTGTTCAAGTGCTCCGACGTCCTCAGCAACCGTTTTTTCCTTGATGCGGTGCATGGATGTAAACGCACTCGACAGTCCATCCACCGCAGTAGCAAATGCTGCCGCACGTTCCATCTTCCGTTCCTGCGGTGCAGGGCTTCGTTCCTCCTGCCGATGCAGCCTCTCCATGCTTTTGATATATCCGGCAGCCATTTCCATACAAAAATAGATGGCCATAGTCAGTCCCATGATGAGAATTCCTTCGCTAACTCCAAGTAAAAGCGCTCTTTTGTCATCCATCGCAAACACATTTCCCGATATGTTCATCACCGCTATGATTGCCCCCGCAATGAGTCCCGCCACCGCGCCGGAGCATTTGCGGTTTGCCCATATATAAAACCGGATCGTCACCGCAATCGCCACAAGCGCAAAACCATATTTGACCATTGACGTCATCGGCAGGAAATATCCCATGCCCGCAAGCAGCCCGACATACAATAACAGCCCGCCTTCCCCGCGCAGATAGTTCGCTGCAAAATACGCCGGTATTACCGGATAGTATCCCATAATACAGAGAATACTGCACGTAAAACCGATTACTCCCAAAATGATCTGCCTGATTCCCTTTTGTAACACATTTACTGATTCCATAGTTCGCCTCCACATCGATATTCCGCCGTCAAACGGCAAGTGTCTCGATTATACGAGGCCTTTTCAGAAATGTTTGTCAAAACAACGTCTGCCCCAAAAAAAGTTTTCGCCAATCTCTCTCTTGACGTGCGATTTGAAGGACATAAAAACGGAGATTAAAGGCTTCCCTCTAATCTCCGTCCGTTTCTTTAAATATGATCTGGTTATCGTATGCAAGTCCAAGCTTACTCTTTGCCGTATCCTCGATATAATCATCGGACTTCATGTACTCTTCAAGGTCATCGATCTCGCTTGCGCGCTCTGTCTCTCCCTCGTACTGTGCCTGCAGTTCGTTCATCCGCTCGGTATAGGTATCGTTCTTCTGCTTAACACGATATATCTGGACTGCCATAACCACCAGAAACAATAGCACAAACACGCCAATGCTTACGGTTCCGGCATTCGTTCTTTTCTTTTTTCTTCCGGCCATGAAATCACCTCACTTAAAGCGTTTTTCTATCATGATTGTAACCGCTTTCTTAAGGTTTTTCAATTGTTTTTTGCTCCACTTCACCAGATATGCAGCTCCCCTGACCAGCCACCTCCCGAGCAAAGCGTGATAGATCAAGGCTCCTGCCGCAATTCCTCCAAGGATGTATCCACGGATTCCTCCAGAATTTTCCTGATAAAAAAAGAGAAAAGTAACAGCGCATGCCACCACCCAATACCAAAAATCTTCCAGAGACACCCACACAATACCGCGAGGAATAATCCTTCTTGCAATTCGGATCAGGTCATACACGCCTGCCATTCCCGCGCCGAGTCCCAATGCCTTTGCCAATATGACAAGTTCCTCGAAGATTCCCTCACTGACTCCCATTACTTAAAGAGCCTTCCAAAGACGCCTGCCGCCTTCTCCCCGGGCTTCGGTACGTCCGAATATTCCAATGATATGATCAATCCTTCCATATCCACCTCTCCCTTTTCCAGATTGAGCCGGTTTACATGAAGGTCTTTCCCCTTTACGACAAGCATCCCCATTTCTGTCTCTAAAAGAATCTCTGATACATCAAAGGATAAGACATCCAGAATTCCTGTGAAGCTTCCATTCTTGCGATTTGTCAGGAGTGCTTTATGCGACCCCTGTCTGGTATTTTCTTCCATAAAATAAGACCTCCTATATAACAAATATATTAGGAGGTCCACTTCATTATTCCATTTTCGAGGACAACATCAGGAAATATATTCAAATAAATCCTTCGCCTCTTCCTTTTTGGTCGTGTCTGCAATATTAAGCACACGCACCTTAACAGATTTCTGACCGAAAAGTATCTCTATTTCATCCCCCACCTTTACATTGGTGGATGCTTTTGCCGGCTTGCCGTTTATCATAACGCGGCCTGCATCGCACGCTTCATTCGCAACAGTTCTTCGTTTGATCAGACGGGATACTTTTAAAAACTTATCAAGTCTCATACACACTCATACTCCCCTCGTAATTTATAGCAAAAACCTGGCTCATGTGAGCCACCGCAGCAGCCTAGTTGACATGCAATCCGTTTTTCCCCTCCCCACCCTTTAGAAAAAAGCAATTCCGCAAAAATTGTAGAAATTCTTTCAACTACTTCGGCGGTGATAGGGTTATGTCTTATATTGGCTTTGACACTCCACACACGGCTGTTCACGGATAGACGGGCGGGAGTGTTCAAACCTATAGAAGACAGAACTCATAAATAAACCGCCGGAGCGGTTGGATTAGAATTTCACAATTAACAGCGGTACTTTTTCCTAAAGGGGGGAGGGGGTAAAGCGGATAGCTTATCGGTTCGGATGTGAACGTGCTTCACAACCGTCTACCGCTTTCCAATAAAGAAAAAGGACCTGCCGATTGGACAAGTCCTTCTGATTCTTCAAATATCAATCAAATTAGTTGATGGAATCCTTTAAAGCCTTACCAGCCTTAAACTTAGGTGCCTTAGAAGCCGGGATAGTCATCTCTGCACCAGTCTGTGGGTTACGTCCGGTTCTAGCTGCTCTCTCAGATACTTCAAATGTACCAAATCCAACTAATGTAACCTTCTCGCCCTTCTTTAATTCTTCAGCGATTACTTCAGTAAATGCCTTTACAGATGCTTCAGCGTCCTTCTTAGAAAGTTCAGCCTTCTCTGCAATTGCAGCAACTAATTCTGCTTTGTTCATGATAAAAAGTTCCTCCTCTGGATTCTTATATTCATAATAATTCGAGTCACGTCCCAAATTATTTACATCATTATATATACTTGTTTTTTCCACATTTGTCAAGGAAAAACGCTAATTTCAGCATATTCGTCATAAGCCGTTGATCAATTCTGTTAATGTTGACAAATAATCTTTTAAGATATCCGCTTCGGAGATATTATCACTATCCGTTTCCGTCTGTGTGTCGGATTGTGTCTCTGTTTCTGTCTGTGTTCCGTCTGCCGCTTCTGATTCGCTTGCGGTTTCCGTTTCCGTGCTCTCCTCCTGTTTTAGTGCGATCATGATCGTAGCCTCATCGGAATTGACAAAAAGGTACTTTTTGACCTCATCATATCCATTGCAAAGTGCCCTCAGACTGTGCTTTCCATACTGAAGTTCTATCGGTTCGCTGTAGTCGGCTTTCTCTCCGTCCACTTCAAGGATTGCGCCTTCTACGTCAAACACAAACTGAATGCTTCCGTATTTCGGTCCCTCTCCCTTGATGGTATCTAAGTCCAGCTCCGTTGTCTCGCCACGCACAACTTCTACATTGCAGCTTCCACCCCAGCCATTGTTTGCGACAGTAAGCATATATTCGCCCTCCGGAAGTTCAAGTTCCATCTCCGGAGTGATTTCCGCAAAAATATTTGTGTTAAGCTGCAGGAAACTGCCTTCAAACAATTCTGTATTGGTAAGCTTTAAGGTTCCGTGTCCGGTTGTAATACATACGGAAAGGATATTTTTGTCCTGCCCGGTCACAGATAGCTTATCATTTGTCGAAATAGAAGAAAATGACACCTCGCTGTCATCAGAAAACACTCTGGTATCAGCGGTTATCCTATAATTTGTATCGGCTATCCGCAGGATTCCCTTGCTCTCATCAACGGAGAACCTGACAATATCATCATAGATCCACACATCATCTGCCGCAGAGACCTCAGACAGCTTACCATGGACATCCGCATCCCCGATCGTGACTGCCTTGCCCGGATAGAACTGGGAAACCGTGGATCTTTTGCCGTATTTATCCCGGAATACAGTATCAACCGCATAGGAAAACCGGTATTCTTTGCCATTGTGATACCGGTAAAGCTGTATCGTCTCCTCCGAGGAATTGATTGCAGTGATCAGATATAATTCCCTGTTTTCCTGTGCTTCTGTCACCTGTCCGCTTTCCTCATCTGCTGTGGCCGGTACATTGCCCGCATTTACCGGAATATCTCTCTTTCCGGACAAAGAGCATCCGCCTGACAGTATAAGCACCATCATCAGATATGTAATTAAAAGTATTTTTCGGATTGTATGCTTCATAGCCTAAGTATACATGATTAACTGATAATTGAAAACAGATTTTCCAAAAAGAGCTCTCTTGCCTGTTCCTGTTCCATCATCCGGTCAAGTTTTTCAATATCTCTTTCTGACAGCCATGCCTTGTGGGAATTAAAATAGTGATTGGACAATTTCCAGAATTTCTCCGGAAACAGCAAGAGCACATACAGTTGGCGATACGCATTGGCATCCAACGGATCTACGTCATCGTATGCCTCAAGAAGCCGCTGCCCCAACGCAAAGTTCCAATCATTTTTCTCCATCATCTTGCGCAGGAAATTGCACAGATCTGCCATCGGAAAGCTCACGTTCATATTCTCGAAATTGACGATCTGCCAGCCACTCTGCGTGCAGACCACGTTGTGCTGATTGAAGTCACCATGGCACAATCCACGCTGCTTCCACTTAGTCTCACAGGCAGCCAGCATCGTAACCGACTTTTCTGCCTGTTCCATAAAATGCGGATAATTTTTCTGGAACTTCATTTCAAACTCATTCTTTTTCTTTCGGCTCTTAACAAAATTCTTTACCTTGACCAATTCGTGATAATGCTTCTCGTATAAAAACCGGAGCGAGCCTTTATCGCTATCCGCCAGCTCGGGAATCTCTACCGGACATTGCTCCAGACATCTATGAAGCCGTGCCAGCGCCTGAACCGCGCATACCATATCCGGCATGTTCTTGGGATTGCACTCATTCCCCAAGACCAGGTCTTTCAGCAAAAATTTTCCTCCGGCATCATCCTTTGCAAGTATCTCTCCCTCCTTTGTCCTGCAAAGCTGTTCTGCTGCAATTTTCTGCTCTTTTAAATATATAAGCACTTTATCCAGCATCCATGCCCGTTCCATGGAGCCCCGAAATGCTGTCAAAGCCTTCATTCCAAGACTCGTATCACATATATAAATGCCCCGGCCTTTTGTAATTCCATTTACTGTAAGTTCGTATTGTTCCAAAATTGTTTCCGGCTGACTATACAAATAACCCCCTCCATATGAAACCTCATGTCTGTTTATCATATGAAAGGGGTCCTGATTTTATGTGCAAGTACCAATAAGTTTTCTTTTGTATTCTGCGCGGGATCATCCATCACGATCTCAAGCAGTTCATCAATGACAGCGCCTATCTGCGGGCCAGGCTTCATTCCCATAGCAATCAGATCTTTTCCGTTTACAGCAAGCTCCTTTTTGGTCACGCAGTCACCCTGACTTAGGATCTGCTTATAGAGAGCTTCATACGTGTCCACATACGCCAGCTTCTCTTCCCGTTCGTATAAGCTCTGTGCCAGAATATCTGCACGTTTGATTTCAAACAGCAGCGGAAGATTTTCCGTTCCAATCCGGTTCATTGCTCTTCTTACTGTCCGTTCTGACAGCTGTGGACGGTCATCATGGTAACGGATCATCCGGCATACCTGATCAATCGTTGCGTTGTCATATTTGAGCCGGTGCAGGATTTCCTCCGCCATCTTAGCTCCCACCTGCGGGTGTCCTTTGTAATGTGCGTTTCCCTCGGCATCTACTGTCTCGCATGCCGGTTTTGCAACGTCATGTAACAGCATTGACAAGCGCAAAACCTTGTCTGCGCGGATGTTCATCAGCGCGTGGATCGTATGCTCCCCTACTGTGTACATATGGTGGCGGCTGTGCTGTTCGGTCTGCATCATCACATCAAACTCCGGCAGAAATACTTTGGTAAGTCCCAGCTCATATGCCATGCGTATCTCCTGCGGATGCGCAGATACCAGCAGCTTGCCAAGCTCCATCTGTATCCGCTCTGCACTGACCTTTTCGATTGTTCCGGCAAGCTCCCGGATTGCCTGTTTTGTGTTATCCTCCACAGCAAAGCCAAGCTGCGCTGCAAAACGCACTGCCCGGAGCATACGAAGCGCATCCTCCGTAAAACGTTCCCTTGGGTCGCCCACACACCGGATGCAGCCTTCGTTAAGATCTTTTATCCCATCGAAAGCATCCACAAGCCCATGTGTTTCGTTGTAAGCCATCGCATTGATCGTAAAATCCCTGCGCCGCAGATCCTCATACAGGTCAGCCGTAAATGTAACTTCCTTCGGATGTCTGGCGTCCTCATACTCTCCGTCAATGCGGTAAGTAGTAACTTCATATCCGGTTCGCTCCATCATAATGGTAACAGTGCCATGTTCTATCCCGGTGTCGATCGTGTGCATAAAAAGTGCCTTTACCTGCTCCGGTTTTGCAGAGGTCGTAATGTCCCAATCCTGCGGCGTCCGTCCGAGCAGGCTGTCGCGCACACAGCCTCCCACCGCGTATGCCTCATAGCCATGTTCCTCCAGCGTATGAATGATCTGTTGTACATGTAATGGCAAATTAATTCTCATAAAAATGCATAATGTCCTTTTTCTGCAGTCTTTACCGAGTACAGCAGATCGTCTGCCTGCTTGATAAGACTGTTGATTTCTTCCTCGGAATGTACATCCGGTGCAGCGGCAATACCGATGGAACACGTGATCTTTCTCCGCTCATCCACCGTGATCGGATGACCCAGATAAGATTCAATCTGCTCCTTAAATCCTTCCGTTGCATCTATCTTCTTGTAGATTTCCTTCGCGATATATTCCAGTTCATGCGGATCATCTGTGCCGAGGAAAATGATAAACTCGTCCCCGCCATAGCGGCAGACAAATCCCTGGTCCTTAGATACCTCCGTAAAGATCTTTGCCATTCCCTTAAGAATGAGATCCCCGATGTCATGGCCATAGGTATCGTTATAATGCTTAAAGTTATCCAGGTCAATAAACATAAGGCCGGTTCCCTGCGCCCCGGACTGTGCGAAATTGTGGATCTGCTCGTACATTCCTGCCCGGTTATAGATACCGGTAAGCATATCCGTGACCGCAGCAAGCTGCAGTTTGCGGTTCATCTCGCGCACTTTCTGATTCGCCTCCATGCGGTTGATGGAATAATTAAGCTCACGGAACAAAAGCTGATAAAGATTCAGATCGTCATCGCCGAGCATGTACTTCTCTATAGAAGAATGCCAGTTTTCCTTCATACGCACATAAGCGATCAGAAGACTGCACATTTCCCTGTTCTTATAAAATGGAACAGCGACAAATGAGCATACATCATTCGCATCAAAGTACGAGATCACATCCTGGTGTTCAAAGAAGCTGTCGCTGATCTTGGATACCGCAAAGCCCTGCGGAAATTCGCGCATTCCACGTTCGATTCCGGCGATTGTCTCCTCCGTCATCTCGACCTTCGTATCGTTATAGAGCACGCGCGGCTTACCACCCTCATACCAGATATACAGCACGCGGTCCGTGCTGAAATGGTTGATGAAGGTATGGATTGCATTGTCAACCATGCCATTGATGTCCATATCTGCCACATCGATCAGCTTCTGCCACGCGGAGATAAACTCCATCTGACGCTTGTTGTTCTGGTAATCGTTTGCCAGCCCTTCCTGTTTGATAAGGGTTTCCACCTCTTCTTCCGGAATCCGGCATGGGCCACGATCCTCCATCTGTATCTCACCAAGCATATCCAGAGAAAAGCTGGTGCGCATCTGCTTATTCATTTCTTCGTACTGCTGCAGGGAGGCCCGTTCCTTCTCATAAAGCTCCGTGCGCCCCATCTGTTCCAGCAGGGCCATCTTTTTCTTGCGGTAGATACGGTAAATAAAGAACTGGTTACCCTCTGCTTTTTTCAGGTATTCCTCCGCCTTCTCATAATTCTCAAACGCAGCATCATTGTCCCCTGACATGTAATTAAGCAGCGCCTGTGAAAACGTGTACAGGAACATATCGTCATCGCATTTTGCATAGTCATGTATGATTTCGGAATTTTCGTTTTCCTTTTCTCTTGCGATGATGTAATTCAGAAACTGCCGGCAGGAAAAGAGATAGCGTTCACAGTTGAACTGATCCATCTGCAAAATGCAGGAGAGCGCCAGCAGTGCATATAGCTTGGAAAGGTTGCACACTCTTAAACTATTTAAGTGCAGCTTCTCGATAACCTTCATAGAAAGCTGAAGATCCTTTTCTGCCTCGGCATACCTGTCTAACATAATATTGTTCAACGCGCGGTTATAGTATACCTCCGCAATATCCTGTGGAAGACGCAGCTTATAGAATACCTCTATCGCGCGGTTATAGTAGATCTCCGCCTCCTCGTTATACCCAAGTGCGCTCAGATTGTAACCGATTCCGCACAGGATTCTGCCATCAAAAATCGTACGTTTCTGTCGCATAAACTGATAGGTGCGCAGTGAATACAGCAATGCGATCTCGTTCATTCCGTTGGTGGATGCGATCATGATGTTCTTCTGATATGCCGCATATACCAATTGTACATTGCCGATTTCCTTTGCAAGGGCGACTCCCTTGCTGAAATAAAACAGGGCAGCTTCGGAGCGGTATGCCTTTGCCACCACCTCCGGGCGGTTATCATATGCATAGATATACATGTGCGCCAGATGGTTCTTGTAATTGTACTTCATCATCTTCTCGATGAAGGTTTCACTGATCGGAATATCCTGCACGCAGAAAAAGATATTGTACCATCCCGACATCTGTGCCAATACGGAAAGCAATTCTGCACGGAATACTTCTTCCTCCGTTCCGTTCTCCGCTGCCTCGTCCTTTGCCATCTGTGCATATGAGGCTGCATTGTCAAGCTTTCCCTGATACATATAGCAGGTTGCGATCAGATATGCACTCTCATAATTTATAGCATGTGTCTTTGAAGGAACATCAAGCTTTAGAATGTCCTCCACAATCTCGAGTGCCTTTGCCATCTGCCCAAGCAGAATGGATACACGGGCATACTTTAAGTATATGTCTAGCTTGATTTCCTGAGGAATTGCATACTCCTCGAACTTGATACCATGCTCTATCTTTGAACAGAACCGTTTGGCCTGTGCAAGATCTAACAGTTCGATGTTGTTGCCAAGTGCGACCAGGCTCTTATCAAAGTCAATCAGTTCTGTCTCCTCAGAACCGAACTGTACACGTCTCTGTCCGGTACTTCCGATGTGATAAAGTAGACTGCTGTCCTCCACCTTTTCGATGATGTCTCCCCATACCTCTGCTGTCTCATCCTCATCAAACTTAGTTTCATTGATGCCGAGGACAATGCCGATATTGTCAGATGGTGCATAAAGCAGGGCCTGTACAACCTTCATGCTGCTTAATGCGGCCAGATGAAACCTGTTTAACACCATCATGACCGGATGGACATCCGCCACCTTTTTTAACATTGTGACAAGTGCCTCTGTCATCTGGCTTTGCTCATACTCTACCTCATTTAACAGCACATTCTCCTCGCGGACACATATTCCGGTGTTATAGTACGATAAAAGCACCGGCCTCTGGAGATAGTACACCCCGCACTCCTCCAGAAACTGCGAAAAGTCCCCGCCTATGTACATTCGGTACATATCGCAGATAATATCCAGGAACGGTTCATACGCTCCTGTGACATGATCATACGGAAACTCATGCCAAATGAAGAAAACGTTATCCGGATCCTCTGAATAACGTTTTACTGTTTCGAGTTCCCGGATAGAAAAATCATTGTTGTAATTTACAATAACAATATTCTTATCCGGCTTCCCGACCTTTGCATGCACTTGTTCAATTACGCCGTTGTAATACTTATTGATCATGACTTCCCCCAATAACCCCTGTCTTTGACAATCTGTATAGATTGGCTTTTGCAAAGCACAAATATACAATAATATTATGCCATAAGACCTATATTGTCAAGGAAGCAACCGCGGCCCGGCTGCGTTTCATCTTTCCATAAATGTATTCAGTCTCTGCTTCAGACTGTCATAGTCCGAACAGCCCAGATCGTAAATCTCCTGGTTTTTAGCAGCATCCTTTGTAAATGTAGATATATCGAGCGGCTTGGACGGAGCGATCACAAGCACCCTGCCCTGCTCCTCCAGCTCAAACATCTGCCGGAATTCCTCCATGTAAGCGATATGATGGTTATCCATCAGCTGAATGATCTTTGGATATTTCTTGCATCTTCTTGAGTAAAACCAACGATATTTCTGCGGTGTGCGCTGATAGGAACGTGCTTTTGAGGTGATAACGACCAGCTTATCACAGCCACGCTCAAACGCGCGCGCAAGTGGCAAGGAATCCGCGATTCCTCCATCGTAATATGGGATTCCATCAATGACTACCGGCTTGCAGACCGCCGGAATTGCGCAGCTTGCCTTGATCTCCTTATAGTCATCCCTTACGAAATTTTCCTTGGAAAAGAAGGTTGCCTTTCCCGTCAGCGCGTTTGTCGCAACCAACTCATACTCGGTAGGATTCTCCATCAATCTGTCATAGTCGAGCGGGTCTGCACCATCTGAGTTTGTCAAAGTAGAATAGATATAATCCAGCCCGAAAATATTCCCTGTCTTGCGGAAGCACCGGAGTCCCATATAATCCTTGTCATTGAGATGTTCGGTGTAAAAGCGCTTATTTCTTCCTTTTTGCCCGGCAAGATACGAAACGCCGTTTGCGCTTCCCGCCGATACGCCGATCAGATAATCGAATTGTATTCCATCTTCCAGAAAGCGGTCCAGCACGCCTGCACTATATGCGCACTTCATGCCGCCACCCTCCAATACCAAACCAATCTTAGACATAAATTCATCCTCCACTACTATTCTTGTTCATTATGCACGTTTTGATTCTTCAAATCATTCAAATTCTGCAAATGCCGGATTCTTCGGCGTTATGGAAAAATCCATCTTTCTCCCGGTATCCGGATGTGTAAAGGCTACCCGGTAGGCGCACAGCGCCAATGCTGTTCCTTCTGTCTTTGTTCCATAGCGCTGATCGCCAAGCAGCGGGCATCCCCGGCTGGCAAACTGGACACGGATCTGATGATGACGTCCGGTGTGAAGGTGGATATCGTATTTGACGTATCCGGTGACCGTCCCTGCCTCATTCCCGGCAGCAGCCACGATCCGGTACGCAAGCTCTGCCCGTTGTGCCTGCGGTGTCTTTTGTGGCACCACACGGGTGCTATTGTTCTTCTTATCTGCGAGAAGATAATCCGTGAGGACACCTTCCTCTTTTCCGTCTGGAAACGCCTGTGCAACCGCGTAATAAAACTTACCTATGCTGCGCTCCTGCACCTGCGCGGACAGCTTCGCCGCAGCCTGAGGTGTCTTTGCAAACACCATAATTCCCTCTACCGGCTGGTCAAGCCTGTGGATCACGCCGATGTACGGACTCTCCCGCTTCGATGCCCGGTAGTTCTTAAGCAGGCTCTCCATATCCTGTTGTCCCAGCCGTTTTGTCTGTGTCGCGGTTCCTGCCGGCTTGTAACAGACAATTACTGCCTGATCCTCATATATGATTTCCATTGTTTCTACTCCTGTCAAAGATAAAAGGGCGCTCCCCATGAATAGGAACGCCCCCGCTTTTATACCTCAAAGTTCTGCATCGTCTCCTGCAAAGCTCCAACACTCTCAAGAACTTCTTCCGTCTCTTTCGACATGTTTTCACTTGAGTAGGTAATCTGCTGCAGGTTCGAATTGACACTCGCCGCCGCATCTGACAATTCCTTCTGTGCACTGCTGATAGAGTCAATCATCTCATTTATATAGTTGACAGAATCACTTACATTTTTTGCACTGATTCCAAGGCTTTCACTGACCTGATTATAGTACCCGGCATCTTTCTTATAGTCGTTCGCCAGAACCTCCAGCTTGTCGTAGTCCTGCATGACCGTGCCATTTATAAATGCGAGTACCCCATCCCCCTCTGAGGAAAGAGCCTGCACACTCTCCGTAACTTTTGCGGTAAGTGCATTTACTTTATTGATCTCTGCATTGGTGTCCTCGCTCAGCTTCTTAATCTCATCCGCCACCACTGCAAAGCCTTTGCCGGCTTCCCCTGCTCTGGCTGCTTCAATTGACGCATTCAAAGCAAGCAGATTGGTCTGTGTTGCGATTTCCTGTATTGCAGCGGAAACACTTGTTATTTCTGAAATAACCTTTGCGCTTTCCATGGCGTTCTTCATCCGTTCCTTGCTGTCAGCCGCCATATGGATTGCATTGTTCTTTCCCTCCAACAGTTCACGCGTAACCCGTTCAACCCGGAGTACAACCTCTTTTGCATTAGCCGCCATCTCCTGTGCATCATCTGACAGCTTGCTGATATCCTGCGTTGCCTGTTTGCAGGTTTCATCGATTTTCTCAATATTGGCCGTCTGCGAATCGATGTTCGCACCGGTCTCCTGCATTGCAGCGCCAATCTCCATAATATTCTCGCTGATAGATACAACCTTGTCATTGGTTCCCTGCATCCGCTGATGGATATTACCCGACTCCGCTTTTGTCTGCCGTATTACCCCGATAAACTTGTCTTCCATTTCATCTATCAGATATTGGATCTCTGCAGTCTCGTTCTTCTGTTTCCTGCAATTAGCACTTCCGATTACCTTTTCCTTAATGAATTTCTTCATGTTCTCCATCGGTAAAAGGCTACGCTTTACGCTGAGTACCGTAAGCAATGCTACCGCTAGAATCATGATAATGCCGAGGAGTACAACAACAATGATGTTCTTCATAACCTGCGCAGTCACGACAGATTGATCCTCAGTAACTCCAAATACCCAGCCGGTCGCCTCAATGTCTGCCGTACTTACAAACTTTGCCCTGCCGTCATAGTCCCTCATCTGTGCTGCCTGACGCACCTCCACACCGAGTGCATCCGAGAGGACTGTATTTCCTTCCTCCTTCGGCAGAAAATCTTCATTCGGATGAGACACTACATTGCCATCCGCATCAAGCAGAAAGCCCTGCAGATTGGCATCTGAGCTGACTTTTTTTACCTGCTCGGTCAGCGTATCCAGCGTAATATCCGCAAGAAATACTGCCTGCTCACCCTGCAGCTGAAGCGGTTCCGCAATCGTTACAACCATGTTGTCGCTCGCAAAATCCTTATAAGGAGCTATATAGATCAGACCATTCTTTGCAATTGCCTGCTTCCACCAATCTCTTGTCGTTGGATCTAGGTCGAGCGTGGAATGATCTGCCGGGAATACTCCTCCATCATAGCCAAAGCACAGATAGTACATCAGAGCGTCCTTATTCTCGCTGAGATTCTGCTCCAGATAATCCATGATCTGGTCGGTATCCTTCGTGTTCATAAATGCGATAGCATCTGTGATGGTATGCATGATGTTTCCCTGCTCAAGAAGCCACTCATTTACAACTGCTGCATTGTTTTGTGCCTCGGCCCGGATATACATCTGGCTCTGTGAGGTCAT
Organism: Agathobacter sp.; assembly: GCA_050873865.1. Lineage (GTDB taxonomy): Bacteria > Bacillota > Clostridia > Lachnospirales > Lachnospiraceae > Roseburia. The sequence continues at coordinate 32,721 of JBNMJQ010000005.1, read as the reverse complement.
GTTGCGATTTAAAGTAACAACACTTACGATTTCACAGACCGCAAGCGCTACAAGCAGATACACGATCGTCTGTATCGTTACCTTCCCTTTGATTGTTCTTCCCATCCTTTTTCTCCTTCGTGATCAAGCAAATCCTACAGCTTTTTTAAGTGTAGCATATGTGCATCAGTATGGTAAAGAGAAAAAGCAAAAAACTATATTTTTAAGCCAATGGGCGCTCCTTGTGCCAAAAGGAACGTCCCTACAACTTAAACCGGTATCCAACCCCCCAGATTGTTTCAATATACTGTGGTTTTGCGGTGTTTAGTTCTATCTTCTCACGGATCTTTTTGATGTGTACGGTGACAGTTGCAATATCGCCGATGGATTCCATATCCCAGACGCGCTGGAACAGTTCTTCCTTGGTAAATACATGGTTTGGATTTTCTGCCAGAAATACCAGAAGGTCAAATTCCTTGGTGGTAAACTGCTTCTCCTCCCCATTGACCCAGACGCGGCGTGCGGTCTTATCAATTCGGATACCGCGGATTTCAACGATGTCATTCTCCACGGTATTGCTTCCGATCAGGCGTTCATAACGTGCCAGATGTGCTTTGACGCGGGCAACAAGCTCGCTCGGAGAAAATGGTTTGGTGATATAATCGTCTGCACCTAATCCAAGACCGCGGATCTTATCGATATCATCCTTCTTCGCTGAAACCATAAGAATCGGCATATTTTTCTTCTCCCTGATCTCCTTGCAGATCTCAAAGCCGTCGATTCCCGGAAGCATAAGATCCAAAATAAACAGATCAAAGTCCTCCGCGAGCGCTCTTGCCAGCCCGGAAGTCCCGTCGTTTTCAATCTGGACCTCAAAGCCGCTCAGCTCCAGATAGTCCTTCTCAAGATTTGCGATATCTACCTCATCTTCAACAATCAATATTCTGCTCATTGCTATAAACCTCCTCGTATTTACGGATTACAAAGTACATTGTCGTTCCATTGTCCTCTTTGCTTGTCGCCCATATCTTTCCACCGTGGTCGTCGATGATCTTCTTTACGATGGACAGCCCGATGCCGCTTCCGCCCGTTGCCGAATTGCGGGATGCATCCGCACGGAAAAACCGGTCAAATATATATGGGAGATCACGCTGTGCAATGCCCCGGCCATTATCCTCCAGCTCCACCTGGATGAAGTCTCCGACATCCTTGATGCGGATATTGATAAATCCATTCTTCTTGTCCATATATTTGACAGAATTGCTGATAATATTATTGATCACACGGCGGAGCTGTTCCGGATCGGCAATGATCATCACATCCGGATCCACATAATTGTAATATGCAAGCCCGATTCCTTTTGCCTCGAGATCGAGTCCGATCTCTTCAACACAGTCCTGGAAGTATTCGCTGACATTGATCTTGGCAAAGTTATACGGAATACGGTTCGCATCAATCTTAGAGTAGAGCGTCAGCTCATTGATCAGCGTATCCATCTCGTTCGCCTTGTTGTAGATGGTCCGCACATACTTATCCACCTTCTCCGGCGTGTTTGCCACACCATCGATGATTCCCTCCGCATATCCTTTGACTGCGGTGATCGGTGTTTTCAGGTCATGGGCGATATTGCTGATGAGTGCGCGGTTTTCTTTCTCGTCCGAGATCTTCTCCTCTGCATTGTCCTTTAAGCGGAGCCTCATCTCTTCAAACGCGACCCCCAATTGTCCAATCTCATCATCGCCACCTACATCCACGTTAAAATCCAGATTGCCATTCTTGATATTCTCTGCTGCAACCTGCAGCTTCTTAAGTGGGGTGACAAGGCTGCTGTATATCCATCCGATCATCAAAAAGGCTGTAAATACAAGGATCACAATGATCGAGATCACAATTTTGAGGAAGAAATGGCGCAGTTCCGGCACCATCTCCTCAATTCCGGTAACAATATAGATCGTTCCGGGCGTCTGATCGTCAAAGAAAAAATCAATCTGCTTGACAAGAACTTCACGATCCCCGTCCACATAGTTCGAGGCCCGGTCATTTTCCGAAACTCCTTTGCACTCTGGAAGTGTTTCGATCAGGTCCGCATTGTCCTGCCCTCCGTTGAACAAAACCTGGTTCTTTTTCTTTACGACCAGGTAGGAATTTGCATCCTGCAGTCCCTCATTGACAGTGGACAGATAATGTTCATCTTCAAGTACTGTTGGCCTTTCCACACTGTCAGAAAACAGCTGGTCATACTCTTCCTCTGTCATCCGGTTTAAAAGCTGTACGGAGCTGGTCAGCGAATATCCCTCCGCATCACGTATGCCGTATGCCTGCTCGATTGTTCTTGTCTGCAGCTTCTGGAATACCGAAAGTGCCACAATCGACAGGATAATCGGTATAAAGATTACAATAAAAAAAGAAATGATAAGTTTATTTTTCATTTTCATATGTGTAATTCTCCATAACAAAAAATGTACGCATACACCCAATATGTATGCGTACATTATAGCATGTGCTTCTATGCAAAGCAAAAGTACTTCGTTAATTTTTTGTTAAAAAAGCATAAATTAAAGATACTTCTTCAATGTCTCTGCCTTATCTGTTGCCTCCCAAGGAAGGTTAAGATCAGTACGTCCGAAATGCCCGTATGCAGCGGTTCCCCGGTAAATCGGTCGGCGCAGATCAAGCATCTTAATGATTCCTGCCGGGCGCAGATCAAAGTTGTTGCGGACAATCTCAACTAACTTCTCATCGGATAGTTTTCCGGTGCCGAAGGTGTCAACCATAACAGAGGTCGGCTGTGCAACACCGATTGCATAGGACAGCTGGATCTCGCAACGCTCTGCAAGGCCTGCTGCAACGATATTCTTTGCAACGTAACGGGCTGCATATGCAGCGGAACGGTCAACCTTCGTGCAGTCTTTTCCGGAGAATGCACCGCCGCCGTGGCGTGCATATCCACCATAGGTATCTACAATGATCTTACGTCCGGTAAGTCCTGCATCACCATGTGGTCCACCGATAACAAAGCGTCCGGTCGGGTTGATGAAGAACTTCGTGTCTGCATCGATCAGCTCCTTCGGAAGGATTGGATCAAATACATATTTCTTGATATCCGCGTGGATCTGCTCCTGGGTTACATCATCATCATGCTGTGTAGAAAGGACAACTGCCTCTAATCTGGTCGGCTTTCCTGCCTCATCATACTCAACAGATACCTGGGTCTTGCCATCCGGACGAAGGTAAGTCAATGTGCCATCCTTGCGCACCTTGGTAAGCTGGAGTGCAAGCTTGTGTGCAAGTTCGATCGGATACGGCATAAGCTCCGGTGTCTCGTTGGTCGCATAACCAAACATCATACCCTGATCTCCGGCTCCTGTGTCAAGGTCATCGGTCAGCTCGCCCTCTTTTGCCTCAAGTGCCTTGTCAACGCCCATGGCGATATCCGCGGACTGCTGGTCAAGCGCAACCATAACAGCACAGGAATTGCCGTCAATTCCTTTCTTGCCATCGTCATAGCCGATCTCAAGTACGGTCTTGCGGACAATAGATGGGATATCCAATTGTGCCTTCGTGGTAATCTCTCCTGTTACAAGTACAAAGCCTGTGCAGCTTGCTGTCTCACATGCAACACGGCTCATAGGATCCTGCTCCATGCATGCGTCAAGGATTGCATCAGATATTGCATCACACATTTTGTCCGGATGTCCTTCTGTTACGGACTCAGATGTAAATAAACGTTTCTCCATTTCTTTTGTGCTCCTCTCAATAAAATTGTCGATCTGCGTGGAATATGGAGATATCTCACGCATCTTCGGGAAAAATCCCATTAAAAAAATCCGCTTATCAAATAAGCGGATTCAAATACCAAGATAATCAAATCCTCTTATTGTTCGATTGCTCGCTCAGGTAGGCACCTTCCTGCAAATGCGGGGTTGCCGTGGCTTCATAGATCCTATGTATCTCCACCACTCTGAATAAGAGAAAAATACAATATAGAATTTTCAAATCTCGGTCATACAATACATCCATTTGGTCAACTTGTCAAGGGTAAATTTTATTGACTTTCGTAAGCACAAATTTTATACTACAATATTAGAGTATGTTATGGGAGGGAATTGTCATGCGAACACTTCAGCCATATGATCTACAACCGGGAATGAAACTGCTTGAAGCTGTAATAACACCGAGCGGACAGGTTCTTGCTCCTGCCGGTTCTGAAATTACCAGACAGCTTATCAACCGCATGAAGCTCTACCGTGTTGCTTCCGCTGTTGTCGAGGGGGAGGATACAACCTTTGCACCGGTTCCAAATACTGCTGCCAGTGCGCCGGTTCCTGAACCTCCGAAGCCACGTACATACATAAATGAAGTCAAGACAGCCAAACAGAAGGTTGCTTCTTCCGATGCATTCCACACCTTCCAGATGCAGTACGCGATGGCGATGGAAGAATTGAAAAAAGTGTTTACCGACATCGTTGACTACGGAAAAGAGATTGAGCCGGATGCGCTGCTCGACTGCGTTGCGGATCTGTTCCGCTCACGCAATACCATTACCGAACTTTTTGACATGCTCAACAATACCCGCACCATCAATGATTCTGTCTATGCGCACAGTGTCAATGTTGCCCTGATCGCACGAATGATCGGCCGCTGGCTGAAGATGGACGCGCACGATCTGAAAATCCTGACGCTTGCAGGCCTGCTGCATGACATCGGAAAGGTTAAGGTTCCGGAGGAGATCCTCAACAAATCCGGTTCCCTGACAGATGAAGAATTCGCACTGATCAAGAATCATCCGCGCTACGGATACGATATACTGAAATACCAAAGCATTGATCCACGCATCAAGAAGGCTGCTCTTATGCACCATGAGCGGTGCGATGGCTCCGGTTATCCATCCCATCTTACAGAGGATAACATTGATGCGTTTGCAATGATTATCGCAATTGCCGATGTATATGACGCGATGACCGCTGCACGCTCCTACCGTGCTCCTTTGTGTGCATTTCAGGTAATTGGGAATTTTGAAAAGGATGGCTACCAGAAATACAACACCCGCTATCTGCTTACGTTCTTAAAACAGATTGCGGCAACCTATCAGAACAACCGTGTTGTACTTAACGATGGCCGTGGCTGCAACATCGTAATGCTCAACCAGAATGACCTGTCCCGTCCGATCGTCCAATTTGACGACAATTCCTGTCTGGATCTCTCGACAAACCGGGACCTGTATATCAAAGCGATTATATAACAGCAATTTCTACACAAACAAGCAGGAGGCTGATCTTATCGATCAGCCTCCTGCTTTCTTTTCTTTATAAACACTTCTGTGTTATGAAACCTTCAAAACAAACTTCTGCAAGTCCTTTTCATTGTCAACCTTTTCAATCTTCGCTCCAAGGCTGGTCAGCTTCTCCTCGAGTGCCTCATAGCCGCGCTCCACATAATAGATATCATCCACCACTGTGATGCCGTCTGCTGCCAGACCTGCAATTACAAGTGCTGCACCCGCGCGAAGATCCGGGGCGTTTACACGGGCTCCGGTATATTTCGGAACGCCTGTTATGATTGCAATGTTGCTCTCCACCTTGATCTCTGCTCCCATGCGGGTAAGCTCATCCACATACTTAAAGCGGTTCTCAAATATGCTCTCCGTTACCGTGCTTGTTCCGGATGCAATTCCTAAAAGGACAGCCATCTGCGGCTGCATATCTGTCGGGAATCCCGGATACGGAAGGGTTGTGACCTGTGTGTGCTGAAGCTTTCCATTTGAAACGACACGGACAGCATCATCAAATTCTTCCACCTGGCATCCAACCTCTATCAGCTTCGCGGTTGTTGCTTCAAGATGCTTCGGAATAACATTCTTTACAAGAACATCCCCACCGGTTGCCGCAACCGCGAACATAAATGTTCCGGCCTCGATCTGATCCGGTATGATGGAGTATTCTGTCTTATGTAGCTTCTCTACACCGACAATCCTGATAACATCCGTACCTGCGCCGCGGATGTTTGCTCCCATGCTGTTTAAGAAGTTGGCAACATCAACAACGTGCGGTTCTTTTGCAGCGTTCTCGATTACTGTTTTGCCTTCAGCCATTGCCGCAGCCATCATGATATTGATTGTGGCTCCGACAGACACTTTATCCAGATAAATATGTGTTCCCTTTAACTGTTCTGCTGACACCTTAAAAAGTCCATGACTGATGTCTACCGTTGCTCCCATCGCACGGAATCCTTTCATGTGAAGGTCAATCGGACGGCTTCCGATATCACATCCACCCGGAAGGGCAACCTCAGCTCTCTTATATTTGCCAAGCAGCGCGCCGATCAGATAGTAAGACGCACGGATCTTGCGGATAAATTCATTGTCAACAGTTACATCCTGAATAAATGAACCATTGATCTTTACCTTATGTGGATTTACACGTTCCACATGCGCACCGATCTCCTCAATGGCATGCAAAAGGACATTAATATCGCGGACATTCGGCAGATTATCAATTGTAACGGTCTCATCGGTCATGATTGCGGCAGCAAGAATCGCCAGCGCTGCATTTTTTGCACCGCCGATCACTACCTCACCATATAAAGGAGATCCTCCCTTAATCACATACTGTTCCATTTTACACCTCAACGAACTCTTACACTACATCATATTCAATCATTGGAATTGTTCTAATAATTTTTGAACAGTTTGCTCAATATTCAGATTCTCTTCCGAGATCGTCACATCCGCATACTTCCTGTACAAAGGAATGCGTTCCTCATACAGATCATAAAGCGTCTGCCCATCCTTTAACACAACACCGCGGCCCTTGATATCCGCAAGTCTATCCTGTATTGCGTCAAACGACAGCTCCAAATATATAACCGTTCCGATTTCTTTCAGGTGCCGCATAGCCTCTTTTCCATATACGACACTTCCCCCAGTAGCTATAATCGTACGTTCCGCGCATATTCCTGCATTTACGCGGTTTTCTACCTCAATAAATCCTTCTGTCCCTTCTTCTGCGATGATCTCACGCAAAAGTTTCCCCTCCTGCTGCTGAATGAGCAGGTCTGCATCCAGGAACCGGTATCCCAGTTCCTTTGCCAGAATCACGCCGATCGTACTCTTTCCCACGCCCGGCATGCCAATCAGTACAATGTTGTTCTTTGACATATTCTTATTCTTGTGCTGCTTCTGTGCTTTCTGTTGTCTGCGTATCATCCGCTGCTTCTGTATCATCCGCCGCATCGGTTGACTCTGTATCTTCCGTTGACTCCGTGTCCTCAGAAGCCGGCTGTGAAAATGTATTCTTGAGCTGGATCTTTGCGATCTGCTTATCATTTACTTTCCAGCCATCATTCTCCTGCCATCCGGCAAGAACCTCATCATACAAAGAGGTCTGGCGGTCTTTGATAATGGACTCGCGGTTGGATGCGGTTGCCTCCTCATCCGTCTCCTTGTCCAGACGCACAATATAAATTGCGGAATCTGTTGTGATAAGCTGTGATAGCTCTCCCTCATGTAACGCGTCAAGCGCTGTCTTGACATCCTCATCAAGGGTTGTATTGTCCGCATCATATGTACCGGTAGTCGGCTTTACATCATGTGCTTCCGCAACAGTCTCGAGATCTGCCGGATCGGTGATCTCTGCATAGATATCAGCAGCCTCGGTCTCAATTGCAGCCTTCTCCTCGCCGGTCAGCTCTACAAGGTTATTGTCCTCGTCATAAGTGCCTGCGGTAGAAAATGTGAGCATTGTGTATGCACGCATATTCGCTTCTTCGTCAGATACGTTCGTGTCAGCGGTTGCATAGATTGCATTCTTCATCTTGCTCTGAATTGTCTGTAAGGTCAAAAATTCAATAACAGATTCACGGCTCGCACCGATTTCGTCTAATGTATCGGAATCGTTTCCGGCAAGAAAAGCATCCGCCGCATTTGCGATTGCTGTATTTTCCTCATCTGTCAATGATACATTATAGTCAGCCATATGGTTCTTTAACGTATACATCTCATGCAGGCTGTCCATCACAGAGCTCTTAACGGTATCTGCCATCGTTGTTCCATTTCCGTAAACATCCTTGGTCCAGACATCATCTCCGAATATCTGACGGTAGAATGAATCGGCTACGACCTGCTGATAACGGACTACAAAATTTGTAAATCCCATTGTAATTGTTGTTCCGTCTGTAAAAGACGCTGCTGTTGCGTTTTTATTGATTCCGCATCCTGTCAGCGCAGAAACAGCAAGTGCTCCTGTCAGACATAATGCCGCTAATTTTTTTGTATTCATGGTTCCTCCTAAAATGGCTTTTCTCATTTTACACAAGATTGCTCGATATATTATAGTGCTTTTTGATGCAACTGGCAACTATTTTTTATGCTTCCTGCAAATCACCTTCATCCGCACAAAGCTGCGTCTGCATTCAGGTGCCAGAAGTGCCATCACCCAGAAGCTTCTCCTCCATGGCTTTAAGTATTGTCTCAAGTGTTTCAAGTACATTCTGGTTCCTGTCTCTGGAGTTTGCCTGCATCTGGTAAATAAAATACGGGTTTTTCGATTCTGCGGCAAACCGCAGAGCCGGGGACAGCTGTGTGATAAGTCCCGGAATACCTGCCGGGTTAATGCCTGCCTTTTCATACATGACAAGCTTGATTTCATTTCCCTTCTGCACAATGTCCTGCACATATAACCGGTGGGCCCGGCCTTTGAGACATGCTATGGCAAGCAGGTTCAGCACTGATTTCGGCGGTTCGCCAAAACGGTCGATAAGTTCCTCTAACATCTCATCTGCCTCCGCACTGTCCATAATGCCTGCAATCCTTTTATAGATGTCCAGCTTTTGCAGTTCATTTGCAATATAACCGGATGGAATATACGCATCGGTCACAACGTCGATGGAGGTGTCAAATTGTTCTGCCGGTGCAGCGCCTTTTGCCTCTTTTACTGCTTCATTCAGCATCTTGCAATACAGGTCATATCCGACTGCTTCCATATGTCCGCTCTGCTCTGCACCTAACAGGTTGCCGGCGCCCCGGATTTCAAGATCACGCATGGCAATTTTAAATCCGCTTCCAAGTTCTGAGTATTCCTTGATCGCAGCCAGGCGTTTCTCTGCAATCTCCTTTAGCATCTTGTTGCGGCGGTACATTAAGAATGCATATGCGGTACGGTTGGATCTTCCCACTCTTCCCCGGAGCTGGTAAAGCTGCGATAATCCCATATTGTCTGCATCATGGATGATCATCGTATTAACATTGGAAATATCCATCCCCGTCTCTATAATCGTTGTGGAGACAAGTACGTCGATATCTCCGTTGATAAAGTTGTACATGATGCGTTCCAGATCATTCTCCTTCATCTGCCCATGTGCAAATGCCACATTTGCCTCCGGAACAAGAGACTGGATTTTTGTTGCCACCTCATCAATGTCTTTTACCTTATTATATACATAGTATACCTGTCCGTCCCTTGCGAGTTCTCTTGTGATTGCTTCCCGGACAAGTTCCTCATTGTATTCCATGACATAGGTCTGGATTGGTACACGGTCCATAGGTGGTTCTTCAAGCACGCTCATGTCACGGATGCCGATCAGACTCATATGGAGAGTACGCGGTATCGGTGTCGCGGTCAGTGTCAGTACATCCACGTTTGTTTTCAGCTGTTTGATCTTCTCTTTATGTGCAACACCGAAACGTTGTTCCTCATCGATGACCAGAAGTCCCAGGTCCTTATACTCCACATCCTTGGATAGAAGCCTGTGTGTCCCGATGATAATATCTACCTGTCCCTTTTTCAGCCTTTCGATCGTCTTTTTCTGCTCTGCCGAAGTCCGGAAACGGCATAACAGATCCACGTTTACCGGGAAATCCTTCATGCGCTGTGAGAATGTATTATAAATCTGCTGGGCAAGGATCGTTGTCGGTGCCAGATAAGCCACCTGCTTATTCTCCTGAACTGCCTTAAAGGCAGCTCTTATCGCAATCTCCGTCTTTCCGTATCCGACATCTCCACAGATCAGACGATCCATGATTTTCGGGCTTTCCATGTCTTTCTTGGTTGCCTCGATTGCAAGGATCTGATCTTCTGTCTCCTCAAACGGAAACAACTCCTCAAATTCTCTCTGCCAAACGGTATCCGGGCCATAGACAAAACCATTTTTCTCCTCACGGACAGCATACAGATTGACCAGATCCTGTGCAATCTGCTGGACAGCTCCCCGTACCCTGCTCTTTGTCTTCGTCCATTCCTGCCCGCCGAGCTTATTCAGCTTTGGCTTCTTTGCATCTTTTCCGGCATATTTCTGGATCAGTTCCAGCTGTGTTGCAAGGATATACAGATTGGAGCCGCCGGAATACTCAATCTTAATGTAGTCCTTAACCTTCTTATCTACTTCAATCTTCTCAATGCCGCGGTAAATACCGAGTCCATGATTTTCATGGACAACATAATCCCCAACGGAAAGATCCGTAAACTGTTGGATCTTCTCTCCTTCATATGTGCGATGACGCTTTTTCTTCTTGTGCTCCGCACCAAAAATATCCGTATCGGTAATTACCGCAAACGGCAGGATTGGATATTCATATCCGCGTTTTACCTTGCCATAGCAGACCATGATCTGCCCCGGAAGGAGTTCATGGTCATAGTCTTCCGTGTAAAAGCTGCTCAGTCCCTCATGAAACAGATCCTCCGCCAATCGCTTTGCACGGCTTCTTGAGCCGGAGAGCAATATAATACGGTAGCCGTTCTTGCCATAGCGTTTCAAATCCTTTACAAGGAGTTCAAAGCTGCTGTTGTATGCGCTTACGCTTTTTACGTGGATTGCAAACTGACCGTTTGACTTCAGTCCATATGTCTTTACATCAAGTGCCGCCACCGCCACGCAGGAGAACTTTGCAAGCTTCCCCATGATCTCCTTCTGTAGAAAGAGTTCCCTCATCTGTCCCGGCAGAATATACCCCATTGCAAGCCTCTGCTTCATGCTCTCGGAGAACTCAACTTCCGTCTGCTGTCCCCGCTCTACACATCTGCCCAGCTCATCCAGAAAGATCGTCGTATCCTCTGGGTCAAAGAAGTCTAAAAGGCACACCCTTTTGTCCGTAAAATAAGATAAATATGCATCAATTCCCGCATATAAAGAAAGCTCTCCCCACTGCTCAGCAAGCTCATCCGCCATTGATTTCATGCGGTAGGCTTCTTCTGTCTTCATGTTTCTTCTAAGATCTGCCGATACACGTTCTGCTTCTTCCTTTAAACGTGCAATGCCCGCCTGAAGTTCCTCATCCCCCAGCACCAACTCACACGCCGGATAAACGATCACCTCATCCAGATTGTCAATCGACTTCTGACTCTCCACATCAAACGAGCGGATGGTGTCTATCTCATCCCCCCACAGTTCAATACGGACCGGCTGCTCCTCCGTAAGCGGAAAGATGTCAAGAATTCCGCCTCTGACAGCAAACTGTCCGCTGTTTTCCACCTGATATTCCTTTTCATAACCCATACGGACCAGCTGCGCCGTTGTCTTCTCCAGATCAAGCGTATCCCCCGGTGCAATCCGAAGAATGGAATTCCAGATTTTTTCCGGTGGTGCCATTGTATTCATCAGTGCGTCGAACGTCGTGATAAGCGTCACCTGCTCCTGCTCATGAATCGCTTTCAAAGCCGAAATACGCTGTGCCGTCAACAGGTTTCCACGAATATCCGCCTGATAAAACAGTACATCCTTCGCCGGATAATATACGGCATCCGGGTCAAAAAACTGATAGTCTTCGTACAGTTCCTTCGCTTTTTGCTCATGAAAAGTAACAATGATCTTGTTCTTCCGACCATTGTTACATGCATAGATCATATGAGGCTTTTGTGCGTCAATACAGCCGGATATTGTCACCAGTCCGGCATTTTTCGCCTGTTTTGTCATATCCGCAAATCCCAAAAGGTCGCGGAGAGGTTCTAAAAAAGCTTTCACGTTTGCTCCTATTTTCTGGAATTATACAGATTCATCGCCTTGTCCGTCTCATCATGCATCATGAGGACGGCTGCCTGTGCCGCATCCGCCATTGCATCCTCCGCACGGCTTCTGTCTTCCTTATCCATCCTTCCCAAAACATGATCTGCCAGGTCCCAGCCCTGCGGCTTTTCCCCGACGCCGACCTTGATACGCATGAAGTTCTGTGTTCCTGTCATTGCTATGATATTCTTAATTCCATTATGCCCACCGGCACTTCCTTTTTTGCGTATGCGGATATTTCCCGGCTCAAGGGAAATATCGTCATAGATCACGATCATTTCACTCTCTGGATCGATCTTGTAGAAATTGATGATCTCTGCGATACTCTCCCCACTTAGGTTCATATAGGTCTGTGGTTTGGCGAGAAGTACCTTTACGCCTTCAATGGCACCGGTTCCACACAATGCCTTATGCTTTTTTTCATTGATATTGATATTATATTTATCTGCCAGCACATCAAGTGTATCAAATCCGATGTTATGGCGTGTATGTTCATATTTTTTGTCCGGATTACCAAGTCCCGCTATCAAAAACATGTTTTTATCCTCCTGCTGTCTTATTGTCAAGACAACATACAAATTATAATATCATTTGCAAAGAGCGTCAAACGAAAAAGACTGCCACCTCGGACCCCCTCCGAAGTGACAGCCAGTATCCATGGTTCTAATTATATCTGCATGCCCGCAGATGCATTATGCCTCATCTGCAAGTTCCTCGTGATACCGCTCAAGAATCAGATTCTGAAGCTGTTCCCGCGTCCCGGAATTAATCGGGTGTGCAATATCCCGATACTCCCCATCGCTTGCCTTTCTGCTCGGCATGGCAATGAACAGGCCCTTCTCCCCATCAATGACCTTAATATCATGTACCACAAATTCATCATCAATCGTAATGGAAACTACCGCTTTCAGCTTACCTTCTTTTTCTACTTTGCGGATACGCACATCGGTTATCTGCATGTCGTCCATCCCCCTTTTACCCGATTACAATATATAGCGTTCATTCTTCTCTGATACGATCTTGATACCATCATCCCCACAATAATATGTATTCGGCATCAAGGTTCCGTTGCTTTCCACAATACAGTTCTCTACATGTGTATTGTCCCCGATGTATGCACCATTCAGGATAATGGAATTCTTGATCACACAATTCTTCCCGACAAATACCTGCTTGAACAGTATCGAATTCTCCACCTTGCTGTTGATGATACAGCCGCTGGAGATCAAGCTGTTGCTGACTTCAGATCCGACATTATACTTTGCCGGTGGAAGGTCATCTACCTTAGAGTATATCTTAGGGTCCTGACGGAAAAAGAAGTTTCTCACATCCGGTTTGAGGAAATCCATGTTCGTCTGGTAATAATCCTCTACTGATGCGATGTTGTTCCAATATGTCTTTATCTTAAATCCAAAAATACGCTTCACACTGCGATAACGTACCAGAATATCATTGACAAAATCGTACCTGTTCTCCTCAGCTGCCTTCTCAAGCATCTCAATCAGCTGACGGCGGCGGATCACATACACACCGGTCGACACGGTGTTGGACTGTGCAACCAACGGTTTCTCCTCGAAGTCAATAATCCGGGATTCTTCGTTCATTTTGACGACACCAAAGCGACTGACATCACTCTGTGCCGGCATGTCCTTGCAGACAACTGTGATATCGGCCTTTTTCTCTACATGGTAATCCAGAATCTCGTTGTAATCCATCTTATAAACGCAGTCACCACTTGAAATGATAACGTATGGCTCATGACGTCTCTTCAAGAAGTCGATATTCTGATAGATCGCATCTGCTGTTCCGCGATACCAATCACTGTTTTCCGCAGTCACAGTCGGAGTAAACAGATATAAACCTCCCTGTTTTCTTCCGAAGTCCCACCACTTGGAAGAGCTTAAATGTTCGTTCAGGGAACGGGAATTGTATTGTGTCAGCACCGCAACTGTCTGAACATGCGAATTGCTCATGTTGCTGAGCGCAAAGTCGATGCAGCGGAAGCTTCCTCCGACCGGCATTGCGGAAATCGCACGTTTGCGGGACAGTTCTCTCATCCGGTTGCTGTTGCCACCTGCTAAAATTATACCGATTGCTTTCATTTATTGTCACCTGCCTTAATGATTACTTCTCCGCCAAGCAGAACGTTGTCCGGGTAGTCGGATTTATCCGTAACACCAGAGATTGCAGTATTCTTGCCGATTTTTACTCCATCCGGTATCACAGAGTTCTCGCCAATGGTAACAAGACCAAAGGAATAAATGCTTGCATTGAGCTTATTCGGAGCTTCCTCACCAATTCCAAGCTCGGCCTGATTTCCGACTCTGCAGTTCTCTGCAACGATTGCCTTTGTGATATTTGTATTCTCCCCGATAACGGTATCCTTCATGATGATAGAATCCCGTACTACCGTTCCCCGGCCGATCTGCACATTCGGTCCAATAACAGAATTGATGACGGTTCCGTATATCTCGCAGGCCTCCCCGATGATACTCTTCTCGATATAGGCTTCTGATGCAATATACTGCGGTTCGATCGTATCACACTTCGTGTAGATCTTCCAATATTCCTCGTAGAGATTGAATTCCGGAATCAGGTCTATCAGTTCCATGTTTGCTTCCCAATATGAGCCAAGAGTTCCGACATCCTTCCAATATCCATTGAACTCATAGGCAAACATCCGCTTCTGATGGTCGAAGCAATATGGAATAATATGCTTTCCGAAGTCGCAGCTCTGCTGGTCTTTCATTGCAATAAGTGCATCCCGAAGCACCGGCCATGAGAATATGTAGATACCCATGGAAGCAAGGTTGCTCCTCGGGTTCTGTGGTTTCTCCTCAAACTCTGTGATCCTCTTGTCTTCATCCGCGATCACGATACCAAAGCGGCTCGCTTCCTCAAGCGGGACCGGCATGGTTGCGATGGTAACGTCCGCATGATTCTCCTTATGAAAATCGAGCATTACCTCATAATCCATCTTGTAGATATGATCTCCGGAAAGAATCAGCACATAATCCGGATTGTAGGTCTCCATATAGCGCAGGTTCTGGTAGATCGCATTTGCAGTACCGGTATACCACTCGCTGTTCGTGCTTCTCTCATATGGCGGCAGCACGGTTACTCCCCCATTGTTGCGGTCAAGATCCCACGGAATGCCGATCCCGATATGTGTGTTAAGCCTAAGCGGCTGATACTGTGTCAGTACACCGACTGTGTCAATTCCGGAATTGATGCAGTTGCTCAAAGGGAAGTCTATGATCCGGTACTTGCCTCCGAATGAGACTGCAGGTTTTGCAACATCTGCGGTCAATACTCCAAGTCTGCTTCCCTGCCCGCCGGCCAGAAGCATGGCTATCATTTCTTTTTTAATCACGTTATCACTCCTTGTATCATACTTTATGGACATACCCTACTTCATGTGTATGCCGTACTTTACAGATAATACCAAATATGGCTACTTCTGTCTGTGTATTATTATGTTTATTATAGCATGAGCGTCTCCCTCATTCAACATTTTTCACAAATTTTCGTAGACCTTATGGAAATTTTTGACATTTTCCACAATATTTACTCACTTTACATCTGTTCTTTTCATTTGCAAATTACAAGAATACGGTTATAATTATAAGGAAGTAATTCAAATACTCATGGGCAGGTAACATTTATGTATAAATTAAATTTTCATCATCCGATACACGTACACTTCATCGGAATCGGCGGTATCAGCATGAGCGGACTCGCTGAGATCTTAGCCGAGGAAGGATTTACCATATCCGGCTCCGACTCCAAGGAATCCGACCTGACACGCCATCTTAGTGAAAAAGGCATACAGATTTTTTACGGGCAATGTGCCGGCAACATTCAGGACGGCATTGACCTTGTTGTATATACGGCAGCCATCCGTGAGGATAACCCGGAATGGCAGGCCGCAAAGCAGAAGCAGATTCCTATGCTGACGCGTGCTGAGCTTCTCGGTCAGATCATGGACAATTACGAGCAGTCCATCGCAGTTGCCGGCACACACGGGAAGACCACTACGACTTCCATGATCAGCCAGATCCTGCTTGCAGCCGACGCAGATCCCACCATCTCCGTGGGTGGTATTCTTGAAGCTCTCGGTGGCAATCTCCGTGTTGGAGACTCCGAGACTTTCCTTACCGAAGCATGTGAATACACCAACAGCTTTTTGAATTTCCGTCCAAAGTACAGCATCATTCTCAACGTCGAGGCGGAACATTTGGATTTCTTTAAAGATCTCGCCGATGTGCGCCATTCCTTCCGGCTTTTCGCAGAGAACACAAAGTCTGACGGCACATTGATCATTAACGGAGCGATTGACAACTACGAGGAAATTTCCGGTGATCTTTCCTGTGATGTTGTCACCTTCGGCCTGGATGCCAAAAACGACTTTTCTGCAACCGATATTTCCTTTGACGATAAAGGCTGCGCAGGCTTTACTGTTGTATACAGGGGCAAAGCCCTTGGCACATTAAAGCTTCGTGTCCCGGGTATTCACAATGTTACCAATGCTCTGGCCGCTGTTGCATGCTGCACACAGGCCGGCATTTCCTTCGACCGGATGCAGGAGGGGCTTTTGGCATTTCACGGAGCAGACCGCCGTTTCCAATACAAGGGAACGATTGACGGAGTTACGGTCATTGATGACTATGCCCACCATCCAACCGAGATACGTGCAACGCTCACCGCAGCAGCCAACTATCCTCACAAGCGTCTTGTATTAGTATTCCAGCCGCATACTTATTCCCGCACAAAAGCATTTCTTGATGACTTTGCGGATGTTCTTTCTCTTGCGGATGTTGTTGTCCTCGCTGATATTTACGCTGCCCGCGAGAAAAATACAATTGGAATCAGTTCACGTGACATTCTTGATAAACTGAAAACCCATGGAACCGAGTGTTATTACTTCCCTTCTTTCGAGGAGATTGAAAAATTTTTATTGGAAAATTGTATAAACGGGGACCTGTTGATAACTATGGGAGCTGGAAACGTTGTAGAAATAGGCGAGGCGCTCCTTGGCAAATAATTGTCCACATTATCCACACTGCATTTGTTGATTATCTTCAACAGACAGTGTGGATTTTTTATAACTTTGAACATGCCCGATTTATCCGCATAAACTGCTTTTTGAGGTATCTTTTTCCACGTTATCCACATTCGGGTATGTTGGCAAAATGCCTTGTTCTTTCGCTATTTTCGGGCTTTTTTCTGCTTTTCAATGGGTATGCTTTGTGCTATAATTGCTGACAGACTGGTCGAGACCTGTATGCAGCCTTGACCGATTTATCTGACAGAAAGAGGGAATACTATGGCAACCATTCAACTACACAGTGATTGTCCTAATTCTATAACTTGCATCCCAAATATTTTTATTGACCGATATATGCCGGAAGCAAATGGGGAATTTGTGAAGGTATATCTGTATTTACTTAGAAATCTAAACAGCAGTGCAGCCGAGTGCTCTATCTCAGCAATCGCTGACTGCTTTAACCATACCGAGAAGGATGTTTTGCGCGCATTAAAATATTGGGAACGCATGCACCTGCTCTTACTCGGCTACGGCCCGGACAAGGTGCTCTGTGATATCACGCTCCTGTCCCCACTCAGTGATTATAAGGAATATTCTGCTTCCGTATCCGCAGCACCGCAGGGTGCTTCCATCCCAGCGTCTGATGTGGCAGATTCCACAGCTGCTCCGGCGAAAAAGCCACAAGCCGCAGTTATCTCAAAGACGACTTCCCGCAGGGATTATACCTTGGATGAGGTGAAGGAATTCCGCCAGAACCCGAATATTTCTGAGCTTTTCTTTATCATTGAAACTTACCTGAAGCACCCGATGGCAACAACCGACATCAACACGGTTCTGTATTGGTATGACGAGCTTCATTTTTCTACCGAGCTTATTGTTTTTCTTGTCGAGTATTGCATCAGTGAAGGACATTCGAGCATGCACTACATGGACAAGGTTGCCCTGCGCTGGAGTGAGGATGGAATTACGACCGTTGCCGAGGCGAAGGAGAATACCGCCGAGCGCAGCAAGGTCTATTATGGTGTCATGAAAGCGATGGGTATCACCGGACGAAAGCTTGTCGATGCAGAGGTTGCCATGATCCGCAAATGGACCGGCGAGTATGGCTTTGACCTGACACTGATCGGTGAGGCCTGCAACAGAACGATCGCGGCCACAAACCAGCCGAGTTTTAAGTATGCTGATTCTATCATGAATAATTGGCACAAAAATCATGTACATACTATGGATGATATCAAACAGCTTGACGCCGCTTTTGGCAAGGAGAAGAAGGCTGCTGCTTCCGGCACCGCCACATCAGGCAAGACAGTTACCGTGACAAGAAACAAATTCAACAATTTCAGCCAGCGCGATTATGACTACGATCAGCTTGAGCGCATGGCTCTGACAACAAGTGTTCACTAATTCCGGAGGATACCGCTGTAATGGCTCTTAGCAATTCACAATACGATGAGATCATGCGTGGCTATGATGCCCGCAGATTAAAGAACAAGCGCATATTGGATGAACGCACACGCCTTGCCTATCTGAAGGAGCCGCGTCTGGAGGAGATTGATCATGCAATTTCTTCTTGTTCTGTTGCATGCGCAAGGAAGCTGTTAGATGGCGACCGCGCCGCACTTAACCGGCTGCATGCCGAGATTGCGGATTACCGCATGGAGCGGGAGGCTCTCCTACAGCGTCTCGGATACCCATCTGATTATTTTGAACCAATCTATACCTGTCCCGATTGCAAGGATACCGGATATATCGGCGGGCAAAAGTGCCACTGTTTAAAGCAGGCGATTATCAACTGCATCTATACACAGTCCAACATCCGTGAGATTTTGGAGAAGGAGAACTTTGATACGTTCTCTTACTCTTATTACTCAGATTCTGACCGGAATCCTGCCACAGGACTTACTTCCCTTGAGACGATCCGAAGCGCAGTTGCTGAGTGTCACAAGTTCATTGATGATTTCGACAACAAGCCAAAGAATCTGTTTCTATATGGTGAAACAGGTGTTGGCAAAACGTTTCTATCCAATTGCGTGGCAAAGGAGCTTTTGGATAAAAGCTACTCAGTTATATACTTTACAGCGTTTCAGTTATTTGATATATTAAGCAAGGGCGTTTTTGACAAAGACGCCGATGCTATTGCGGCACATCAGAATATATTTGATTGTGACCTTCTCATCATCGACGACCTGGGTACGGAGCTGTCCAACAGCTTTACGACATCCCAGCTCTTCTTGTGTGTGAATGAGCGGATTTTACGACACAAATCCACCATCATATCCACCAACCTAAGTATGAACCAGATCGCAGATATTTACTCGGAACGTACTTTATCCCGTATTTTAAGCAGTTACACCACCATCAAGCTTTTCGGTGACGACATTCGCATTCGCAAACGTCAGTCACATTAAAGTATAAATAATTCATATGGAGGATTCATCATGCCGAATGACGAAAGAATTTTAGAGACGATGCCGAAGGGAACCTTAGGAATCATTCCTACGGACAGTTGCACAGAGCTTGGAAAGAAGGTCGACCAGTACCTGAACAAGTGGCGCGAGAACCGCGAGCATCAGCATCAGAATGAAATCGCTTTTAAGGATTATCACAAGGATAGCTACATCATCCATCCGTACACCCCACGTTTTGGTTCCGGAGAGGCCAAATGCGTGATCAACCAATCTGTCCGCGGATACGACCTCTACATCATGGTTGACGTTACCAACTACAGCCTGACCTACTCTGTATGTGGACATACCAACCATATGTCACCGGATGATCATTTTGCAGATTTAAAGCGCGTCATTGCAGCTGTTGGTGGAAAGGCCCGCCGCATTACTGTAATCCTTCCATTCTTATATGAGAGCCGTCAGCACAGACGTACCGGCCGAGAGTCCTTAGACTGCCCAATTGCTCTTCAGGAGCTGATCAACATGGGAGTTGATAACATCATTACCTTTGATGCGCATGACCCGCGTGTCGTTAATGCGATCCCTCTGAACGGATTCGAGAACGTTATGCCTTCTTATCAGTTCATCAAGGGCATCCTAAAGAACGTAAAGGATCTTACCCTGGATTCCGATCACCTTATGATCATCAGCCCGGACGAGGGTGCTACCAACCGTGCTATCTATCTTGCCAATGTGCTTGGTGTAGATATGGGTATGTTCTATAAGCGCCGTGATTACAGCAAGATCGTAAACGGCCGCAATCCGATCGTCGCACATGAGTTTTTAGGTTCTAACGTAGAGGGCAAGGACGTATTCATTATCGATGATATGATTTCCTCCGGAGAGAGCATGATCGATACTGCAAGAGAATTAAAAGAGCGCAAGGCAAACCGTATCTTTGTTGTTTCTACTTTCGGATTATTTACAAACGGATTTGCAGCTTTTGACAAGGCATATGAAGAGGGGCTGATCTACCGAGTTGTTACAACTAACCTGATCTACCAGTCACCGGAGCTTCTCTCTAAGGAGTATTACATCAGCTGTGACATGAGCAAGTACATTGCATACCTCATTGATACACTTAACCATGATGCTTCTATCAGCGATCTGCTCAATCCTTACGACCGCATCAAGAACTTTGTACAGAAATACAAAGATGAGCAGGCACAGAATCAGCAGTAATTAAATAATTATTTATACAAAGAAGTGCTGTCGGTTCATCCGGCAGCACTTCTTTAATTTAGAACGGATTTCCTATAAAGCGAAAAAGCCCCGCACAGTGGATTTTTTCCACCGCACGGGGCTTTGCATCCGTAAATATTAAACTAACTCAAGAACTACTTCAAGAGCTCCGTCACCCTTACGCTGACCGATCTTTACGATTCTGGTGTATCCACCGTTACGTCCAGCATACTTTGGTGCGATCTCATCGAATAACTTAGCAACAAGATCAACTTCCTTGGTGCCCTTCTTGGTTCCATCGGTTGTCTTTACAGAGTAAAGAACCTTTAACATCTCTCTTCTAGCGTGAAGACGGGAAGCGGAATCCTTCTTGATGGTCTTCTGTACTTCATCGTATACGGTAACTTTCTTGCCGTCTACAACTTCCTTTACTCTCTTGCCATCCTTATCCTTGCGGGCAACCTTAGCGGTTACGGTAACTTCTTCGAAGTTATCCTTCTCACGGATTGCAGAAGCGATAAGTCCCTCTGCGATCTTGCGAACTTCCTTAGCCTTAGCCTCGGTTGTTACGATCTTACCGTTTGCGATAAGAGCTGTTACCTGACCTCTTAATAATGCCTTTCTCTGGCTAGAGGTTCTGCTTAATTTACGATACTTTGCCATTTTACTTTTCCTCCATTCGTGGAACATCCGGTCATGCTCTTTGGTCTTACTGCCAGACGTCGTATCTTGTTTTGATGCATCTAAGACACATCAGTTGCCACTCATGTATTTCTTCTTGCTGTGCTGCCACAGAAGAGGAAATCCGGACACCTGCCGCGCTCATCGGTCTTACCGGCTATGCCCGCTTGAGCATATATAGTCAAACGCTTCGATTACTCCTCGCTGCGATTTAACTCTAATCCTAACTCTTTGAGCTTTGCTAATACTTCTTCCAGAGACTTGCGTCCAAGGTTACGAACCTTCATCATGTCTTCCGGTGTTCTGTTGATCAGCTCAGCTACGGTGTTGATTCCTGCTCTCTTCAAGCAGTTGTAAGAACGAACAGAAAGCTCAAGTTCATCGATGTTCATCTCAAGAACCTTCTCCTGTGCGTCGTTCTCTTTCTCGATCATTACCTCTGCCTGCATTGCTGCGTCAGAAAGATCGATGAACAGATTCAAATGCTCGCTAAGAACCTTTGCTGCAAGGCTTACTGCCTCATCCGGCTCTAAGGAACCATTGGTGTATACATCCAATGTAAGCTTATCATAATCTGTTACCTGTCCTACACGGGTGTTCTCTACAGTCAGATTTACTCTCTCAACCGGAGTGTAAATAGAATCTACAGCGATCACACCGATTGGTGTATCCTCTGTCTTATTCTTATCTGCACTGATATATCCTCTACCCTTTGTAATTGTAAGCTCCATGTACAACTTGCAATCTGTGCCACCGTTTAAGTGTGCAATCACAAGTTCCGGATTTAAGATTTCGATATCAGAATCAACCTGGATGTCTGCTGCTGTTACAACGCCTTCACCCTCGAATTCAATGTATGCAATCTTAGCTTCGTTTGTAGAGCTGTTGTTCCGGATTGCAAGGTTCTTGATGTTCATGATGATTTCTGTAACATCTTCCTTTACCCCCGGAATAGAGCTGAACTCATGCAGTACGCCATCGATCTTAACCTGGCTTACAGCAGCTCCCGGCAGAGAAGAAAGCATAATTCTTCTAAGGGAATTACCAAGTGTTGTACCATAGCCTCTCTCTAAAGGCTCAACAACAAATCTTCCATATTTTTTGTCTTCTGAAATTTCTGCAATCTCAATTTTTGGTTTTTCGAAATCGAACACTACAAAGTCCCTCCTTTTCGGGTTTCCATGCCATTTATACATAGACGCGAAATCCGCGGAATGTAAAACCACTCCACGGCACGCGTAAGTCTGTCTTTAATTCGTCTTATTTTACTTAGAGTACAACTCGACGATAAGCATTTCATCAACTGGGACATCAATCTGCTCGCGGGAAGGTAATTCCTTAACAGTTCCCTGAAGCTTCTCAGCATCAACATCTAACCATTCCGGAACAAGTCTGCCACCAGCAACTTCGATGACATCCTTCATTCTCTGGATGTTCTTCTTGCTCTCTTTGATTTCGATAACATCTCCAGCCTTTACAAGGTAAGAAGGAATGTTTACGCACTTGCCGTTTACAGTAACGAACTTGTGGTCAACGATCTGTCTTGCCTCTCTTCTGGTTCTAGCAAAACCAAGGCGGAATACTACGTTGTCAAGTCTTGACTCAAGGATAGTCATAAGGTTTGTACCTGTCATACCCTTCATCTGATCAGCCTTTAAGTAGTAGTTGTGGAAAGGCTTCTCCAATACACCGTAAATGAATTTAGCCTTCTGCTTCTCTTTTAACTGAAGTCCGTACTCAGATACCTTGCGGTTAGATCTGGTCAAATTTCTCTTAGACTTCTTATCATATCCTAAATAGCTTGGCTCCAAGCCAAGGGATCTGCATCTCTTCAATACAGGGGTTTTATTAACTGCCATCTTAATCTATACCTCCTAATTAAACTCTTCTGCGCTTTGGTGGACGACATCCATTGTGAGGTACCGGAGTTACGTCTCTAATGGAAGTTACTTCGATTCCGCATGCAGAGAGCGCACGGATAGCTGCTTCTCTTCCTGAACCTGGTCCCTTAACGAATACATCAACTGTCTTTAAACCATGAATCATAGCTGCCTTAGCTGCTGTCTCTGCTGCCATCTGTGCAGCGTATGGAGTAGATTTCTTTGAACCTCTAAATCCAAGACCACCAGCGCTAGCCCATGATAATGCGTTACCTTCAGCATCTGTAAGAGTTACGATTGTATTATTGAAAGATGACTGAATATGTGCCTGTCCGCGTTCAACGTTTTTCTTAATACGCTTTTTTGTTACTTTCTTTGCAACTGTCTTAGCCATATCTAAACTAACCTACTTTCTCAAATGATTACTTTTTCTTGTTTGCTACAGTTCTCTTAGGACCTTTTCTTGTTCTTGCGTTGGTCTTTGTCTTCTGTCCACGAACAGGAAGTCCCTTTCTGTGACGGATTCCACGATAGCATCCGATTTCCTGAAGTCTCTTGATATTAAGAGCGATCTCTCTTCTTAAATCACCTTCTACAGTCTGAGTCTCATCGATGACTGCACTGATTCTCTTTACTTCTTCGTCAGTCAAATCTCTAACACGAGTGTTAGGATCTACATTTGCTGCCTCAAGGATACGGTTAGAGCTTACTCTGCCAATTCCGTAGATGTAAGTTAAGCCGATCTCAACACGTTTTTCTCTTGGTAAATCTACACCTGCAATACGAGCCATGTGTGTTTACACCTCCATAAAATTTTCCTGATTGATAGTAACGGATATATCGCAACAATATATCGTATCCCGAAAGCCATCCTGCATACAGCTGCGGTTGCACGCCCTGAAATGTGTGTATGAAAAATGGTTCTCCATGATTGCATATTACGAGCGGGATATTCGGTATGCTATCTCCGCCTTACAGATATGCTCTGTTTATTATGAACAGCGAATGGTCTTTCGCTGCAGCCGCACATAATGATTCGAAAAGGTTCTCCTAAACGCACAAATAGCAGGGTCAAATACGATATGGTAATTAACCCTGTCTCTGCTTATGCTTCGGATTCTCGCAGATAATGCGAATGCTTCCTTTTCTCTTGATAACTTTGCACTTTTCGCAAATAGGTTTAACTGATGATCTTACCTTCACAGCAAATCCTCCTTTCTCTATAAAAGTCCCATTTTACGGCATTTTGCCGCCTTTTCGGGTACTTTTCCAAAAGTGTCCGTTTAGTATTATACACATTGACTTTCAAGAAGTCAATACAAATTTATTTATCTCTCCAAATGATTCTTCCTTTTGTTAGATCATATGGGGACATTTCGATGGTTACTTTATCTCCCGGCAAAATGCGGATAAAATTCATACGAAGTTTACCGCTGATGGTTGCCAAAATCTGGTGTCCATTCTCAAGCTCTACCTTAAAAAAAGCATTTGGCAGCTTTTCTACAACAACACCTTCTACTTCAATCACGTCTGCCTTTGACATAATCTTTTCATTCCTCCTGTTTGATATCTACTTGATTGTTATCCCGTCTATCGGAGCAGCTCCAGATAGCCGGCTGCTTTCTCATCCTCAGTCAGTGAGAGGATCTCCGGTTCACCCTCGGTGATCAGGATTGTATTCTCGTAATGAGCGGAAAGGGATCTGTCTTCCGTTATAACTGTCCATTCATCGTCCGTCCAAAGTACTTCCGGCGCTCCTGCGTTAATCATCGGCTCTACCGCGAGCGTCATGCCCGGGCGGAGCTTGATGCCCTTATGCGGCCATCTCTGCCTGAAATTCGGAACCTCAGGCTCCTCGTGCAGATTTGCTCCGATTCCATGTCCGACAAGGTCATATACGACTCCGTAGCCTCTTGCCGTTGCGTAATCTCCGATGGCAGCGGAAATATCGTACAGATGATTTCCTGCTTTTGCCTTCTTTATTCCCTCGAAAAAGGACATTCTGGTAACATCGATCAGAGCCTGCGCTTCTTTACTGATTTCGCCGACCGCTACTGTTCTTGCTGCATCTGAATGATATCCATTATAGATCACTCCTGCGTCAAGACTTACGATATCGCCCTCTTTTATGATACGGTCCTTGCTCGGTATACCGTGGACAACTTCCTCGTTTACCGATACGCAGATGGAAGCCGGATATCCGCAATAATTCAAAAAGGACGGAATGCATCCGTAGCTGCGGATCATCTCTTCTCCCAACCGGTCAATATCCAAAGTAGACATCCCTGGTTTGATTTCTTTGCCGAGATTCTGATGAACGAGGGCGAGGATTCTCCCCGCCTCCCGCATCAACTCTATCTCGCTGTCCGATTTAATCGTAACCGACATGTTTTTATTCTCCAAGTATTCCTACAATTGCAGCAAATACATCATCCATCGGCATTGTTCCGTCAACAGATTTTAAAATGCCCTGATTCTTGTAGTAATCGATCAATGGCTGTGTCTGCTCGTGGTATACAGTAAGACGCTTCTGTACGGTCTCCGGCTTGTCGTCATCGCGAAGGACAGTATCGCTTCCGCACGCATCGCACTTGCCCTCTACCTTGGTAGGATTGAATACGATATGGTAGGTTGCGCCGCAGTTTAAGCAGGCACGTCTTCCGCCCATACGGTTTACAATGTTCTCATCCGGAACATCCACATCAATCGCATAATCCATAGACTGTCCGATCTTCTTAAGCGCTGCGTCGAGAGCTTCTGCCTGTGGAATTGTTCTCGGGAATCCGTCGAGTACGAAGCCGTTCTTGCAGTCATCCTGCTGGATACGATCCATAACAAGATCGCAGGTAAGCTCATCCGGAACGAGCGCTCCCTGATCCATGTAAGTCTTTGCTTTCTTTCCAAGCTCTGTGCCGTTCTTAATGTTGGCGCGGAAAATATCTCCTGTGGAGATGTGTGGAATATCATACTTTGCAGCGATCTGCTTTGCCTGGGTTCCTTTTCCTGCTCCCGGAGCTCCTAACATAATAATCTTCATATCTTGTTCTCCTTTTTCTCAAAAATGGGGTTCTGTGAAGATACACGAATGGAGATACGGGCAAAACCTGTATCTCCAAACTTATTAATCATTCAAAAATCCTTTATAGTAGCGAACTCGCATCTGGGATTCAATCTGCTTCAGGGTCTCAATAACAACACCCACGATAATGATGATTGAAGTTCCTCCAAATGACACATCAGCGCCAAACACACCATTGAAGAAAATCGGAATTACTGCAACGATGGTAAGACCAACTGCACCGATAAATACAATGTAGTTTAAGATCTGATTTAAGTAATCGCTTGTCGGCTTACCCGGACGAATACCAGGAACAAACCCACCTGCACGTTTCATGTTGTTCGCAATCTCAAGCGGATTAAAGGTAATCTGCGTATAGAAATATGCGAAAGCGATGATAAGTACAATGTATACAATCAATCCGATAGAGTATACCGGATTCTTTGGATCACACCAGTTAGACTGAGATAATCCTCTTAAAATCTTGCTTCCGATGCCGGTTCCGTTGCCCTTGCCTAACAGGCTTGCAATGATTACCGGAGTCTGCATTAATGACTGAGCAAAAATTACAGGGATTACACCACCGGTATTTACCTTAAGCGGGATATGCGTCTGCTGACCGCCAACCTGCTTTCTTCCCTGGATTTTCTTAGAATACTGAACAGGGATTCTGCGTTCTGCTCCCTGGAGAAGAATAACAAATACTACCATTGCAACAATGATTGCCACGATGATGAGTGCTGCTACAATTCCCTTCGGAATGGAGCCCGCAGAAACGATGAACTGGTTCCAAAGGGTTCCAAGGTCATCCGGAATACGGGAAATAATATTGATTGTAAGTACAATAGAAATACCATTTCCGATTCCCTTTTCTGTGATTCTCTCGCCGATCCACATAAGAACTGCTGATCCGGCTGTAAGCGCTACAATTACCTGGATCACAGTAAGAGCATTCTTGTCTACCAAGTATCCTCCACGGTAAAATCCGATGGTCATTGCGATTGCTTCAATCAATCCAAGCGCGATCGTAAGATAACGGGTGATCTCAACGATCTTCTTTCTTCCATCTTCGCCATCACGCTGTAATTCTTCAAGCTTCGGAATTGCAATCGTAAGAAGCTGCATAATAATGGAAGATGTAATGTATGGTGTAATGTTAAGTGCAAATACGGACATGTTCAGGAATGAACCACCGGTAATTGCATCAAAAAAGCCCAATCCGTCTGCTGTCTGGTTTGCAAACCAATCCTGGAATACAGAACCATTAACACCCGGAACCGGAAGCTCGCTTCCGATCCGGATGACAACTAACATAAAAAAAGTAAAAATGATTCGATTGCGAATATCCTTCACTTTAAATGCATTACGGAGTGTCTCAAGCATTAGATCACCTCTGCTTTTCCACCAAGAGCCTCAATCTTTTCTTTTGCGCTTGCACTGAATGCATTTGCCTGAACTGTAAGCTTCTTAGTAAGTTCACCATTTCCAAGAATCTTTACGCCGTCTCTAGGATTCTTTACAACGCCTGCCTCGATGAGTGTCTCAACAGAAACAACTGCGTCATTTTCGAATTTCTCTAAAGCGGAAAGGTTAATGGCAACGATTGTCTGAGTGTTTCTGTTCTTGAAACCTCTCTTTGGCAATCTTCTGTATAATGGCATCTGACCACCTTCAAATCCTGGTCTTGGTGCTCCAGAACGAGCTTTCTGACCCTTGTGGCCCTTACCAGCAGTCTTACCATTTCCTGATCCATGTCCACGTCCGCGTCTGAAATTGTCGCTGTGAACAGAACCTTCTGCTGCTTTTAAACTAGATAAATCCATTATGGCACCTCCTTGTCTTTTATGCTTCTTCTACTTTTACATATGGTGCTACTTTACGAAGTGCTCCCTGAGTAGCTGCGTTATCCGGTAATTCTACCGTCTTATATAACTTGGATAATCCCAGAGCTTCGATTGTCTTCTTGTTCTTAGGAACAGCACCGATTGTTGACTTAATAAGTGTAACCTTTACCTTCTTATCTGCCATTTCTCAATACCTCCTTAACCTAAGATCTCTTCAACAGACTTTCCGCGAAGCTTTGCAATTTCTTCCGGGGCTCTGAGCTGCTTTAATGCCTCGATTGTTGCAAGAACAACGTTCTGCTTGTTGTTAGAGCCTAAAGACTTTGTACGGATGTTCTGGATTCCGGCGATCTCACATACGGAACGGGCCGGACCACCAGCGATGATACCAGTACCTTCAGGAGACTTCTTAAGTAATACGGAAGCACCTGTGTATTTTCCTGTTACATCATGTGTAATACTATTGTTCTCATCCAGACGAACGCTGATCATGCTCTTGATTGCGTCTTCCTTACCCTTACGGATAGCTTCCGGAATTTCGGTTGCCTTTCCAAGACCTGCACCTACATGACCATTCTTATCGCCAACAACAACGAGAGCTGTGAAACGCATGTTACGTCCACCCTTAACAACCTTTGTTACACGCTTGATGTCAACAACGTTGTCAACTAATTCTAATTGACTTGCATCAATGATTTCACGTTTCATGTTTGTTTCCTCCTAAAAATCTAAGCCAGCTTCTCTTGCTGCTTCAGCTAATGCCTTAACCTTACCTGCGTAGATGAAACCACCTCTATCGAAGACTACAGTAGAGATACCCTTATCAAGAGCCTTCTTAGCAATGATGGTTCCAAGCTTAGCTGCTGCCTCAACGTTATTGGTCTTCTCGATTTCTGCCTTTACGTCTTTGTCAAGAGTAGATGCAGAAACAAGTGTATTACCAACAGTATCATCAATGATCTGCGCATACATATGGTTGTTACTTCTGAAAACAGCTAAACGAGGACGCTCAGATGTTCCGGAAAGATGAAAACGCATTCTGTCATGCTTTTTTACACGAACTTCAGTTCTAGATTTCTTGCTTACCATTTCCTGTCCACTCCTTTACTTATTTTTTACCGGTCTTACCAACTTTACGACGGATAACTTCATCAGCATACTTGATTCCCTTGCCCTTATATGGTTCAGGAGCTCTCTTAGCTCTGATTTCAGCTGCGTACTGGCCAACCTTCTCTTTATCGATACCCTTAATGATAATCTTGTTATCTTCAACGACTGCCTCAAGACCTTCTGGATCTTCCATCTCTACCGGATGAGAGTATCCAAGGTTAAGAGTAAGCTTCTTTCCGGACTTAGATGCTCTGTAACCAACACCATTTACTTCAAGGGTCTTGGTGTAGCCTTCGGTTACACCTACTACCATGTTGTGGATCAGTGTTCTTGTAAGTCCGTGTAAAGACTTCATCTTCTTCAAATCATTTGGTCTTGAAACGATGATTTCAGAACCTTCTAATTTGATGTCCATTTCTGCCGGGAGAGTTCTCTCCAGAGTTCCCTTAGGACCTTTTACAGTCACATGATTATTTTCTGCAATATCTACAGTTACGCCTGCAGGTACTGCGATTGGCATTCTTCCTATACGTGACATGCCCGTACCTCCTATATTTGATATCAGGTTAATAGTTTATAGTATTTCTGACCCCTGTGGTCAGTTTATACTTTGAGTTGTTGCTTTTGCCCTATACTTTACATTATAAATGCATCGAGTATATGAGCTTGATCAAGTCGAATAGGTAGTTCTCTTCGCTAAGCTACCAAACGAATGCTAATACTTCTCCACCAACCTGAAGCTTACGAGCTTCCTTATCAGTGATAATTCCCTGATTGGTTGAAAGAATTGCGATTCCTAATCCACCAAGTACAGAAGGGATCTCGTCCTTGCCTGCGTATACACGAAGACCTGGCTTAGAAATTCTCTTAATACCGGTGATAACCTTCTCATTCTTATCTGCGCCGTACTTTAAAGTAACGCGGATAGTCTTGAAGTTGCCATCTTCGATGATGTCGTACTTCTCGATGAATCCTTCATCAACAAGGATACCAGCGATTGCAACCTTAATCTTGGAAGATGGAATATCTACAGTATCATGCTTAGCAGTATTTGCATTACGGATTCTTGTAAGCATATCTGCGATTGGATCACTTGTCATCATCATGATATTTTTCCTCCTTAATTCTACCAAGACGCTTTCTTAACGCCTGGAATCTGACCTTTATATGCTAACTCACGGAAACATACTCTGCAGATTCCGTATTTTCTTAAAACTGAATGTGGACGTCCACAAATTCTGCAACGTGTATATTCTCTGGTAGAGAATTTTGGTTTACGCTGCTGTTTGATTTTCATACTTGTCTTAGCCATTAAAATTCCCTCCTGATTACTTTGCAAATGGCATGTTAAACTGTGCCAAAAGCTCGCGTGCCTCTTCGTCGGTCTTAGCGGTTGTAACGAAGATAACGTCCATACCTCTTACCTTGTCTACCTTATCGTATTCGATCTCTGGGAAAATGATCTGCTCCTTGATTCCAAGTGCATAATTTCCACGTCCGTCAAATGCGTTCGGGTTTACACCTCTAAAGTCACGTACACGAGGTAATGCTAAGTTGATCAAACGATCTGCGAACTCACACATCTTCTCGCCACGAAGGGTTACTTTACATCCGATCGGCATACCCTCACGAATCTTGAAGTTTGCTACTGCGTTCTTTGCCTTTGTAGTAACAGCCTTCTGACCTGTGATGGTCTCCATATCCTTAACAGCTGCCTCAAGGAGCTTTGCGTTTTCCTTAGCTTCGCCAACACCCATGTTTACTACGATCTTGTCGAGCTTTGGAATCTCCATTGCGTTCTTATATCCGAACTTCTTGACCAGTGCGTCCTTGATCTCGTTCTCATACTGTTCTCTGAGTCTACTCAATGTCTTGTCCTCCTCTCTTCAATTAGTCGATAACATCACCTGTTGACTTAGCGAAACGAACCTTCTTGTCTCCGTCAAGCTTGAAACCAACTCTGGTAGCTTTTCCCTTGTGAAGGTACATAACGTTAGATGCGTCAATCGGTGCTTCCTGATGAACAATACCACCCTGCTGGTTAGCCATGCTTGGCTTTGCATGCTTGGTTACCATGTTGATACCTTCAACAAGAAGAGTGTTGTCTGCTTTATTTACGGCAATAACCTTGCCCTCTTTGTCTTTGTCTTTTCCAGCGATAACCTTAACCATATCGCCTTTCTTGATCTTCATACTTGCCATCTAAAGTTCCTCCTATAATACTTCTGGAGCCAGAGAAACAATTCTCATGAACTGCTTCTCGCGAAGCTCACGAGCTACTGGTCCAAAGATACGAGTTCCTTTTGGAGTTTTGTCATCTTTAATGATAACGGCTGCGTTCTCATCAAATTTGATATAGGAGCCATCTTTACGACGTGCACCCTTTACTGAACGAACAACTACGGCCTTAACTACATCACCTTTTTTAACAACGCCGCCTGGTGTTGCGTCTTTAACGGATGCAACAACAACATCGCCAATGTTCGCATATCTTCTGGTAGATCCACCCATAGTGCGGATAACAAGTAACTCTTTGGCTCCGGTGTTATCTGCTACCTTAAGTCTGCTTTCCTGCTGTACCATGCTTGTAGCCTCCTCTCAACTATTTTGCTCTTTCCATGATCTCAACAAGTCTCCATCTCTTATCCTTAGATAATGGTCTTGTCTCCATAACTCTGACGGTATCACCGATCTTAGCTTCGTTGTTCTCGTCATGAGCCTTTAATTTGTATGTCTTCTTCACGATCTTGTTGTAAAGTGGATGTCTTACGTTATCTCTAACAGCTACAACGATTGTCTTATCCATCTTGTCGCTGACAACTTCACCAACACGTGTTTTTCTAAGATTTCTTTCTTCCACGACTTTAAGTCTCCTTTCTGATAGGATAATGCTTACTGAGCAGCCTTCTCGGTGATAACAGTCTGAATTCTGGCGATATTCTTGCGAACCTCTTTGATTCTTGCTGTGTTATCTAACTGATTGGTTGCGTTCTGGAATCTCAAATTGAAAAGTTCCTTCTTTGCATCAACGAGCTGTGCCTGTAAATCTGCAACGCTCTGAGACTTTAATTCTTCTAAATATGCACTAGTTTTCATTTGATTCACCGCCTTCTAAATCTGCACGAGAAACTATCTTGCACTTGCAAGGTAATTTGTGTGTAGCAAGACGTAACGCTTCGCGCGCTACCTCTTCCGGAACACCGGAGATTTCAAATAATACTCTACCTGGTTTAACTACTGCTACCCAGTACTCTAAAGATCCTTTTCCAGAACCCATTCGAGTCTCAGCCGGCTTAGCTGTTACCGGCTTATCCGGGAAGATCTTGATCCAAACTTTACCACCACGCTTGATGTAACGGGTCATAGCGATACGGGCTGCTTCGATCTGATTAGAACGAATCCAGCATGGCTCGGTTGCGATAATACCGTACTCACCATTGCTGATTGTGTTTCCTCTTGTAGCTTTTCCTGCCATGGAACCACGGAACTGTTTACGATG
>JBNMJQ010000004.1:0-109412 GCA_050873865.1 Agathobacter sp. | reverse complement strand
GAAGGAGGGATTTGAACCCTCGCGCCGCTGTTAACGACCTGCACCCTTTCCAGGGGTGTCCCTTCGGCCAGCTTGGGTACTTCTCCAAATGCGAACTGCTCGAATATTCTCGCGCAAGCGAGTTGTTCAATTGTCCGTCAACAGAGAAAGCACCTTGCATATGCTAACAGTTGTCTCTGCTGTTAACGGAGAGGGTGGGATTCGAACCCACGCGCCCTTGCGGACAAACGGTTTTCAAGACCGCCTCGTTATGACCACTTCGATACCTCTCCATATGTTTCTGTGTTGCGCTCTGAATCAGCGCGAAATTTATATTACCATCATTGTCATACTGTGTCAACTAATTTTTCGATTTTTTTTAAAAATAATTTTGCAACCAGAATATCTTCCGGTGTTGTGATTTTGATATTCTCGTAAGAGCCTTGGATCAGCTTGATTTTTGCAGCTGTCATCCGCTCTACAAGCATAGCATCATCTGTTATGGAAGGAAGATTCTCTCCTGACTTTTGTTTTTCATGTAGCAGATGGTACGCCTGCATAATACTATTATAAGAAAAGCTCTGCGGAGTTTGGACCTGCCACAACATTCTGCGATCTGGCGTGGCTATTGCAAAATCCGTTTCATCAACAAGTTTGATTGTATCTTTCACCGGCATTCCAACCACACACGCCTTCTCCGTCTGCACCGTTTTGATGGAGCGCGCAATTATATCCTGCGTAACAACAGGGCGTGCACCATCATGAATTAATACATAATCAACCGATTCTGTCTTCAGCGCACAAAGTCCTTCATAAACGGAGTCGTATCGTTCTTTACCACCTGCAACGATATGCTGTACTTTGGTCAGTCCATACTTTTGTACAATCTGCGTTCTGCAGTACGCTTCATCCCCTGCTCCCGTCACAAGGACAATAGTATTGACATCACTATCTTCAAAAGCCTTCAGACAGTAATAAATAACAGGTCTCGCCCCCAGCATAAGGTACTGCTTAGGGATCTCACTCTTCATTCGTGAGCCTACCCCGGCTGAAAGCACGATTGCGGCACATTTTGCCATATGCGGTGCCCTCTCTTTCAATTAATAGCCCGACTCCCCAAGCTTTAAATTCGGAATTGCATTCAAATCATATCCCGCTCTCTTGCCTGAAATGAAATCATAATACGCTGCGGCGCCGATCATTGCAGCATTGTCCGTACACAAAATCGGTGATGGGTGATAAAATTTCACACCTCGCTTTTCACATGCGTTCCGCATAGCCTCACGTATCACACCATTTGATGCCACTCCACCCGCGATCGCGAATTTGTCCATATGATACTCATCGATTGCCCTCATCGCATGCTCGACAAGCACATCCGTCACAGACTTCTGGAAAGAAGCCGCCACATCTGCCTGATTGATTGGAATGTCCTTCATGCGGCATCCGTTCAGATAGTTCAAAACTGCTGACTTCAAGCCGCTAAAGCTGAAATCATACACACCATCTGCAATTTTGGCGCGCGGAAAATCAATCGCCTGCGGATTGCCCTCATGCGATACCTTTTCAATCTTCGGTCCCCCTGGATAGCCAAGCCCGATCGCGCGCGCCACTTTATCAAATGCTTCTCCTGCCGCATCATCTCGTGTGCGTCCGAGTATCTCGTATTTGCCGTAATCCGCCACCTTGACCAGATGCGTATGTCCACCGGAGACAACAAGACATAAAAAAGGCGGCTCCAATTCTTTATTTTCTATATAATTGGCGCTGATATGCCCTTCAATATGGTGCACCCCTACCAACGGAATATTTCTTGCAAAGCTGATTGCCTTCGCTTCTGCCACTCCGACCAGAAGTGCTCCTACCAGCCCTGGCCCGTAAGTTACACCGATGGCATCTATATCATCCAATGTCATCCCGGCATCTGAAAGTGCCTGTTCAATTACCTGATTAATTTTCTCAATATGTTTCCTTGATGCTATCTCCGGAACAACGCCACCATATAATGTATGAAGGGCAATCTGTGAAGAAATCACGTTTGAACGTAAATCCCGCCCATTTACAACAACTGCTGCCGCTGTCTCATCGCAGGAACTTTCAATTGCCAATATTCTAATCTGCTTTGTATCTGTATTATTCATCATCTTCCGGTGAAGCTCCTTCTATCTGATAGAATCCCAATATCTTCCAGTTTCCATCTCCATCTTTGCGTAGTACATACTGCTGGTAGGTTCTGGTATATTCGTTCTTCTCCCGCACAAAATAAGACGCTGTGACATAGGCAAGACTATCGTCACCATCGTTTACATATTGTACCTCCGAAGTATCGCACACCCTCGCATCTGCAATATAGCGCGACCGGTTTTCATAGTCAGCAATATCCGCCTTCAGGCTCGAAAGATATGATGCTCTCGGATTCACTTCCAGCAGTTTCTCATCAAACAGGCATAGCACCTGATCTGCCATCTGCTCCAGTTCTTTATCCGTATAGTCTTCCTTATAATACGCTGTAATTATTCGGTTGTATAGTTTTACCACTTCGCGCGGTGTTGCCGGGTAATTCTCTGTCAGGTTTTTGGTAATGATACGCTGTACCTCCGTCAGGTTGTCCTGATTGTTGGACTGACGATCCTGCGTTCTTAGCTTAACCAGATAGAATCCCCCACACACCAGTGCGACACATAACAAAGCGGCGACCCATGCACCGATTTTCTTCATTTATGATTCCTCCTGGAATGTCAGTTCTATGCTCTTTCCGTCTTTCCCCAGATACGATTGTTCAAAAATCTGCCGAACCGCCGGCATGTAGCTTTCCGCTTTGACAAGAGATGGCGAGAAATGGGTAAGCCACATCTCCTTCACACCTGCCTTTTTCGCCAGTTCAGCAGCCTCGTAAAAGGTCATATGTTTATATTGCTTTGCCTTGGCAATTTTGTCAGCCTCGGCATACATGCCTTCACAGATAAAAAGATCCGAATTCTTTGCAGCTTCAGCGATTGCATCCACCGGACGGCTGTCTGTGCAGTAAGTAACTTTCAAGCCCTTTCGTTCTGCCCCAAGGACCATGTCCGGCGTGTATATACTGCCTTCCCATTCCACAGTATTTCCCTTCTGTAAGGGATTCCACAGTTTCATTGGTATATTCTGTTCCTTCGCCCGTTCAACAGAAAATCTTCCAGCGCGGCGCAGTTCAAAGGAATACCCATAGCACTCCACGCCATGCTTTACACGAAACGCGTGAATATGGATTCCATTCATATCGAAATATGCATTCTGTTCCGTAATCTCTATGCAATTGATTGCAAAAGGAAGCTCCGGTGCAATACTGCGCAACGCCCCGACTACTCGTTCAAGACCTTTCGGTCCGATAATGGTAAGCGGTTCCTTGCGGTCGGCATTACCCATTGTAAGCAAAAGTCCTGGTAACCCACTGATATGATCCGCATGAAAATGCGTCACACACAGCACATCAATCGGCTTGAAGCTAAGCTCCGCCTCTTTTATTGCAATCTGTGTTCCCTCTCCACAATCGACAAGCAGACTGCTTCCATTATAACGAAGCATCATCGCCGTCAACCAGCGGTTTGGCAGCGGCATCATTCCTGCCGTACCCAGCAGACAAACATCTAACATCTCTTAACATCCTATCCTAGTCTTTTTCCCACACCATAATGTCAGCATCCTCCTTCGGGAAATCATAAAATCCCTTTCGAATACCCACTTTGTGGAACAGCATTCCATTATACAGATGGATTGCCGTTTTGTTGCTTGCGCGAACCTCCAGGACAATCCTTGAAATCCCCCGTTCCTGCGCCTGTACAAGCAGTTCCTCAATCAGTCTTTTTCCGACTCCGCGCTTGCGGAAATGTTGTGCAACTGCAACATTTGTAATCTCTCCCTCATCCAACGCGCAGTACATTCCAACATATCCTATAATCTGGGATTCTTCCTGCATCGTATCGCTCTCAGCTGTCAAAAAGAGCGTGTCCGGATTGGCCAGGGATTCCAGAAACCCCTGTTCGCTCCATGGCTGTGAGAATGTATCCCGTTCAATCACAGCTACCTGCCGGACATCCTCCGGCTTCATTCTTCGAATTCTCATATTTGAAAATCTCTCTGTTTCTCCATGCGTTCCCGCTCAGCCTGCGACAATCTCAGATAATCCGGCTTATGCTGTGCCGCATTTTCGAATTTGCCCTCTTTATACAGCTTCATGCCGAGCACCGCCACGCTCGCCGCACGCTGTTTATTCATATGGGCCGGTGCAAACCGAAACGGAACATTACATTTTTCGCGAATAGCCTGTTCAAATACATCCGCACCGTCTCCAAGGAAGATGATCTTCCTCCCTAGTTCATTTACATTTTGGATCAATTCTTCCATGCTGATTGCACATGGTTCTTTGATCGTTGTGAAAATCTCACCCTCAAATGCATATATTCCGGTATAAACCTGACCTCTTCTCGCGTCCATAAGCGGGCAGATCACATCACTGCTTCCCCACAAATTGTATGCAAGTGCATCAAGTGTTGGGACATGGACAAGCGGTTTATTCAGTGCAAGTCCGAGTCCTTTTGCTGTTGCGGAGCCAATGCGAAGCCCGGTAAAGGATCCCGGTCCCCCAGAAATGGCAATCGCGTCTACCGTATTAAGGTCAAGCTCTATCATCTTTTTTACTTCCTCAAGCATTGGAAGCAATGTCTGGGAATGTGTCTTTTTAAAATTGATGGTGTATTCACCAAGCAGATTATTGTCCTCCGCAACTGCAACAGTTGCCACTAGTCCGGAGCTATCTATAGCAAGAATTTTCATGCATGAACCTCTTTTATCGTGATCCGGCGATAGTCGAATCCTTTTTCCAGATCTTTCTCAATTGTTATCTCTTTGCGTTCTTTCGGAAGGATCTCCTCAATCAGATTTGCCCACTCAATCATGGTAAGCCCATCTCCGTAGAAATAATCCTCGTATCCGATTTCGTCCATCTCCTCGATATCTCCGATGCGGTAGACATCAAAGTGGTAAAACGGCATTCTTCCTTCCTCGTATACCTGCACGATCGTAAATGTCGGGCTGCAGATTGGCTCTGTGATTCCAAGTCCCTCCGCAATGCCCTGTGTCAGTACTGTCTTTCCGACACCGAGATCTCCCAAAAGTGTATATACCTCGCCCGGCACCGCTGCTACTCCAAGCTGTCTTCCCAGCGCAAGTGTCTCCTCCGGCGAATTGCTCTCTATTATTGTCACATTGTCCTGTTGTGGCATGTCATTTTCCTCGTTCTATTTCATTCTCAGGCGGTTTTTGGTCAGCATATGCTCCGCGATTTTCCTGACGTCATCGTATTTATCCCCAAGCTGTTCCCTTGGCACAATATATGCGTATACCCTGGTGCTATATATAAACAGCGTATTCTTTGTTGCAACCATCTTATAGACCTTGCTCCACTCTAACGTTCCGGTCTCGCCACCCTGTGACACATCGATTCCTTTTTCCGTAATGTGAAACCCTAAAGTTCCCGCCAGAATCGGATTTGTTTTCAGGACATACCTGGCACGACTCCACAGCGCGCATGGTATGTAGAGCAGAATTGCGAATCCACCACAGACGTAAAGAGCGGTGTATCCCATGTTCCCCTTCTGGAATGAAAGAACTGCCATGGCAAATACAAGTATTGTGAAAAAAATCGAAAGCGGTCCCTGCAAAGTGGTATATGTCTGATACATATTAAATCGAAACAAATCCTTCGGGGAAAGTTTTACATCAAATGATACTTCCATGCGTGATCATCCTCCCAGCCTTTCTGCAATGGGTACAGCAACCCATAATTAAATTAAGTATAGCATTCCTTTCTGTAAAATGGAAGAAAAAAATAGCCCCCGAAGTTAATCCTTCGGAGGCATGATACAACCTGTTCTTACTGACGTCCCTTTAAGATCGGTGAAAGCGGCTTGTACACGAGCATTGTGATTGCTACGGAAAGCAATCCTTTTATGATGGTAAACGGCATGTTAAAACAGATAAGGCACTGCAAAATGGATTTCATACCCGGCAGGATCGCCTGATAAGCAGCCAGAATCGCATCCTTCGCCATAAAATTGTAGTAGAACGGATATACCAAAAAGTTGTTGGATACCACGCTGAATACACCCATGATAACAGCTCCGAGAATTGCTCCCCAAAGCGCACGCGCCTTTGTCTTCTTAGCACGGTAGATAAGGCCTGCCGGAAGTACAAATGCAGCCCCCAGCAAAAAGTTCGACAGTTCTCCAACGCCTCCGGTCGAGCTGATGGTAAGGTGCAGCAGATTCTTGATCAATGCGACCAGAACACCGCAAAGAGGTCCCATTGCAAAAGAGCCGATCAGTTCCGGAAGATCTGACAGATCCATCTTAATAAATGACGGCATAAATGGTACAGAAAAATCAAAAAACATCAAAATAAATGCCACCGCGGAAAGCATCGCTGTCACAGTCAGATAGCGTGCCGTATAACGTGTGGTGTGCTTTTGTGCAGCACCTTCCCTGCTGCTTGTGTTTGCGCCTGATGCTGCGCTTGTGTTTGTTGCTTCGCTCATTGTTTTGTCTCCTTTTCTAAAACACCGGGTCATCCCCGCTTATTTGTTTTAAGAATCCGAAGTTCAGGAGGAATAAAGTAAAAAATCCCGGATGAACATTGATTCATCCGGGACCTGTGTCTGTATTCTGTGCAAAAACGGCACGGCATCAAACCATGCGCGGTATATGCGCAAAAATGAACTTATCTTCTCTCATCCAGACTGTACTGTCGGTTCCGGAATCACACCGGATCGGCCGCATACGCGGTTCACGGACTCCCCTTGATCAGTTCAAAGGTCACCGTCGGTCGGGAATTATCGTCTTAACGATTCACCCTGCCCCGAAGAACTTCTATTCTTTTTACATGGATATTGTATGCGGCATGACACGCTCTGTCAACCGTTTTTATCCAATTTGTTAATTTTTTATCACAATGTTGTCGAAGAAGTGATTTCCCTTCCGTTCCTGCTTAGGCTTTCCGTTTCCGCGGTTATTACCATCTTTACGTGCAGGGTTCTTATTGTCCTTCCGGGTTCCTTCCTTTGGACTCTTTTGCGGCTTCGGGCGATCCTGCTTTTTCGGCTGCTCTGTTTTTTCCTTCTTTGCAGAGCTATCACCGCCTCCGATCTTCATGGTCAGCTGGATACGCTGTTTCTTTAAATCCACGCTAAGCACCTGGACATCCACGATATCACCGACACTTACTGCCTCTAACGGATGGCTTATAAACCTGTCGCAGATTTCGGAGATATGGACAAGTCCGTCCTGATGCACCCCGATGTCGACAAAAACACCAAAATCAATGACGTTTCGAACCGTTCCCTTGAGAACCATTCCCGGTGTCAGATCCTTCATCTCAAGTACATCGCTGCGAAGGATAGGCTTTGGCATATCGTCACGCGGATCACGTGCCGGCTTCTCAAGCTCCTTCACTATGTCGCGAAGGGTCAGCTCTCCTATGCCAAGTTCTTCGGCGAGCTTTCCATAATCACTGATCTTTTTAGAGATTTCAGATACCTTGCGTTCTTTTACATCCTCGAGCGTATAGCCCAATTCTTCTAATAATTTCTTGGTGGCCTCATATGATTCCGGATGGACGCCCGTTGCATCAAGCGGATTTTTTCCGTCTGCTATCCGCATGAATCCCGCGCACTGCTCGTATGCCTTCGGTCCCAGCTTTGCAACCTTAAGAAGCTGGGAACGTGACGTAAACTTTCCATTCTCCTCACGATAGACAACAATGTTCTTTGCAATCGGCTTGGAAATACCCGAAATATATTCGAGCAGGGATACAGATGCCGTATTCAGATCTACACCAACCTTATTTACGCAATCCTCTACCACACCTCCTAGTGCCTCCGAGAGCTTCTTCTGGTTCATATCATGCTGGTACTGTCCGACTCCGACCGACTGTGGATCGATCTTTACCAGCTCTGCAAGCGGATCCTGCAGCCGGCGTGCCATGGAAGTCGCGCTCCTTTGTCCAACGTCAAAGTTCGGGAATTCTTCCGTTGCAAGCTTGCTGGCAGAATATACGGATGCTCCCGCCTCGTTTACAATAATATACTGCACTGGAACAGGAATCTCCTTCAGCAGTTCAACGATGATCTGTTCAGACTCTCGGGACGCTGTTCCGTTTCCAAGGGAGATCAGTGTCACGTGGTACTTGGAGATCAATTTCTTCAGGACAGCCTTTGCCTCTTCCACACGGTTCTGTGGTGCGGTCGGATAGATAACGGTCGTATCCAGCACCTTTCCGGTAGGGTCGACAATAGCGATCTTACATCCGGTTCTAAACGCCGGATCCCATCCCAGAACCACCTGTCCTGCGATCGGCGGCTGCATCAGAAGCTGCTCTAAGTTCTTTCCAAATACTTTGATCGCGCCATCCTCCGCCTTTTCCGTCAGATCATTGCGGATCTCGCGCTCGATTGCCGGCGCGATCAGGCGCTCATAAGCATCCGCGATGGTCTCCTCAAGTGCCTTGGCACACTCCGTGCCTTCTTTTGTAATAATCTGCCGTTTAAGATATTTTAAAATATCTTCCTCCGGTGCCTCAACCTTGACCGTGAGGAACTTTTCCTTCTCGCCGCGGTTAAGTGCCAGGGTACGGTGTCCTACAACCTTTGTGATTGGCTCATCATAGTCGTAGTACATCTCATAGACAGATTCTGCCTTATCATCCTTTGCCACAGAGGTCAGTCTTCCCTGTTTTACAGTAAGCTCACGGATTCTGGTACGGTAATCTGCATTATCTGAAATCATCTCAGCAAGAATATCCTGCGCTCCGGCAATAGCATCCTGTGCAGTTGCCACTTCCTTTTCCGCATTGATATACTTTGCCGCTTCGGTAGGCAAAGCGTCATCCTCCTGCCGGAGAATGAACTCTGCCAATGGTTCTAAGCCTTTTTCCTTTGCGATGGTAGCACGCGTGCGCCGTTTTGGGCGGTACGGGCGATATAGGTCATCGACTGCGACCTGGGTTTCGGCCTCCTCAATCTGTTTTTTCAGTTCGGCCGTCAGCTTGCCCTGTTCCTCAATGCTGGCAAGAACTGTTGCCTTTTTCTCCTCCAGATTGCGGAGGTAGGTCAGACGTTCCGACAGGTTTCGAAG
Organism: Agathobacter sp.; assembly: GCA_050873865.1. GTDB lineage: Bacteria > Bacillota > Clostridia > Lachnospirales > Lachnospiraceae > Roseburia. The sequence goes on along the minus strand of JBNMJQ010000004.1, from coordinate 100,269 downwards.
CACCTCGTCATTAAGTGCTCCGGTCACTTCCTTACGGTATCTGGCGATAAATGGGATTGTGTTTCCCTCATCGATCAATTTGACTGCTGCTTCTGTCTGACTGTTTTTTATCCCAAGCTCCTGGGAAATCTTAGAAATTATATCCATGTACTAATTCTCCAAATCATGTGGTCTCATATCCACGCCACGGGAACCATCAGCCTCCGGATCTGTTCCGAATTCATAGTCATTTCCCGGCAGGATTGCGTTTAATAAAATACCTGCAATTGCAGCAATTGCAAGAGCAGTAAGTGTAATGGAAGTATCTCCGATAGTAAAAGTCAGTCCATTTGAGAATCCAAGTCCACATACCAGAATAACTGCTGCGATAATGAGGTTTCTTGACTTTGTAAAGTCAACATGGTTCTCAACAACATTACGAACTCCGATTGCGGAAATCATTCCGTAAAGGATAAAGCTGACTCCACCAATGATGGATGCCGGCATGGAGCCGATAATCTCAGCCATCTTCGGAATAAATCCAAGAACGATCGCATAAACAGCTGCAAGGCGTACAACCTTCGGATCGTACACACGGCTAAGCTCAAGCACACCTGTGTTCTCACCGTAAGTTGTGTTTGCAGGTCCACCGATCATTGCGGAAAGTGAGGTTGCGATACCGTCACCGATCAATGTGCGGTGAAGTCCCGGATCCTCAATAAAGTTCTTTCCGACAGTTGCGGAAATTGCAGACATATCACCGACATGCTCCATCATACTTGCAATTGCAATCGGCGCCATGACAAGCACAGAAGTCAGATTAAACTTTGGAAGCTGGAACGGTGGAAGTCCTATCCATGAAGCAGAAGCCACATTCGTGAAATTAAGGATTGCGCTTCCGTCCGGATTGGTAAATCCGATCAGATGAAGTACAAGTGCAAATGCATAAGAAATCACAACACCCATCAGGATCGGAATGATCTTGAACATTCCCTTGCCCCAGATATTGAAAATAACAATAACTGCAAGCGCTACGATTGCAATCAGCCAGTTGGTAGATGCGTTGGTAACTGCAGATGGTGCAAGGCTCAGTCCTATACAGATAATGATTGGTCCTGTTACTACCGGCGGCAGGAAACGCATTACACGCTTAACACCGACAAGTTTGATAACAAGTGCAAGCACAAGGTAAAGAAGACCTGCAACAAAAATACCGCCGCACGCATACTGTAATTTCTCGGAATCCGACATATTTGCAAATATGCCGCTGTCAAGGTTTGCGATTGTCGCAAATCCGCCCAGAAATGCGAATGATGATCCCAGAAATGCCGGAACCTGGAATTTTGAGCAAAGATGGAAGAACAATGTTCCTACACCGGCGCAGAACAGTGTAACCTGAACCGAAAGCACCTGTGTATCGCTTCCGAAATATCCGTTTACCAGAATCGGAACCAGAATCGTAGCTCCAAACATGGCAAACATATGCTGCAGACCCAGCAACAGCATCTTTGGTGTCCCGAGTACACGGGCATCGCGAATGACATCCTTTTGTTCATTCATAAAATTAACTCCTCCTTATAGTAAGTGTACTTTCTATTAAAAAGTGTCGCTCTGCGGCACCTTTTTACATACATCCAGATAAAACTGGGTAAGCGTCTGCGTGCGATACGGAATCACCCAGAGCAGACCGATTCCAAGCGAAATAATCCCGAGCAGATACATTCCGATGAAACTAAGCTCCAGATATAACAGGCGTCCCATCTGATGCTTCATGCAGCTTGCGGACTGCCGGAATGCATTCACCGGTGAAAGAGACTCATCATCCAGCATCATGAAAAATACGAGTGACAATTTCAGTTCGACATACGCAAGCAGTACTACACTAAGTACCCCAAGCGCCACAGCTCTTCCGATTGCCTGGGCTGATGGAGAAAGAACCGCAAGCGCAGTCCCGATTCCAAGCGGAAGAACCGCAATGAAGGTCAGAACCAGCATAAAAAATCCGGCAATCAGGTATCGGTCCGGTCTTGTTTTGATTGGTCCAAACACCTGGGATATCATCACTTCCTGATGTCTTGCGAGACGCAGATGGATTCCGGACACCCCGACCGAGAGTACCATTCCAAGCAGGGTGATAAGGAAATCTACCACATAATACAGCACGTTCTGGAACGTTGTGGCATATTCATTTTGTAAGAGCATAGAAAAAGGGAGTTCAATAGCAAGAGTGATAAGACTTGCCATCAAGAAAGCTCCCATCGGTGTTTTATAATGTCCGGTAAGATTCTCCCGGGCGATTCTTTTTAATTCTTTACAGGACGTCATCATGTTCTGTAAGCTCCTTTAATATACATAATCGTTGTTAGGACGTAATTTTCAAATATTATACATTTTTTTGACAAGGATTACAAGAATCGATATACTGCTTTTTATGAAAAGCGAAAAAGAACTCGACATTTATTTTTATATTGGAGGCTGGATCTGCATCGCCGCTGCAGCAATTTATCTTCTTGTCATCCGCTATGCAGATATCCCGCTGTTAAAGGCTGCCACCCCTTGCGCCTTTCACGCTGCAACCGGTTACTACTGCCCGGGCTGTGGGGGAACACGGGCTGTTTATGCCCTTTTGCACGGGCATTTATTCCGCTCTGCCCTTTACCATCCATTTGTTCCATATGTGGTGCTTCTTGGTGGATATTTCATGCTCTCGCAGACCATTGACCGTCTGTCCCGTCACCGGCTGGCTGTTGCGCTTCACTTTCGTCCGGTATATCTTTGGGCCGGACTTGGCATCATTATGTTCAATTTCATTTTGAAAAATGCGTTCTTGTTTTTCTCTTTATAAGAAAAGAGCTGTCCTATAATAGTCAAAAAACAGCTCAGACCTTAGCGCCATTGCTAAGGCATGAGCTGTCCCAGATCCTCTAAACTCATTCCATAATCCTGCAGATATATCCGCAGATATTCTTCTAAACTGCCATATTCCCCTATGATTGCATACAATGTAACTGCATACGTAATGGCAGTGATAACAAGTCCTGCCACACCAAGATAAAGTGCTAATCTGGCACTCTTGCTCATCGTAAGTTCTCCTCCCTTGGATAGGAGGGCAAGCAGGATTGCAAGCCCTCCACACGCAACGGATACATAAAGGCAGGTGCAGGTCGTAACTGAAATCACGCCAAGAATTGTTGCCGCCGTCGTCATAGACGCGGATCTTTTATCCTGCACCGGCTGTTGATACGGATTGTTCTGCTGATAATAGGAAAAGTCGTCCATTGGTAGTCCTCCCATATGGCCGGTACCGTCTATTCCTGTCTACAGTGTAACAACTGCTTTCGCGCTCTGGCTTAAGCTGAGAACTACGGTATCGTCCTGCTGCTCGTAAGCTGCTCCGTCCACGCTGACAGCACGTCCCGCATGAACAAGTGACACCTTACACGGCTTCTTAGATGTTACACTTATTTCATATCTATTGTCAATATGAGATACCGTAATCTCGGATTCTACTTCATTCTCGGTACTGTATACAACCGTTCTGGCATCCTTGCCCTCTGCAAGCGCATATACCTTGTATTCCACGCCATCCGCATAATCATATACAGCGTCAGAATCGCAGGAGCCGACCGCCACAATGCTTCCCTCTTTTACAAAGAGAGGAATACTCATATAACCATATTCTTCCTTGTACCACTTGCCGCCTTCCTTTACTTCTCCGGTCAGGAGTGAAGTCCATGTACCTTGTGGCAGATAGAATTCGGCAATGCTCTTGTCATTAAAGATCGGTGCAACAAGAAGGGAATCTCCGTACATATACTGCGTAGCAAGATATGCGCAGTTGCGGTCCTCCGTAAATTCAAGCACCATGCTCCGCATCATCGGGACACCGGTCTTTGAGGTCTCGATCGCATTGCGGTACAGATATGGCATCAGGGATGCTTTTAACTTCGTGAAGAAACGAAGCACATCAACCGCCTCATCATCATATACCCACGGTACCCGGTATGAGGTAGAACCGTGTAATCTTGAATGAGAAGATAAAAGTCCGAATGCACACCATCTCTTGTATACATCAGCTGTGGAAGTAGACTCAAATCCACCGATATCATGGCTCCAGTAACCGAATCCTGAGCTTGTCAGCGACAATCCTCCCCGCAGGCTCTCCTCCATGGACTCGTAGTCGGACCAGCAGTCGCCGCCCCAGTGAACCGGGAATTTCTGTCCGCCAACTGTTGCAGAACGGGCAAAGAGGACAGCTTCCTTCTCTCCCTTTTTCTTTTTGATAACATCATATACCGTCTTGTTGTACATGTATGTATAGAAGTTGTGCATCTTCTGCGGATCTGCACCATTGTAATATACACAGTCGGTCGGAATACGCTCACCAAAGTCTGTCTTAAAGCAGTCAACGCCCATATCCATAAGAGCCTCGAGTTTCTTGCTGTACCACTCGCATGCTGCAGGATTGGTAAAGTCGACAATCGCAAGCCCCGGCTGCCACATATCCCACTGCCATACATCTCCGTTCGGGCGTTTGATAAAGTATCCACCCTTTACACCTTCTTCGAACATGGAAGATTCCTGTCCGACATAGCTGTTGATCCAGACGCAGATCTTAAGTCCCTTTGCCTTAAGTCTCTTTAACATTCCCTCCGGATCCGGGAACACACGGGAATCCCAGGTAAAGTCGCACCAATTGAAGTCCTTCATCCAGAAGCAGTCAAAGTGGAATACCTTAAGCGGAATGCCCCTGTTTAACATTCCATCGACGAAGCTATTGACGGTCTCCTCATCATAGTTGGTCGTAAATGAGGTGGACAGCCAGAGTCCAAACGTCCACGGTGCCGGAAGTGATGGCTTGCCGGTAATATCCGTATAACGCATCAGAACTTCTTTCATTGTAGGTCCGTTGATCAGGAAGTAGTCTAAGTTCTCTCCCGGAACAGAAAACTCTACCTTCGTAACCATCTCAGTGGCAACCTCAAAGGATACTCTTTCCGGATGGTTTACAAATACACCATATCCCTTATTGGAAATATAAAACGGAATATTCTTGTAGGACTGCTCGGTGGAAGTACCGCCATCCTCATTCCAGATATCAACGCTCTGTCCGTTCTTTACAAATGCGGAGAAACGCTCGCCAAGTCCGTAGATCAGTTCGCCTACGGAAAGGGAAAGCTGTTCTCTCATATAGGCATCTTCCGGTCCCTTGTCGTATGCAAGTCCCTTCCAATCTGTCTTCATGTAAGCCAGATCCTTCGCACCGCTTGATGTGATCTTCTCATCGCCTCTGTAGAAAGTTATCGCTGCAGTTGCCTTAGCCACCTCAACACGAAGTGATCCACTCCATACGGTAATCTTCTCATCATCCTCCTCGGCTCTTAAATTGCCGTTTGTCGGTGCGGCAATCTCAAACTGTGGGAAATGTTCTGCAAGTCCCATGTGATGGAATGTCTGAATACGAAGCACCTCCGGATACGGCGCAGTAATCTGAATGGTCAGATTGATATTGCCGAGTGTATCTCCTCTTGTCACAACATGATAGGTTGGTGCACAAAGTGTCACCATATCCGGTGTGATCTTGGTAAAATATACTTCCATCGGTGAAAAACAGCTGCATCCTTCTTTTTGAAGCCAGCATCCATTGCTAAATTTCATAATCCGCTCTCCTTTACATAGTCATAGTTTTTGTTTGTATCATAATACCCCAATTCCGGTCATTTCTTCTACCTTACAAATTTCACAAAAAAGGCTCGATAAATTTGACAAAAATTTCATCCAAATTTATAATTCTATATGGTTACAAAATGTAAAGGGGTTAATTTTATGTATCAGGTATTGATTGCTGATGATGAGTCCATCATCCGTGAAGGAATTAAATGTCTTTTTGATTGGGAAAGTCTTGGCTTTACCATCGCAGGCGAGGCTGCAAACGGTGAACAGGCTTATCAGGAGATATTGCGGCTGCGCCCGGATGTTGTACTTCTTGATATCCGTATGCCCGGACTCTCCGGCATTGATGTCATCCGCGAAGTACGCTCTGCCGGATACGAGGGTAACATCATCATCCTGAGCGGATATTCAGATTTCAAATATGCGCAGGAGGCAATCCGTTACGGGGTTCATTCCTACCTGACCAAACCCGTTGACGAGGATGAACTTCAATCGGCACTTCTTGCAATCCGTGAACAGCTGGATGCAAAAGCAGCTGCAAGCAGCACAAAAGAGCATTACCGTGACACCATTCATGCCTCTATCGTCAAAGATCTTTTGCTTGGCACTGCCGATTTTCCGAAGACAAACCTGTCTGATTTCCATCTGGAAGCACCGGTTTATCAGGTTGTCATTTATGAAAAATACAGTCACAATACACAGGATGCTTCCTACAGCTTTTCCGATCTGCTGCGTGTAACCAACCAGGACAACAATTCCTATGACCATATTACGCTTTCCTACAACGAGGTACTGTTGTTAAAGGGAGATTTTGCCATCCAGAAGTTCAACGAATTTCTGGAGCGCTACGAAAGGGAGCGCAGGCCACAAAAGGGGTCTCCGCTTGATTCCTTATTCATTACATACGGCAAATGTGTCTCTTCACCGGATGAGATCCCGGAGTCCTACACCGATGCCCTCAACCTGATGCACCGGCGCTTTTTCTGTGACCAGGAGCAGCATACTATTGGATATATTGATTTGCCAAAGTTTCTGAATACGCATCCAATCAATCATGATGCCTTTTTGAAAAAATACTCTGCCACGCTGCTCAGCTACCTGCAGTCCTTCAACCGCAGCATGGTAGCCCAGACATTGAATGATTTAAGTAAAGAACTCTACAATACGTCAGATTCCATTGACTCGATCAAGCTGCTGTTAGCAGATCTGTTCTTACAGATCAAAGAACAGATGAATCATCTATATAATCACGCGGAGATTCCTTTCCCGAATAATGCAGATATCATCCGCACCATCGAGGGCAAGTACTACCTGTATGAGATCATCCTGTTCTTTACCGAGCAGTTTGAGATTGTGATCGGTTCCATTGGCAATTCCACGCGCGATAGCGTGCTCGACGATATTTTAAATTATATCAACCACAATTACGCCAACAATATCACGCTAGAAAATATCGCACCATTGTTTGGCTATAACAGTTCTTACCTTGGCAAGATCTTCAGCAAGCGCATGGGTGAAAACTTCAATTCCTACGTAGACCATATCCGGATTGAAAAATCCAAAGAATTGCTTCAAAATGAGGACCTTAAGGTTTACAGTGTTGCAGAGAGGGTCGGATACCGGAACGTGGATTACTTCCACATAAAGTTCAAAAAATATGTCGGGCAAAGCCCGGCAGAATACCGCAAGGCACACCGTCAGTAGATCATAATCCTATGTTCTTGCCAAAATGAGCGGAAATAAGTCATCAACTTATTTTCCGCTCATTCTTATAACTTTATAAATTTACAATTTCAGGCTGCAGACCTTATATGGTCTTGTACACTTCCTTCAGTGCCGGATACATCCTGACGAACTTTTCATAGCACTTCTGGTACTTCTCTACAAGCTCCGGCGTTGGTTCGGTCGTGTCTTTCACATGAACGATCTTCTCTGTTGCAGCTTCCACATTTGTGAAAACTCCGGCAGCCACTGCTGCAAGGATCGCGCCTCCATATGCAGGGCCTTCCTCAACCTCCACAGTATCGACCTTTAAGTTCATGACATTGGCAACAATCTTTCTCCAAAGTGGGCTCTTTGCGCCTCCGCCGCAGATTGTCGTACGCTCTGGTGCTACACCTAAATTTCTTGCCACCTCAAGAGAATCCCGCAGTGCATACGCAACGCCCTCGAAAACAGCCTGCAGCATATCAGCACGGCTGGTGTCAAGGCTCATTCCGATAAATGCGCCCTTCGCCTGAGGGTCATTATGTGGAGACCGCTCTCCCATCAGATACGGCAGGAAGTATACATGGTTCTCTCCGAGATGTCCGCTCGCATCACGCTCATCGATTGGCTTCTGTTCTCCTGCGAAATCGCCGGTTTTTAAGATTTCCTCCATCCACCACTTATTGCAGCTTGCAGCTGAAAGCATGCAGCCCATCAGATGATAATTGCCATCCGCATGTGCAAATGAATGCAGTGCATTATATGGATCCACGCCATACTTACCGTTTGTGATAAAGATTGTACCACTTGTGCCAAGGGACAGATTGCATTTGCCTGCTCCCACACAACCGGTTCCGACTGCAGCTGCCGCATTGTCGCCCGCGCCTGCCGCTACAATGCAGCTCTCCGGGAATCCAAGCTCCTTTGCCACCTCCGGAAGAAGGGAACCTGTTCTTTCATAGCTCTCGAACAATTTTGGCATCCATTCCTCTTTTACCGAGCAGATTTCCATCATTTCCTTTGACCAGCATTTATGCTCTACATCCAAAAGAAGCATACCGGAAGCATCCGAATAATCTGTGCTGCTCACCCCTGTCAGACGATACGCCAGATAATCCTTCGGCAGCATTAGTTTGTGAATTCTTGCAAAATTTTCCGGTTCGTGTTTCTTTACCCAGAGAATCTTCGGGGCGGTAAAACCGGCAAACGCAATATTTCCTGTAAGTTTTGATAATTTTTCCTTTCCGATCACATTGTTTAAATAATCGGTCTCTTCTATCGTTCTTCCATCATTCCACAGAATTGCCGGGCGGATGACTTCATCGTTCTCGTCTAAGATAACCAACCCATGCATCTGCCCGCCGAAGCTGATGCCTGCGATCTGGCTCTTATCGCACTCCTCAGTAAGTTCCTTTAATCCTGCAATGCTCTGCGTCCACCAATCAGACGGATTCTGCTCAGACCATCCCGGGTGCGGAAAGCTGAGTGCATATTCTTTTGATACGATTTTTTCAACCGTTCCATCCTCGCTCATCAGCAAAAGCTTGACTGCCGAGGTTCCCAAATCTACTCCAATAAAATACATATGTGTGCTCCCTCTCTAAACAGCGGTCAATTACCGCCGGTGATAAAAATTGGCAGGAATATCACGATACTCCTGCCAATACAATCTGGTTTGATCTCTTACTTAAACGGATTCTCTGTCGGATATGGCAGGCTGGCCGGCTGGTTGTAGTTGATATCCTCCATCGGAACCCCGATGTACTTGAACACTTCAAACAGTGCCTTGCCGTAATGTCCGAATGCAACTGCTCCGTGATGCGGGTAGTTCTTCTCAATCAGTACATGACGATAGAAACGTCCCATTTCCTTGATTGCAAATACGCCAATTCCGCCGAAGGATCTGGTTGCAACCGGAAGGACTTCACCCTGTGCGACATAAGCGCGCAGCTTGTTGTCAGCGGTAGACTGGATACGGTAGAATGTGATATCTCCCGGAATAATGTCTCCTTCAAGTGTTCCGTTGGTCACTTCAATCGGAAGGCTTCTAGCCATGATTTTCTGGTACTTCATCTCACCCTTTGTAAGCTTTGCGGTGCAGGTATTTCCACAGTGGAATCCCATGAAGGTATCCTTGTGTGTATAATCGAACTTACCCTTGATAGACTCCTCATACATATCCTTCGGTACGGAGTTGTTGATATCAAGAAGGGTAACTGCGTCTTCACTGACACAAGTTCCGATGAACTCAGAGAGAACACCATAGATATCAACCTCGCAGGATACCGGAATGCCTCTTCCAGTCAGACGGCTGTTAACATAGCACGGAACAAATCCAAACTGTGTCTGGAACGCCGGCCAGCACTTGCCCGCAATGGCAACATACTTGCGGTATCCCTTGTGTGACTCAACCCAATCAAGAAGTGTAAGCTCATACTGTGCAAGCTTCTCAAGGATTTCCGGTTTCTTGTTACCCTCTCCAAGATCTTTCTCCATATCCGCTACTACTTCCGGAATACGGGCATCCCCAGCATGCTTGTTAAATGACTCAAACAGGTCAAGTTCTGAGTTCTCCTCAATCTCAACGCCAAGATTGTAGAGTTGCTTGATTGGCGCATTGCAGGCAAGGAAGTTGAGTGGTCTAGGGCCGAAAGAAATGATCTTTAGGTTGCTGAGTCCGTCAACTGCTCTTGCAATCGGAAGGAACTCATGGATCATATCTGCGCAATCCTCTGCGTCACCAACCGGATATTCCGGTATGTAAGCACCGACATTGCGGAGCTTTAAATTGTAGCTTGCATTTAACATACCGCAGTATGCATCGCCTCTTCCGTCCATAAGGTCAGCCTGGCTCTCCTCTGCTGCTGCAACGAACATCTTTGGTCCGTCAAAATGCTTTGCAAGAAGTGTCTCGGAAATCTCCGGACCAAAGTTGCCAAGATATACGCAAAGAGCGTTACATCCTGCTGCTTTGATATCCTCGAGCGCCTGTACCATATGTATCTCGCTCTCCACGATACATACCGGGCACTCATAAATATCTGTGACATCATACTTATCAGCATATGCCTTAACGAGTGCCTTTCTTCTGTTGACAGCCAGACTCTCCGGGAAGCAGTCACGGCTTACCGCTACGATACCAACTTTGATTTTTGGAATGTTGTTCATAATATTCTCCCTCTCTCTTATATTGAATGCATCAATGCACTCAGATTCCTTTATTCTATAATACGCGACAATCATTAGACTTCCGCGCACAGTTCTCTATTCAACAGTCACATTCTCACCGATCAGTCCACAGAATGCGCCCTCAATCTTTGCCTTTGGATGGGCGATCAACCACTTATTCTTCGCAGTAATCAGCTTGCCCTCACCCTCGTTCCAAGGTCCGGCCTCAAGCTCTGTATTTGTTCCCTGCGGAAGCACGATCACGCAGCGGAATCCATTCTCCCCCGGTGCCGTACAAGGTGCATAATGAAGTGTTGTCGCAAAAAGCTCCACACCCACGCCAGCCGGTAAATAGAAGGCTTCTATTTTTGCAGTGTCATAGGTGAAATCCGGCTGAATATCCTCTTCCTTGCCCAGAAGAAGCACCAATCCTTCCCCAACTGCGATATCAAGCTCCGATGATCTGTGGTACTCAACTGCATTCAGTTTCTTGTTATTGCCGTTGCAATATCCAATCTCAATCGGAAGTCCGCCATAAGCGCGGTCCGCCAGCTCCCTGGCTACTGCACATGCCTCAAACTCAGGTACGGAAGCCACATAGATTGGTCCGTCCGATGGACATGGGGTTGCTTCCATCTTTGTCAGCAGTTCTGTCAGGTCATAACCTTCGAGAATCCGCCCATATTTGCGAAATTCTGCATCTGTTACACGCTTCATAATATCCTCCATATCATTTAGATTATCTATTCTTTATTTTGTTCTATCTCTTCCTTTAGCAGCCCGGTCATCTGTGCCTGCACCTGATATGCCCCCGCATTGACCAGATTCTGCTGCAATTGATCCCATTTTGAGTCAAACTCTTCCGGAGAGCAGACCACACAATCAATCAGGCCCTCCCACGCAATCTCATCGAGCTTCGAAAGCTGCCGCTCCAGATCTCCCGGTAAGATTTTTGACCACAATGGTGTATATTTTTTCTGTTCAAACTCTTCCGGCTGTGGAAAAATGTCAGTCAGAAGCTCTGCATTCCACGCCTTAAGTGCCGCCTGTTCCTGCTCATTGTAAGAATCTGCTATGCTTTTCGGATTCTTGATACAGAAATAGTTTCCCGTGGAATCGAGCACCGTATTTCCGTAGCTTGGAAAAGGATAGCAGTGAAGTCCTACTCCGGTCTCACTCTGGTACGACACATTCTTCTCCGCACTCTCTATTTCCTCTTCGGTGCGGCAGCGGACTCCATCCTCATCATAATAGTAATTGACGCCTTCAATTCCCCAATTGACAAGGATCTGTGCTTCCTCCGTACACATCCAATCCAGAAACTGTATTGCTCTCACAGGGTCTTTACATGCTGTTGTAATACCAATTCCCCACCCTACGTTGAGTGCCTGTGGTGCGAGTGATGCACATTTTACAGACGCATCCATCGTCACTGGAAGTCCGGCATATGTACGCTCATATCTGCCTGCTGCCTTTAACGTATTCTCAGCAGTAACATAGTCCCAATCGGCATCCAGTAATCCGAGCACCCGGCCGGAAGCAATCTTTTCCAGATAGTCCTCGTGGGTCTGGATCGCAAACTCCTGATCCAGCACTTTTTCATCATACATACGGTTAAGCCAGCGGTAATACTCTCTCTGCCCGCCTGCCATATGCTTGTACTGTACTTCATAGTCATCAGAAACAATCCACTGTCCATCATTTACGGCACCATTTGCAATGTAGCCGGATGGATTTGCAAGAGTCGTATACCAATGCCAATCCGTAACAGAAAGTGTAAGTCCAATGGTTGTCTGTCCTTCAATGTTTAAATGACGCTCTTTGTATTCCTTTATCATATCCCCGTATTCTTCAAGTGTATAAGGGATACGGTAATCATTAAATGCCAGAACCGCCCACTGTAACTGCGCGGTCCCGGAACAGGTCAATTCCGCATCCTGCACCTTGCCACAACAGAGCTGATAAATGGCCGGATTGTCTTTGCTATACCGGAGCTTCTCATACTCGTCGCCGTACAGAGCCTTAATGTGAGGTCCATATTCGTCGATCAAGTCAGACAAATCAATCAAGGCGCCCTGTTCAATCAAAATATCACTGTCACCTTTTGCAAAGATCATATCCGGCAACTCACCGGTGGCAATCATCAATTCTGCTGCCTTAACATCAACATCCGATGGATATAGTGTATCCAGCGTCACGCCAGTTGCCTCTGTGATTGCAAGTGCTACCGGGTCCGTCCACGGGTCCTCAGAGCCATCTGCATTGTAAAAAGTGAATGTGATTGGGTCCAGGGTGGAACCCGCCTGATCATTGTTGTCCTTTTGCTTGCCGGTACATCCGGCAAGCATCATAAGCACCGCGCCAGCCAGCGCCCCTGCGGCAATCCGATTCCATCTGTTTTTCCTGCCTGTCGTTCTCTTCATATCTTTCCGCGTCTCTGCCATTTTATTGTCTTTCATACGATATAAACAATATTGCATATACCGTTGTTTAACATATACATTATCTCATACTTTCAGTAGTTGTACAAGTCATGCCGTACTCCTGGAGCAGCAGACTTTGGGAAATGTTCCGGCACTAGTGCTCTTCCTTTTTGGAAACAGCTCCCGGTTCTTTCTCGATCTCCCGGAAAAATCGGATTGCAAATGAAGATACGGTAAGCGCTATCGTTCCAGGTCCGATCAGGAAACCGATAAACATCAATGTATAGTTCCACATGAAAAGAACAATCTCAATCGCTATGATAAGCGCAAGAAAAAGTGTCCGAAGGAAATAACGGGTTGAAATATCATAGGAATTTTTAAGCGTCTTAAAGGTTGTGTTCTCATAGCGCGCCATAAGTGGAAATGCATAGATGAATGCCATTCCACAGACGAAAGCTGTTATAATGGCGGCTACGAGGAAAAACATGGAGTTTCCCTCAGTTGCCTGAAAAAACTGGACATCCAGATAGACAGCATAAAATGCGACCACTCCGATCAGTCCGAGAAGAATGGATGATTTAAAGTTCTCCTTAAATGCCTTAAGAAAATCCCTTGCAACATATCCTTCTGTCTCATCTGCCATCTCAAGTGTGATCTTGTTAAGGGCTACAGTTGCCGGTCCGATCGTAAAAATCGGAATACTGCAGATCAGCCACAGCAGGCTGATTTTTACTATATCCCATAAACGTATCATAAATTTGTATACCGGGCTATCTGTGCTAAAAAACTTCATGCTGTCATTCCTTCCATGTACCAAAAGCGGGCAAGCCTGTTTTCTCCAAATGAGCTCGACTTGACCCGCTTTCTTATTGCTTCAATATTCTAAATGATTAACGAACTGCAAGCTCGCACAGATATCTCTCCTGTGCCTGCTCTTTAGACCACTCCAGGCAATCCTGATAGTAGTAAGCATTTGCCTGCTCAATCATCTCTGCTACGATCTGATCAAATTCCTCGTCACTCTCTGCATAGATTGCATTCCATGAGTATGTGGTAATGCACTTGGTTGTCTGAGTCCATTTTGTTGTGAATTCCTCATCCTTTGTTCCGTTTACGAATGCAGAAGCCGGAGAAACAGTGTAGTTGCCGGAAGCCATGTACTCGTTGATGGTGTTGCATCCGGTGTAATCTCTCCAATCCTGATCAATATCACAGGTAGCAGGGGTCTGGTTGCTCTTCCAATTCAGATAGTTGTAGGTCTCGCCATTAGAATCCGGGTTAACTGCATCAAGAGCCCAGGTAATGTTGTTGATCTGAAGCATTCCATCATGGAAGGTTCCCTGATATCCTGCATCAGCCATAGAGGTTTCCTGATCTGCCTTGCACTTTGCACCAAGCTCTGTGAGGTAGGTATTCTTGTCAGCATCATAATCCCATGTAACACCCTGTGGACCATATTCCATTGTCATACGGCCTTCCGGAGTAGCTAAGTAGTTGATGATCTCCATGCAAAGTTCCGGATATTCTGTCTTAGAACCGATGCACCACAGACGGTTGCCACCAAGAACATCCATACCATAAACGATTGGAGAAGCGTTCTTTGGAGTAAGAGATCTCATCATCTTTCCTTCTGCAAGATGCTCATCCGTGTTGTAAAGCATATATCCTGAGTAGTTGAAGATGGAGAAGAAGGTTCCGCCGGCCTGTACCTTCGGGCTCATCTCATCATAAGTCTGGGTCATAGAGTCCGGATCAAGTAATCCGTTCTGGTATAACTGGTTGTAGAACTTTAAGCATCTTAAGTATGGGCCATCCTCCATCAGGCAGTCATAGTAATCGCCGGTATTTGGATCATACAGACCAATTCCAAGTTCATCATATCCATAGTAAGCAGTTGCGGTAGACTTAACATACATTACCATGTCGCCATCCCAATCCGGCCACAAAGAAGCAGCATAGGTAGGCTTTCCGTTCTCGTCAGTCGGGCAGATTTCTTTCATCTGCTTGAATACATCTACTAGATCCTCAAGATCGTTTACTTCCGGATAACCAAGCTCCTTGTAAAGATCCCAACGAATATCCCATGTATAGAAGAAATCCTGTAAGTCGTTACTACTTGTTGCAACCGCATGACCAAATCCATAGGTTGTTCCACCTGAGTAATCTGCATTGTGCTCAAGTGCATGGCTCATGTTCTCCTTGATGTATGGGCCGTAATCGGTCAGAAGATCATCTTCATTCCAATCATACAGAAGTCCTGCGCTGATCGCATTCTGATAATCGGTTCCGTTGTCACCGAATACAACGATATCTCCTAAGTCTCCTGCCTCCATACGTGTCTGTAAAGTACCATTTAAATCCGGGATAATGTTCAGCACTACGTTGAACTTATCCTTTAAAATATCTGCTGACCATCCGGTCTGCTCTCCTGAGTAGTTTGCCAGCTGGCTGAATACCGTGATGGTAATTGGGTCATCCCCATTTGACGCGCTGTCGCCATTGGAGCCGCCATCGCCGTTGCTTCCGCAGCCTGCGGTAAGACCAACCGTCATCGCTGTGCAGAGCGCAATCGGTAAAACTTTCTTCTTCAATGTTCTTAACTTCATAAAAAAATCCTCCTTTTTATTCTACAACAGTTGCTATACCGAGCAACTATAATGTATTCATTAACCCTTTACCGCACCTAACATAATACCTTTTTCAAAATATCTCTGCATGAACGGATATACCAGCAGGATCGGAATTACCGTAACCATGGAAATGGTGTACTTCAATACCTTGGTATTTAAAAGTCCTGCCGCTGCAGCTGCCGCACCAGAACCACCGGCACTCATGATATTGCTTAAGTTGGAGCTGGTGTTCAGGTAGATATACAATCTGTGCTGCAATGTGTAAAGGTTCGGGCTGTTCTGCATCAGGATCAAAGAATCCGTAAATGAATTCCAATGTCCGACAGCACCGAAGATCGCGATTGTTGCAAGAATCGGCTTACACAATGGCCAGATGATCTTGCGGAATACCGTCATGAATCCGGCGCCATCCATAAACGCGCTCTCCTCCAGCTCTGCCGGAATAGATTCGATGTAGGTCTTAACCAAAATAATGTTGTACGGAGCCACGATACCCGGGATGATATATGCCATAAAGTGATCGGTCAGACCGAGCATGGACATATTCAAATACCACGGAATCGTACCTGCGTTAAAGTACATTGTGATTACAAGGAAACGGTACCAGAACTTTCTATGCCACATTTCCTGCTTGGTAACCAGATATCCGATCAATGCGGATGCACCTACCATGAGTGCTGTACCGATCAGGGTTCTTGCAATGGAAACGATAAATGCATTGCCCAGATCTGATACATTCAGCATCATAATGTAGTTCTGGATGTTGAGTCCGTGAGGAATCAACGTGATCTGTCCTTTTCGTACCATGTCATTATCTGAGATCGTGTTGATAAACAGATAATAGAACGGGAACAGACAGCAAATTGTAAATATTCCGAAAAATGCGTAGTTAATAATGCTAAACACATAATCTGAAGGTTTTTTCTTGATATGTGAAACATGATGCTTGTAGTAGGCTTTTTCTGCCTTTGCATCGAGTTTTTCCTGTTTTGTCATTGCCATGTCTGCACCTCCTTATACAATACTCTCGCCACGAATAGCTTTGGAAATTCCATTTGCAGCGAACAGCAAAATTACGCTGACAATAGATTTTACCATACCGATTACCGTAGACAGCGGGATGTTACCACTTCCGATACCCAGCTGGTAAACATAAAGGTCAAGCACCTGCATGTAAGAGGTATTCTGTGCATTCTCAAATACGAGGTACTGATCCATACCATTGCTTAAGATATTGGCAATTGACATAAGAAGCATTACGCAGTATGTAGGGATAAGTCCCGGAACAGTGACATGCCACATCTTCTGGAATCTTCCCGCTCCGTCAACCGTAGCTGCTTCATAAAGCTGCTGGTCGATACCGGAAATTCCTGCAATGTAGATGATTGCACTCCAGCCGATGCCCTTCCATGTTCCCCAGAGAAGCATCTTCAGCCAGATATGGGAGTTACCCATCAGGTAGTTCGTGCCGCCCTCAATAAGTCCGAGTGCTACGCCTGCGGTATTGATAAATCCGTCTGTGGAGAAGATTGCAAGTGCGATCGCATATACCAGTACCCAGCTGATGAAGTTCGGGATCGTGGTAAAGGTCTGCACGAAACGACGGAACTTTGTATTCTTGATCTCATTTAAGAAAATCGCGAATGCCATCGGGAGCCAGCTGGTTATAATACCAAGACCACTCATTGCAAGAGTGTTGCGAAGTACTCGTACAACATCGGCTCTCGTTGCTTTATTCTGGAACAAAGAGGTAAACCACTTAAATCCGACAAAATTGTCAGATGACAATGTGCCGCCCGCATGGTAATCGAAAAATGCATATCTCCATCCATACAACGGCAGATAAGAGAATACAAAGCAAAGTGCTGCAAATGGTAAGAAGATCAAAAACAGCTTGTATTTGGACTCCATCTCATATTTGCTTCCGGCTTCTGCTCTCGGAAGAAGGAACTGTATCGCGATGGATGATACCAATAAAAGTACGATAAGTACCAGGAATACATACCAGCCATTCGGGAACATCGGTCCAACCTTCGCAGGCTTCTCGGTCAGTACGATCTGTGCATGTGCGATCCGGATCATCACAAGGCCTACCATGCCAAGTGCTCCACCTACGATGGAAAACGGATTACCGAGTCTCTTCATCTTAAGATTTCCAAGAGACAGGCATCCGCCTGCTCCTGCCGCCACAATTCCGACCAGCATGATCAGGGATGCACAAAATACAAGGATCATGGTATCCTGACTGATCCAGCCCTTTGTGAGGGCTCTTCCCATTTCACCGGTAAGTGTTCCGTAGGAAATACCTGCGGTGAAAAGAGAGACGTTCTTATTGATCAGCTCGCAGATCCGCCCCGGATTCATTCCCGGGAAGAAGATCAGAATTGCCATAAGAAGCGCAACCACCCGCTGAACATAGTAGATTTTGTCAGCAATTATTTCTTTGCCTTTTTTCTCTTCGTTCATATTAACCTCCAAAATTACAATTACTTATTACAGTACCTATTATAGCGAAGCCCCCTAAATATAAATACTTGAAAATTTTCACATAAAATACCCGACTTTTTGACATAACAGGTTTCCCCTTTTTCCTTCATTCCCAGCACTCTATTTTACAAACTAATCCTTGCTCCGCCCTATTCCCACTTTTCCATTTCTTACTATGTTTTAATCCGTGCACTACCCCCCGCTGCCCCTCCGGGGAAAACAATTCCGCAAAAATTGTAGAAATTCTTGCAGGTGCTCATGCGGTGAAAAGGTTGTGTCTTATTTTGGCTTTGACACTCCGAACGCTGCTGTTACACGGTAGGCGGACTTTTCTGTCGGTCTTTCTAGTCTCCCTAAGCGGGCGGCCTCACAAAGTTGATATTAGGAGCATGCCCCTCAAAACTCGCCCTCCATGTTGTTCTATATATAAACAATAAGAGCTCAAACAGTCGGAGCATGCTCCCATTTTGTTCGGCACGCCCGCAAAGGGAGACACAAAAGCCCTCGGAAGAAAAGTCCACCTATCCGCGAACAGCAGCGCCGGAGTGCTCAAACCTAAAGAAGACATAACTGATTAATAAACCGCAGGAGCGCCTGCTATAGAATTTCACAATTCGAAGCGGTGTTTTCCCCGGAGGGGTAGCGGGGGCAGTGCACGAGTTAAATCCGATGTGTATATTAAATGAAAAAGAGGGAAATAGGGCAATGCACAGGGTATTTGTAAAATAGAAAGCCCTAGGGACAGAGGATAGGGGCGAATGGTCATAAAAAAGGAGCGCGAAATTAAAAGTTTTCACGCTCCTTATGTTTATGGAATTATTGAATTCTTAGAAGTTATTATTTTGCTGCTTTTTTCTTCTTAAGAACTACAACTACGCCAGCAACTACTGCGATAACTACTACAACGATAACAACAACTACTACCGGGTTTACTCCGGAGGTTGATGCATCTGCGCCGGTATCTACTGCAGGAGCTTCAGAAGCGTCCTCAGCAGGAGCCTCAGAAGCAGCCTCATCCTCTACAGGAGCTGCGGTATCTGCTTCGCCGGTTGCATCCGGGTTGTCATAGTTGAATCCGGAAACGGTAAAGGTAATGTTGATATCTGTTACAGGAACATCATAGTATCCGATGGTTGCAACGTCATCATTCCAGATGTTCTGGATAAGCATGTTGAGGTAATCAACAGAGTCAGGGCTGACAACCGGGTTAACGGATACATCTCTTCCGTTGATATTCAGCTTGATATCAGAGATAGTGATTGCTCCGGTATTCGGAATATCAGTAGAGATAAAGATCAGGTTCATGTGATCCTGTGATGCAAAATCATCTGCTGCGAACTCAATTCCTGTTGCAGAGATCGTGTAGGTTCCGTTACCAGCGATTACAGTATCGTTAAGAGTACCAGGGATTGTAACAGCATTGTTGCTTGCATCCCATCCTGTAATCTGGTTGAAGTACTCGGTATCACGTCCGTATGTAGCATCATCAAATGCGTTACGGAATGAGTATGATGGAGACTGGAATCCAATGTAAGCATTGTATTTTCCGTCCAAATCAACATCAGCAGGACCTGCTGCTTCACCAGCATCTGTGCCGCCTGCAGAAACACCAAAGTTAGATACGGTAAAGGTTACTTCCATAGACTGTACCTTGAAGCCGCTTCCTGAAGAAGCATCTACATAATCGCTGGAGAATAGGCATGCAGTTGCATCCATAACGCTGCCCTCAGCAACACGCTGGTCTAAATGTCCGTCATCGCCTGCAGTTGCAGTATCATCCGGAGCATTCCACTCATTGTAAATATTAACACGGGTTGTTACGCCTGCGCCATCTGCTGAGCAGGTGTAGCTTGGTCCGGCAAGTTCTACATCCTCACCATTGATCTTGATGCTGTCTACGGTAAGTACACATGCATTTCCCATGAGGAGTTCGCCGTTTTCAACTTCCAAAGCGTTGAACTGAACAAGGCTCTGTCCCTCTGTTGCGTTCATGGATACGGTATAGGTTCCGTCTCCGGTAATCTCAGCATCAACATATTCAGCCTCGAACTCGCTCCAATCTGCATTGTTGATGTTTAAGTGAGCGATTGCCGGTCCCTCAACCTCAACTGCAGGCTCTTCAGAAGTCTCAGCAGCTGCTGCCTGGGTACCAAATCCGCTTACAGTAAAGTTAACTTCGATAGACTCAACCTTGAAACCGCTTGCAGATGAAGAATCTACATAATCGCTGGAAAACAGGCATGCGGTTGCGTCCATAAGGTTGCCTTCTGCGACACGCTGGTCAAGATGGCTGTCATCTCCTGCTGTTGCGGTATCATCCGGTGCATTCCATTCATTGTAGATGTTTACACGGGTGGTTACGCCTGTGCCATCTGCTGAACAGGTGTAGCTTGGTCCCTGAAGTTCTACTTCTTCGCCGTTAATCTTGATGCTGTCTACGGTAAGAACACATCCTGTTCCAAGATAAGATTCACCGTTTACAACCTCAAGTGCGTTAAACTGTGCAAGTGACTGTCCCTCGGAAGCCACCATTCCTACAGTGTAGGATCCATCGCCTGTAATCTCGGCATTGGTCCACTCTGCGTCAAAATCACCCCAATCTGCGTTATTGATGTTGAGGTATGCTGTACCATCTGGCAAAGCAGATGCATCCTGTGCGCCGAATACTGTAATTGAAGAAAGCATCATTGCGCCAGTGCATACAGCAGCTAACAACTTTTTGAACTTTTTCATAGTTCACCCTCCTGTTATAAATGTAATTAACATACGGCCAGTTTTTCTGACTAATTACATGATACGTGTTTTATTATTTCATAGAAACATGAATATTTTGACATATTTACCCTTAAAAATTCATCTTACCTGATTATGCCGGCAAAAATTATTCCAGCAAAATTGGATGGTCGCAAACGCAGCCATCCAATATACAATAATCAATATAAAAGTATAGGGAGCCGGATTGTCACCTTCGTGCCGCATCCCGGCGTACTTTCTATTGTAACCCCGTAGCTTTCGCCATACTGCAGCTTGATTCGCTGGTTGACATTGCAGATACCGATGTGTGTACGGTCAAGGTTGTCAAAATCGTTGAGATTATGGATAACCTCCGCCAGTTTTTCTTCGTCCATACCGCATCCGTTATCCGAGATTGTTATCCAAAGGTGGGTCCTTACTTCCACTTCAATCCGGATGATTCCACCACTCTCCCTGCTCTCCAGCCCATGAATAAACGCATTTTCAACAAAGGGCTGCATCAGAAGCGGCATCATCTTAAGCGGCGCGATCTCCGCCTCATTTACGTAAATTTCATAGGAGATCCGGTCATGGAAGCGATAGTCCTGAATCTTCAGATAGTATTGTACCAGCTTAAGCTCTTCACTCACAGGCTGAAGACTGTCTCCCACCTGAATATTGTGCCTCATGATCTTTGCAAGCATCTTTGCAAGCTCTTCGATTTCCGGTTGCTTCTTTACTCTCGCCTGCATGCGGATCGTCTCAAGCGTATTGTACAAAAAATGAGGATTGATCTGGCTCGCCAGCATCTTAAACTCTACTTCTTTCTGGCGTGTATTGATCTGTTCCTTCTGCACCTGTTCCGCGACAACGCGGTCCATCAGCTCCTGAATATCTGAAATCATTACATTCAGATCCAGATAAAGTTCCGCGATCTCATCTTTGCCCTGCAGACGCTCAGCAATATGGAAATCGCCGCCCGCAGCCTTGTGCATCTCATTTTTGAAAGCATTGATTCTGGCACTGAACGAATTGCTGAACACAGCAAGTAACGCAAGTGCAAAAATAATACAGATGAACATCGGAACAAGGTTTCCAAACGCTGCTCTTGTCGCCAGTGCCGTAATCTGGCTGTAAGGCTTGATACTCACAACAGTATAAAAGTCATCCGCATAGGCCGGGCGTATGCGAAGATACGATACCAGGCATTCTTTTCCCTGGTACATTACCTTATCCGCAAAAGAATCTTCACTATGCTTCATCAATATAGAAAAAATCGTATCATAATCCGCATGTGTGTCGTTGCTGTGAACGATCATTGTGTCATCATACAAAAGAAATGTATCCTCTTCCCTAGATGAGACATTCAGCTCCGAGCGCAGATTCTGCATGGATATAAACGCAATCCCCACTATTTTAAAGTCTGAAGTATACAGCATACGTGAAAGGCACAGGTTGTTCTTATGTGTGAGCTTATCATATTGAAAACTCCAATAAGGGCTTCCTGCAAGCTTTCTGGTCATCGGATACCAGTCGCTGCTCTTAACCGAAGCATCTGCATAGACAAAGTGCTCATTCGGAACAAGGCTTGTGTTGTACGTGTATATCGTGATTGATGAGATATCCTGATAATAACTCCGCACATAGTCTTCGATATTATCATGTTCCCGGTAATCGCGCACAATGTCTTCGTAATCCTCATACCTTGTAAATGCAATATGTTCGATATCTTCATCGAAATACAGCCGTTTTGACACTTCCTCTATAACGGAAATGCTCTCCTGCAGCGAATGTCCGATAACCGAAAGCTCTTCAATGGAATTGTCCTTCGTCTGCTGGATCATCAGTGACCGTACCGATGAATACATATAAATATTGGCCAATAACAGTGGGAGAATGCCTCCCACCAGATAAAGCAGGAGCATTCTCTCCCGAAGGCGAATGTTTCCAAATGCAGCCGATACTTTTCGAATTAATTTCATAGATTCTCTTTTCTTATTGCCTCAAAATCATAAAATGTCGCTTGTGTATCTTTCTCTGCATATAATCCTATCATAACTCCGGTAAATCCGGAAGCAACTTCTGTTGAAAGATAACGGGTCTGTGCACTCCCAAGATCGATTTCCTTCTGATCAATCACGGCCGCAAAATGATACAGCATCGGCTCCATATGGATCTTAAACGTAATATTCTCTGCATCTGCCGGAACCGCTATGCGCTCCGCCACATGCTTAACATCCCCGATGCACAATCTCTTGATGACGCATCTTCCGTTTTCATCTTCGCACAAGGCCACATCATAATGGTGCTCCTCATCCATGTAAAGTGTGACGCCCGCTTCCGGTCCGTTTGCAGACAGGCGGCAGGTTACATCCTCATCCATCTGTTCCTGCCGGATTGCCGTGAAGCTGCTGCTGCCCAGCGCATCGTTGATCGAACCGCCATTTCCTGTTATACGGACCGATCTGTCGCTCCACTCGTAGCATTCCGGATGCGGATTGCGCTGGTATACCCACTCAATTCCCGGCGTTGTATTTGCAAATGTGCGGACAACTTCGTCCGGCTGTTTGATGTCTGGCAGGCGGTCTGTCTCAACCTCCAGAGCCGTCGTTCCGTTCTCGCCAACAGTAAACCATCCATTTTCATCAAAGTTTACCGGCATCAGATAGGTCTCTCTTCCGGTAATGTGATGCATCATCCAGCGTCCGGTCTGGCGGAATGCCAGATGTACCATCCACCAATTTCCGTTCTTATCCTGCACAAGATCCGCGTGTCCACACCCCTGGATCAGATAGCCGCCGAGATTACGGTTGGTAAGCACCGGATTCTTCGGATAGCCTTCAAATGGGCCATACGGATTTTTGCTCCTTGCATAGATTGTCATATGTCCGTATTCGGTGCCTCCCTCAGCTGCCATCAGATAATATTCATCACCAATCTTGTAAAGATGCGGTCCCTCTAAGTATCTGCCTCCATTTCCGCGCCATACACCCTTTAACGGAGTAAGCATCTCGCCTGTCTCCGGGACAATCTCACATTGCAGAACACTCTGATAGCCTTCCTCATCATGTCCGTTTCCTGTAAAATAACATTTTCCGTCTGCAAAGCATAAGGATGGGTCGATTCCTCCGACATCCAGCCAGACAGGATCGGACCATTCCCCATAAATATCATCGGTGTATACCAGAAAATTGCCACCGTCAGATACATTTGTGGTAATCATGTAAAAACGCCCCTCATTGTATCGGATTACCGGAGCAAATATTCCCGCGGAATGCGTAGCATTATCGAGCGGAAGCTGCTCCTTTCTCGTCAGGACATTGCCGATTTGTTTCCACTCGATCAGATTTTCACTCTCAAAAAGTGCAACTCCCGGAAAATACTGGAATGTGCTTGTCACCAGATAGAACTTCTTGCCATCTGTACAAATGCTTGGATCCGGAAAAAATCCCGGTATAACTGGATTGCGATATTTCATAATGTTTTCTCCTCATCTCATTCTTTGAATCTATTTGCATGTATGCCTTCTGCACTCGTTTTGGTTTTTCTAGCTATTCAACATGCACACGGATCACAACCGGGAATCTGCTCTTAATCCCCTTTGCCTGTACGCAGAGTCCCTCTGCGCCGACACTCCACTCCATGTCACCATCAAACCCGAGGATATCCACTCCATCAATGATTCCGTGGAACTCCGGCACATTCTGGTCATCGCTGTCGCGAAGTGACTGAACCACAAAACGCCCATCCTTTGGGCACTTCATGCAGCACGCATAGATATTTCCATGTCCTGCTGTAAAACGGAAATCCTTTTCCGTATAGGAAAGTGCCTGCTGATCCTGAAACTGTCCTTCTTTGTTGCAAACCGGGCCTTCCATGGACTTACGCCACGTTTTAACTCCTGTTACTGCTTCCTTGTTATCCTTCATCCAGCTCGCAAGATCCTCCAGAATCTTCCTGTCGCCGTCCGGAATTGTGCCATCTGCCTTCGGTCCGATGTTTAAAAGAAGATTACCGTTTTTGCTCACCACATCCACAAGCGTCTGGATGATCTCCTCACTGCTCTTATAATCGAGTGTATCCGTGTAACACCATGAGTTGCGTGCGACTGCTGTATCTGTCTGCCAGCGGTATGGCTTTGCTTCCGCAAATCCGCCTCTCTCCACATCCACAATACCGCTTCCAAACATCATGGCATCATGCTTGTAGCAGATCTGTACATCCATTCCCCACTGTGCACCGCAATTATAATAAAATGCCGCAAGTCTCTTCAGATAAGGTTTGAACGCTTCATGCTGGAGCCACCAATCAAAGTATAGAAATCTCGGGCGATATTTTACAATGATCTCCGCTGTGCGGGCAAGCCAGTCATCCAGATATTCTTCTGTCGGATATGGCTTACTGAACAGATCCTGATTATCCGGTTCCGGCATTGCCGGCCAATAAAAGTCTCCCTTTTGCATCGGATCCTTTATATCACTGTCAAACTCCTTGCCATGCCCCATAAAGAACCAATGCTCCGCGCGATGGCTCGATGTGCAGAATACCAATCCCTGTTTTTCTGCCTCCTCTTTCAGATCCCCGACAATATCACGCTTCGGTCCCATCTCCTTCGCATTCCAATGAGAAAGCTCACTCTCATACATCTGGAATCCATCATGATGTTCTGCGACCGGGCAGATATATCCTGCCCCGGCTTCTTTAAATAAGCGAACCCACTCTGCCGGTTCAAACTGCTCTGCCTTAAACATCGGAATAAAGTCTTTATATCCAAACTCGGATTGCGGTCCATATGTTTTAATATGATGCTCATACGCAGGCATTCCCTTTATGTACATATTTCTGGAATACCACTCATTTGAGTTTGCCGGCACACTGTACAGACCCCAATGGATAAAAATTCCTAGCCGCTCCCTGTTGAACCACTCTGGAACCCTTGATTCCATAAGGGATCCCCAATCCGCGCTGTACGGTCCCTGCGCGATTACGTCATCGACCAGTTTTAAATATTTCTGCTCTGCCTCACTTGTCATATCTTCCTGCTTTCCCGGCCGGCTCCGGCCGCTCCCCTTTTTAATTATATCATGACACGCACTCCAATCGTGCAAACATTTACCCGCAGTGCCCATCTCAAAAAGCTTCGCTTTTTTCGCTGTCGGGCAGTCGCCCTATCAGCCGAAAAGTAAGAGCCACCTGCCTTGTGCAAGCACAGGCTTCGGCTCTTGCTTTTCGACTAGCACTGCTCGTTGCTACACACATTATATCATGTGCTTTCGCACATGATAGATGATATCTTATGCGCATCCGTGCTTCGCACTCCGCGTCTGATATAATTTCGCTACGCTCATTATATCATGATATTTTTCCCCGCAATACAATGTAATTTGCTTGTTTCGTACATGAAAAATCGGACAGCAAAAAACCGCAAGCCCATCCGATACATATCTGCTTTCCCGGTCTTCCGGTTAAGGAACACATATCACTGTGAACTTGCGGTTTTATCAATTAATTTTTTTCAAAATCTCTGTCACAATTTCTTCTGCCACCTGTGGTTTTGACATGATCGGAAGCTCTATGCAGTCCTCTTTGGTAATGAGTGTCACCACATTTGTATCAGTTCCAAAGCCTGCTCCCTGTACCTTAAGATTGTTGGCAACAATCATATCCACATTCTTCTTTTCAAGCTTCCTGCGGGAGTTCTCAAGCATATGCTCTGTCTCCATCGAAAAGCCGCAGATAAATTGTCCCTTCTTCTTGTGCGCGCCAAGGTAGGACAAAATATCCTGTGTGCGCTCCAGCTCGATGGAAGAGGTCTTTTCATTCTCCTGCTTTTTGATCTTCTCGTTCTTCGGGTCTGACGGTCTGAAATCCGCAACTGCTGCCGTTTTAATAATAATATCCTGCTCGTTTGCCCTGCTGATCACAGCCTCCGCCATATCCGCAGCACTGACAACCGGAACCATCTCAACAAACAATGGTGCCTTAAGTGCCGTTGGTCCGGATACCAGCGTAACCTTTGCGCCTCTGCGCGCGCAGTTTACCGCCATCGCATAACCCATTTTCCCGGTAGAATGATTCGTGATATAGCGTACCGGATCGATTGCCTCCTGCGTTGGCCCTGCGGTGATCAGCACGCGCTTGCCAAGCATATCCTTTTCATGTGCAGTCCAAAACAGAATATGCTCCAAAAGTGTCTCCGGTTCCGGCATTTTTCCGGCTCCGGTATCACCGCAGGCAAGATATCCGCTTGCCGGGTCGATCACAGTAAATCCGTATCCTTCGAGTTTTTTCAGATTGTCCTGTACAATCTGGTTTTCAAACATGTTTGTATTCATCGCAGGGGACACCAGCTTCGGGCATTTACATGCCAATATCGTTGTAGTCAGCATGTCATCCGCAATCCCGTTTGCCATCTTGCCGATCACGTTGGCGGATGCCGGTGCGACCAGAACTATATCTGCTTTTTTTGCAAGTGAGACATGTTCCACGCTGTATTGAAAGTTCCGGTCAAACGTATCTACCAGACATTTGTTTCCTGTCAAAGTCTCAAATGTAATCGGATTGATAAAATTAGTTGCATTCTGCGTCATGATCACGGTCACATCCGCGTGCAGCTTCACCAGGGCACTTGCAAGGCTGGCAATCTTATATGCAGCAATGCTTCCGGTCACTCCGAGAACCACGCACTTTCCTTTTAACATTTCTCCCACTCCTTTATACTCACTCTATCGTTCTTATCTTTCGGCTCCGTTTTAATCCAGATCGCTCGCAGAGAGTAATCCACATGCACTCTTTGCCGCTCTTACCCCGTTTGCAATCGCTTTTGCCATCACATACGCGCTCAGTGTTCCGACTGCATTGATGTCTGAGACGATATTTCCTACCGACAGGGCATAGATGGAATCTCCATCTGCCATCGTATGCACCGGGCGGATGGCTCTTGCATATCCATTGTGTGCCATGGACGCGATCTTATTCATTGCTGTCTTGTCCATTCCTGCGTTGGTAAGAATCGTTCCGATCGTCGTATTGCCTGTAAATAAGTTCGTTGGTTTCTTTACCATATTATATAAAGCCTCTTCCGAAGATGCAAGCCTGTTCTCGTCGTCCAAAAGCCCTGCAATCTGTTTTCCGGTATCGATATCAAATATATCTCCGAGTGCATTCACTGCAACGATTGCACCAACTTTTAGCTCACCGGCCTGAACTGCATAGGCACCGATTCCACTTTTCATGCAATGTTCGGCTCCTCTTATCTTGCCGACCGTGCATCCGGTTCCTGCCCCCACATTGCCTTGTTCCATCGGCTCTGTTGACGCATTCTCGCATGCCAGATACCCCATTGCCTGATCTGGCCGCGCCTTCATATCTCCAATGCGGAGGTCAAACAGGGAGGATTGGCATACAAGTGGAACTTTTGTTACACCTGTATCAAAGCCTATATTGCGCTCTTCGAGGTAACGCATAACGCCCCCCGCTGCATCGAGTCCGAATGCGGAGCCCCCGGATAAAAGAAGTGCATGAATTCCCTTTGCATCGGCCACCGGGTTAAGAAGCGGTGTTTCTCTTGATGCCGGACCGCCGCCTCTGATATCCACACCTGCCGGCATCGCCTCATCGCACAAAATGACCGTCACGCCTGTCATTCCAATTTCATCCTGTGCATGCCCAACCTTAAAGCCCCCGATATCCATGATATTGATTTCTTTCAATGTTTATCTCCTTTCGTGGGGACGTTCCTTTTGACACATGCAGCGCCCTTTGACACGCACAGCGCCCTTTGGCATAACCATCACACCACTGCTAATTGCAGACAATGTGTTTCTGTGCCAAAGGGCGCTGCATGTGTCAAAAGGAACGTCCCTAATTACTATCTCTTCAATACGCGATTGAGCTGCTGTGAAACAAATCCGGAAACCAATCCGCAGCAAAGAGCTTCAATAAGTGCCTGAACGCCTACAACCGCAATGACAAAAGCAAATGCGTTTGTCACCCCGAGATTGTTTCTTAAGTTTACAACAAACTCACAGTTATAAAAGAAAAGAACAAGTGTGCTCATAAACAGAACCGTATTGAGTACAGGGCAGGAAATTCCTGCAATGTAATATGTAACCGGATTATTCTTGGTCACCTTGCGCAGTCCCTTATAGATCAATCCGCACAGCCATCCGTCCAATGCTCTTGGTACGATACAAAGCACTGCCGCCAGAAACGGGTTAACTGCCATAAATGCACCCATCATTGCGCTTGGAGCTGTCATTGCCATATAAAGGCTTGTAAGTCCAAATGTCAGTCCGCAGATTGCTCCGCCCAAAGGTCCCATGATGATAGCGCCGACTGCAACCGGAATCGTGATCAGTGTAAGCACAATGATAGGTGTACGGATGTACCCAATCGGTGTAAGCGCCATGATGATGATGATCGCAATCAGCAGAGCTAGTTCTGTCATGAATTTTACATTCATTTTCTTGTTACTTGTGTTTTCCATATTAAATTGTCCTCCTACTACCGTTTCCTCTTGGAATACAGTGTATTTTTTATGCTGTATGCCAACTGTCCGGCGCTGTTTCCGGAAATATCCTCCAATAACGGTCAGATTTTCTTTTCACAGTATGCCAAGCCAACACCAGCTTACCAATTATACCCTATTGCATTCTGCTATGCAAGTGGAGATGTACCAATGGGCAATACATATGCCAAAGGGCGCTGCGTGTGCCAATGGGCGGTGCATGTGCCAAAAGGAACGTCCCCACAAAAAGAGGGAGACCCGCAATGTCTCCCCCTTTTGAACGTCTTTTCAAATAAAAACTATTTCAAACAATTACTTGTTCATTGCTTCCTTTAATGCTGCGGTAAGCTGTGGAACGATCTTGTTGAGATCGCCAACGATGCCGTAATCTGCAACATCAAAGATTGGTGCATCTTCGTCCTTATTGATTGCGATGATCAGGTCAGACTCTTCCATACCTGCAACATGCTGGATTGCTCCGGAGATACCAATTGCAAAGTAAATCTGTGGACGAACGGTCTTACCGGTCTGTCCTACCTGATAATCCTGTGCTAACCAGCCATTCTCAACAACTGCACGTGAGCAGGATACCATTCCGCCGAATACATCAGCAAGATCCTGAAGCATAGCGAAGTTCTCTTTGCTTCCTACTCCACGGCCGCCGGATACCAATACCTTTGCATCCATGATATTCTCAACGTTGCCAACTGCCTTAACAACCTCAAGGATCTCTGTGTAGCGGTTGTTCTTTGGAAGTTCCGGATTGAACTCGATCACTTCTGCTCTTCTTCCGGCTTCCTTTGGAAGCTTCTGCATAACGCCCGGACGTACAGTAGCCATCTGAGGACGGTTGTTCGGACATGCGATCGTTGCGATGGTGTTACCACCAAATGCAGGACGAGTCATAAGAAGCTGATTGTGCTTCTGCTCATCTTCCTTTCCCGGAACCGGGGCAAGTGGGAAATCACCGATCTCAAGAACGGTACAGTCAGCGGTAAGTCCTGTAGCAACTCTTGCAGATACGGTAGGACCAAGGTCACGACCGATTGCGGTTGCGCCAACTAACATAATCTCCGGCTTATACTCATTGATAACAGCTGCCAATGCCTGTGCGTATGGCTCGGTGCGGTAGGTCTCTAATTCCGGGTTATCTACAACGATAACCTTGTCAGCACCGTACTCGCCCAACTCGTCTGTAAGACCTTTAACGTTAGAACCAAGAAGTACTGCTGTAACTTCTGTTCCAAGGTCGCTTGCTAACTCTTTTGCTTTTCCGATCAATTCAAAAGCAATAGAGCTAAGCTGATTGTCTACCTGCTGTGCGTAGATAAATACGCCCTTATATTCTTCTAAACCCATTTTAGATTTCCTCCATTTAGATGATGTGTTTCTCTTTGAACTTACCCATTAAGTAAGCAACTGCTTCTGCAGGATCAAGGTTAACCTTCTCACCAGCTCCCTTCGGAACCTTGTCAGAAGCCTTTGCGATCTTTGTCGGTGATCCCTTAAGTCCAAGGTTGCTATCATCAACATCCTTAAGATCTGCTCTTCCCCATACAGTTACTTCTTTGTCACATGCATCAAAGATTCCACCCGGAGTCATGTATCTTGGGTCATTTAACTCAGAAAGTGCAGTAACAAGGCAAGGCATCTGAGCCTTTACCATATGGTATCTGTCCTCATACTGACGCTTAACGATAACAGCATTACCCTCTACCTTGATGTCCTCTGCATAAGAGATAACCGGAAGTCCAAGGTGCTCAGCAATCTGTGGTCCAACCTGTGCGGTATCTCCATCGATAGCCTGACGTCCTGTGATGATGAGATCATAATCCATGTTGCGGAGTGCTCCGGCAATTGTGGTAGATGTAGCCCAGGTATCAGCTCCACCAAGTACTCTGTCCGTTACAAGCACTGCATCGTCAGCCCCCATAGCCATAGCCTCACGAAGAACTGCATCAGCCTTTGGAAGTCCCATGGTAAGAACGGTAACCTTTGCGCCTGTCTCATCTTTGATTCTAAGTGCTGCCTCAAGTCCGGCCTTATCATCCGGGTTCATGATTGCAAGCATTGCTGCTCTATCAAGTGTTCCATCCGGGTTAAACTTAACGCCACCCTTTGTATCAGGAACCTGTTTAATACATACTACGATATTCATGTATTTTCTCTCCTTATTTGAATTTGTTAACCGTGACTACTTCAGTAATGCACCAGAGATGACCATACGCTGAACTTCTGAAGTTCCCTCGTAGATCTCTGTGATCTTAGCATCACGCATCATACGCTCAACATCATATTCACGGATGTATCCGTATCCACCGAAGAGCTGTACGCACTTGGTTGTAACATCCATAGCGGTCTCTGCAGCAAAAAGCTTAGCCATAGCAGCTTCTACTGAGTAAGAAACCTTTGCTCCGTTTGCGAACTCCTGCTTCTTGAGTGCAGCCTTGTAAACAAGAGCCTTGGCAGCCTCAATCTGGGTAGCCATATTTGCCAACTGGAACTGTGTATTCTGCTGTGCTGCGATTGCACGGCCAAACTGCTTTCTTTCCTTGGTGTAAGCGATTGTCTTGTCAAGAGCGCCCTCTGCGATACCAAGAGCCTGAGCGGCGATACCGATACGTCCACCATCAAGGGTGTGCATAGCGATCGGGAATCCCTTGCCCTCTACTCCAAGAAGAGCATCCTTTGGAATTCTGCAGTCTTCAAAAATTAACTCATAAGTTGATGAACCACGAATACCCATCTTCTTTTCCTTGGTTCCGAATGAGAATCCAGGTGCACCCTTCTCAACGATGAATGCAGAGAAGTTCTTCTTCTTACGTCCTCTCTTATCCTCAGTTACGCTGGTGATAGCGATAACGATGTAAACATCTGCGACCTTACCATTTGTGATAAAGCACTTAGAACCGTTTAATACCCACTCATCGCCGTCTAAAACAGCCTTTGTCTGAGCGCCCTGAGCATCCGTACCTGCACCCGGCTCAGTAAGAGCGAATGCTCCAAGCTTCTTGCCTGTAGCAAGGTCTCTTACGTATTTCTGCTTCTGGTCTTCTGTACCATATGTAAGAATCGGATCTACGCAAAGAGAAGTATGTGCAGAAACGATAACACCTGTGGTACCGCAAACCTTTGATAATTCCTCTACGCACTGGATATATGCAAGGATATCACATCCCTGTCCGCCGTACTCCTTTGGAACCGGAATTCCAAGGAAGCCATACTTAGCCATCTTATCTACTGTGTCCTGCGGAAATGCTTCTGTCTCATCAACTTCCTGAGCACGAGGAGCAACTTCCTTCTCAGCGAACTCTCTAAAGAGGTCACGAGTCATCTCATGTTTCTTGTCTAAAGTAAAATCCATGATTTAATTTCCTCCATTAACCATTATTACTGAGCATCTACAGGGGTCTTTGTACGATCTGCGTTATATACGTAGAATCCCTTGCCGCTCTTGCAGCCTAAGTTGCCTCCGCGAACCATCTTGCGGATAAGTGGGCATGCACGATACTTGCTGTCACCAGTCTCATTGTAAAGAACGTCCATGATCGCAAGGCAGATATCAAGTCCGATGAAGTCACCGAGCTCAAGTGGTCCCATTGGATGGTTAGCACCAAGCTTCATAGCTGCATCGATACCAGCGATGTCAGAAACACCTTCCATCTTGATGAATGCTGCTTCGTTGATCATTGGGATCAGGATACGGTTTACAACGAATCCTGCTGCTTCATTTACCTGTACAGGGGTCTTGCCGATCTCCTCAGAGATCTTCTTGATTGCCTCTACAGTCTCAGCCGGAGTATTAACACCAGCAATAACCTCAACAAGCTTCATACGATCAGCCGGGTTGAAGAAATGCATACCGATCATTGGACGGGTAAGTCCGTTTCCAATCTCGGTGATAGAAAGGCTTGAGGTATTAGATGCGAAAATGCACTCTGGCTTTGCGATCTTGTCAAGCTCAGCGAAAGTAGTCTTCTTTACTTCCATGTTCTCGAAAGCAGCCTCAACGATAAGGTCACAGTCAGCACAAAGGTTCTCCTTTAATCCCGGAGTGATCTTAGCAAGGATTCCGTCAACAGTCTCCTGAGTCAATTTACCTTTCTCAACAAGCTTTGCATAACCTTTTGCAATCTTGTCCTTTCCACCTTCAGCCCACTCCTGCTTGATATCGCAAAGAGCTACTTCATATCCGTCAACCATAGCAAAAGCTTTTGCAATGCCCTGTCCCATGGTTCCTGCACCAATAACGCCAACTTTCATTTTAGTTCCTCCTATAATTAAAATTGTATAAAATTACAGTAATCCAAACAGTCTAAGACCGTTTGGAATACCGTATATGTGCTATGTAATTAATTATTTGTAAGCTTCTACGATAGTAGAGCAGCCCATTCCACCACCGATGCAAAGTGTAGCAAGACCTCTGTTGGATCCACGCTTCTGCATCTCATGTAACAATGTAACAAGGATACGGCATCCAGATGCTCCAACCGGATGTCCAAGTGCGATTGCACCACCGTTTACGTTTACCTTGCTCATATCAAATCCAAGGTCTCTTGCTACTGCGATAGACTGTGCAGCAAATGCCTCATTTGCCTCAATCAGATCGATGTCGTCAATGGTAAGACCGGTTCTTGCAAGTACCTTTCTGGTAGAAGCAACAGGTCCGACACCCATGATTTCCGGCTCAACACCGCCAAGTGCTCCTGCAACCCATGTAGCCATAGGTGTAACGCCAAGCTCCTTAGCCTTCTCTTCGCTCATAACAACGATAGCTGCAGCGCCATCATTGATTCCGGAAGCATTACCAGCGGTAACAAGTCCGCCTTCTTTTCCTGAGCAGCACTTTAACTTAGAAAGTGACTCAGCGGTTGTTCCAGGACGCGGTCCCTCATCTGTTACGAAATCAACGATTTCCTTCTTAACCTTAACCGGTACAGGAACGATTTCATCCTTGAACTTGCCTGCAGCGATTGCAGCTTCGCACTTCTGCTGGCTGTTTGCTGAGAACTCATCAAGTTCTTCACGGGTAATTCCGTACTTGTCACATACATTCTCTGCTGTGATCATCATATGATAATGGTTGAAAGCGTCAGTCAGTGCATCGTTTACCATGGTGTCGATGATGGTTGCATTGTTCATACGATATCCGAAACGAGCCTTTGTCATAGCGTAAGGAGCCATAGACATGTT
Organism: Agathobacter sp.; assembly: GCA_050873865.1. Classification (GTDB taxonomy): domain Bacteria; phylum Bacillota; class Clostridia; order Lachnospirales; family Lachnospiraceae; genus Roseburia. The sequence goes on along the minus strand of JBNMJQ010000004.1, from coordinate 65,767 downwards.
CTCCATACCACCAGCTACAACGATATCAGCCTGTCCAGCTAAGATCTGGGTTGCAGCTTCGTTTACGCACTTAAGACCAGAACCGCAAACAACGTTCAATGTAACAGCCGGAACCTCGATTGGAAGTCCTGCCTTGATGGAAGCCTGACGAGCTACGTTCTGTCCCTGAGCAGCCTGGATAACACATCCCATCAATACTTCATCAACCATCTCAGGCTTAACACCTGCACGGTTCAAAGCTTCCTTAATAACGATTGCTCCTAAATCTACTGCAGGAGTGTTGCTTAATGCTCCACCCATCTTACCGATTGCGGTACGGCATGCGCCTGCTAATACAACTTTCTTTGCCATATTTACTATCTCCTTTGAAAAGACTTTTGCACACATTCCTGTGCGCTGTTAATTTTTTAACAATGTTTATTTTAGCACAATTTGTTTCCAAAATCAACAGATTTATGTAGCTTTATCAAAATGAATAATACCCTTGGCAATGCCAAGGGTATTTCAAAATAAATTTGTGATTATTGCACAAAGCAGTGTTTCCGTTCTGCCGTGCGCCGGCTCATGTATCCGCTGTACTTACCGCAGACATCCTAATAGAATACTTCCGATCCGATAACGGTTCCGTCAATCGTTCCGAAGTTGTAGCAGAAAAACAGCCAGTCTCCGCTGATATTTCCCGCTAAGGCTTCCTTTGCCGCCTGCCTGCAGCTTTCCGTGGCGCGGTCCTGTTCCAGAACAAGTGCAAGTCTGCCGCTTGCTGCAGGCGAAAATTGTCCTTTCTGATAAATAACATCAACAAGATTGTCCGGGAAACGGTCACTGTTGATCCGGTTGATCACCACGCTCGCAACCGATAGCTGTGCCTCATAACTCTCGCCTCCCGCCTCACAATAAATAAGTGCCGCAAAGAGTGCCTCTTCCTCCTCCGATGCCGTTACCGGAGTCGTTGTATGTAGATAATATCCGTTGTCTGAAGCCGCCGGTTCTTCCTGCGGCTTTTCGTCCGTCGCCTGATCCGCAGTCTCTGTTCCCGTATCCTCTGCACCTGATGCACCGGTATCAGAATTGCCTGCCGCAGCAGCTTCCTCCTGTGCCTTCTTTCTTGCTTCCTCTTCTGCCTTCTTGCGCGCCTCTTCCTCTGCCTTTTTTCTAGCCTCTTCTTCCGCTTTCTTCTTCGCCTGCTCTTCCGCCACTTTCTTTGCGCGCGCGATCTCCAGCTTGTGCTCATACTCTTCCATCGCAGCAATCTGATCATCAAGATCATCAATGCTGTCAAGCTTATCGGAGATCTGGCTATTTGTATCCGACAATTCACTCTTTGCACGGCTAATGGATGCCAGAAGCTGTTCCTCTTTTTCCGAAAGTTCCTGTTGGGAAGCCAATAGCTGCTGCTTCTGAGTCTCAAGCGCCGCCTTTTCATCTTCGATCTGTTGCAGGGTATCCCGGTATTTTCCCATCAGTTCACGGTCGGAGTTGGCAAGATCCATCGCGTACTCTGCGCGGCTTAGTGCCTCCGAGAAGGAGCCTGCCGAAAAAATATCCGCCCACGAAAACGTTCCGCCATTTTCATATATATACTGAATACGGATCTTCATATCTTCATACTGCTGTGCCGCATCCGCCTGCGCTGCCGCCAGATCCGCCTCTGCCTGCTCAATTGCCGTCTGTGTCTCGTCGATCTTCTCCTGAACATCATTGATCTCATCGGACAATTCCACCAATTCCGAATCCATATCCCCGAGAGAATCCTTCAGCTGTTCCTTCGCCTTTTTCAGTTCTTCCGCTTCCTTTTGGGCCTGTTCCTTCTGCTTCTGCAATTCATCGGCATCTTTTCCCACCTGCTCCTGCTGTTGCAAAATTTCCTCAACAGAAGCCGCATATGTCCGAATGCAGTCGGCGATATTCATACTTCCGATCAAAAGAGCCGCGGCAATTGCCAACGAAAGCATACGATATGCAGTTGTTCCTGTATTCCTACGATTCTTCATTTGCCCTCCGCAGTCAGATTTTTCATTATCTTATCAAATTGTGTTTATGTTTTCAATATGATATAATGAGCGCAAGTGAGCCAGCATGCTTGCATGATTGGCGAACAGCGAATTTGATAATGAGCGCAGCAACGAGCAGTTCCAATCGAAAAGCAAAGCTTTTTGAGATGGGCACTGTGGATAAATGTTTGCATGATTGGAGGGAGTGCGGCATGAAATTTGTCAAGACTGAGGAGCTAAAAGCCGGAATGCGGCTTGCAAAACCAATTTACAACAAAAACGGAGTTCTTCTTTATGATCGCAATTCTACACTCACATTGCCCGGCATTAACAGCGTGCGCAACTTTGGGCTGATCGGCATCTATATCTTAGAGCCTGCTGAGCCGGTTCCTCCTTTTTCCCGTGAGGATATGGAATTTGAGCAGTGTCAGACTGTCTATATGTTCCAATTGCGCGAAGTCATGCAATTCATCTCACAGCGGAAGCCGATCGATGACATCTATCGCCTGACAGAAGATATTTTAAAGCGCTACAGTGCTCTTGACCACCGTGTCAATTTCAACCAGAATCTCCGCAGTGCCTCTGATTTCATGTACAAACACGCAATCAGCACAGCGCTCCTAACCGCAATGATCACCAGCCGTCTCGGGTACTCCCATGAGAAACAGCAGATTCTTGTCACTGCAGCATTGCTCTATGACTATGGCTATCTGTATGGTCAAAAGCATCTGGAAAGAGGACAGAGCATGTCCCAATTCGACCGCGATGCGTTGCAGAAAGCATTGGAAAAAGGGATCGAGCAGATGTATGTCTACAAGAACACAAATGAGCTTTTTTCAAAAGCAATTATATTAATGTCCACCTATATCTATTCCTTTAATCCGTCACGCGCACTTACTCCTGAGCCGGAGATTGCGCAGATGATCCGGATCCTTCGGGTGGCGGATGATTTCGACCGCATGACCGGCATGGAAATCGGTCACGAACCGGAATCAGAGCTTCTTGCCATGCGCCGGCTGATGGCAGACCCGGACAGCTATCCCCCTGCCATAGTCACTGCGCTTGCGCAGTCCATCCACATCGTTCCGGTATCTGCCAATGTAGATTTGTCGACCGGCGACAAGGGAATCGTTCTTGTGGAAAATACGGTTGACTTTATGCATCCTGTTGTGCTTCGTCTGTCCAATAATAGAATCTACGATCTGAGTGATACGGCCATTGCTGCAAAGCTTCAGATTGTCGACATCATGAAGACCATGGATAACCGTATCGCTGTCGATGAAGATACTCTTAAACAGTTTGTTGCAGACGACCGGCTCAAAAAGCTTACCGCCGACTTCCGGCGAAAGCTGGCGCCTGTGGAAACGCGTAAGGTAACTATGGAGCCTCAGTCTGTTAACACACTTTTATAATGCAGAATTGTTTAGCGCAGCAACCCGCCGTTTGAGTTGCTGTGGCTCAATAGGTTCAAATATAAGATCACAGACAAATGGGAAGGATACGGCCTGCCTCACCTGCGTCAGGTCGCCCTCCCTGCAGATTACGATCACTTTACCTTCCGCAAAGGAAGACCTGCCTATCGTCTCAAGCATGCGCTGCCCTTCATCTTTCTGGGTAGAAATATCCACATATACGTGCATCGGTGTAACATCCATCTGATCCATTGCTTCGGCAAGCTGTACAGCGGTAGCAATTGTATGTATCTGCACAGATGCATCATACGCAAACTCAATCATACTTGCCACATTTCTTGAGCCCGTCAGCACAAGAACATTCTTGTCCCCTATGTCCGCATGTTCCGCACGCCCGTACTCCGTATAACGCGCTTTACCTGAATTTTTGGAAATATAAAGTGCTTCATCCGCCTTGGCATATAACCGCGCGTAATCCTGCTCTGTTCCATCTGAGAAAACAAGCCCTATGCTAAGCGTTACATTCTCCGGGATGGAAAGTTCCTTATTTCCAGAGATCAAATGCATTACACTCTGAATCTTCTCATAAACCTCCTGATTTGAAACAACATCGCGGACAAAAACCACAAACTCGTCTCCGCCGACTCTTCCGCATATGTCCGATCCGGTAAAACGGGATGCAATCGCACTTGCAACGATAGAAATCGTATGATCACCCACGGTATGTCCATACACATCATTGACAGCCTTAAAATTGTCAATGTCAATTACCAGCAGTGCGTGCCGCTGATTCGCTTCGCTTGTCAGGATATTTGAGATAAGCTCCACAGTTGCAGTCTTGTTAAAAAAGCCCGTCATGCCATCTATTTCCGCTTTAGTCCGGTACTCATCATACTTTTTGACAAGCGTTGTTACTCTCTTCTTATAGCCAAGCAGATTCTGAATACGAAAAATCGCTGTCCCCTCATTCAGAGGCTTCGTTAAAAAGTCATTGGCCCCAAGCTCATACGCATTCGCCTGTATCTCACTGCGGTCGGATGTTGTCAGTACAATAACCGGAATATCTGCAAAGCTCTGCATCTGTCTCCGCCTTCGCAGCACCTCAAAGCCGTCAATCCCCGGCATCACAAGATCTAACAGCACTAAATCTATATTGTCCGGATTCTCACCGATGATCTGCAGACACTCCTCACCCGAGGTTGCCTCCATAATCCGGAATTTTTCTTTGAACGTCTCCTTTATGACAGCTCTCTGAAAACGGGAATCATCCACGATTAATATAGTCTCTTTTGTATTCTCCACTATTACATACTCCTTTGAACTTCTGTATTTATTGTACCATGTCTTCGGAATTTTTGTATAAGAAAAGCGGAATAAAAAAAATTATCCTGTATCATGCGCCAAACACATGATACAGGATAAGCTATGCGATTTTTTTCACAATTACACGGTTCCTTTTACTGTCAAAGTTCCCGCTCCCGGAGTCACATTCCAGGTTCCGGTTACAGTGTCCTGTATAAATTTACCGGCAGGAACCGTTATTCTTCCCTCTACAGTTGCGAACTCCCCTGTTGCCGCATCATATGTGTAGTCTGTGCCTTCTGTAAGTGTTGCTCCGTTATAAGAAACGGTAAGATCCGCAAGAACAGGGTTGAATGTGTCTGTAATAATGATTCCCGTGTCCTCGTCCGCCTCAGCACTTCCGTTATTCTGGATCAGGAATGTATAAGTCAATGTCCCATTTTCAGTGACCGGAACCGGGCTTACCGATTTCGTGATTGTAAGAAGAGGCTCTTCCTCCACCTCAATAGTCTCCTGAACCGTAACAGGAGTGATGCCGTTGCCTGAAATCGTTGCGACATTCGTGATTGCGGATCCCGATGCAAGCGGTGCAAACGCATTTGTCTGAGCTTCATAGACAATCGTTGCATTTCCACCTGCGGGAACAGAGATTCCGGATACCGTAAGAGGCGTACCTGCTGCGACTGCAGGTGTTGCCTGTAATGTTCCATTTACATAGTAGTTAACTGTCTCTTCCGTATAATCCAGCGGCAGCAATGTTACCTCTCCAAAGGAATATTCGCCCAGATTATCCGTCAATGTCAGACCTGTGACCGGAGTTGCCCCGGAATTAACAATGCTGACAACATACGTAATACTGTCGTTTTGTCTATAAGAATCACCGACCGCAGTTTTTGTTGCTGAAAGCACTTCCAAAATCTCACCGACTGCGACATTGGAATTCGCCACTGCGTTCCCATACCTAAGCTGCGCCTGATTCGTAAACCTAGCCATATATTTTATACCATCCTTTCATTCTATGCAGGTATACTATAATATATGCCACATAAGATAAGATGATAAAAAAAGCGGGATTGTATCTTACACAATCCCACTGATATCGCCGTATTCTATTCCTGGATGCAATCAGTCACAATATCCTCTGGCCTTGATAACATCAACAACCTGATCCACATATTTCTGACAGGTTTCATGGTCCTGTGCCTCCACCATAACACGTACAACAGGCTCCGTTCCTGACTCGCGAAGCAGAATACGTCCGGAATCTCCAAGCGCTCTTGCGACCTCATCAACCGCTGCGCGAACCGCTTCATCATCCTGTGCAGCACGCTTATCTGTCACATGTACATTGGTCAGAACCTGCGGATAGATGGTAAGTGGCTCTGCGAGCTTGCTCATCGGCACTTTTCTGGCAAGCATAACCTCCATCATCTTAAGGCTTGTCAGGATTCCATCACCGGTGCCAGCATATTTGCTGAAAATAATATGTCCACTCTGTTCACCGCCGATACGGCAGCCGTTCTGTGTCATATACTCATATACATACTTATCTCCAACAGCGGTCTTGGCATAATCAATGCCAATCTCATCAAAGGCCTTATACAAACCAAAGTTGGACATAACCGTTGTGACAACCGTATTTGTCATTAACTTGCCACGTTCTTTCATATAGCGGCCGTAGATATATAAAATATGGTCTCCGGTAATAACATTCCCCTTCTCATCCACACAAAGGCAACGGTCCGCGTCTCCATCGTACGCAAATCCAACATCAAGCCCGTTCTCAACAACAAACTTCTGCAATCCCTCAATGTGGGTGGAACCTGCATCTCTGTTGATATTAAGTCCGTTCGGCTTTGCATTCAGCACGTAAGTTTCAGCGCCAAGTGCCTCGAAAATCTTCGGTGCAATAGACCAGCTGCTGCCATTTGCACAGTCCAATCCTACCTTTTTGCCCTTGAAAGAATAGATTGCAAGAGAAATCAGATATCCCATATAACGGTTGCGTCCCGATTCATAGTCGACCGTGCAGCCAATCTTCTCACGCTCCGCAAACGGAAGCTCATGCCAATCCTGTCCAAACAGATGAAGCTTATCATCCAGGAAATCCTCGATCAGCAGAAGTGTCTCCTCTGCCATCTTCTCTCCCTTTGCGTCCATCAGCTTGATTCCGTTATCATAATACGGATTGTGGCTCGCTGAAATCATAATTCCACAATCAAACCCATCCACACGCGCAATATAGGCCACGCTCGGTGTTGTCGTAACATGGAGGAGGTATGCGTCCGCTCCTGAAGCCGTCAATCCGGCAACCAGACTGTACTCAAACATATATCCGGAGCGTCTGGTATCCTTTCCGATCACAATCCGCGCAGGCTCCTGCTCTCCCTGCGCAGTACGCAGAGTGTTGTAATACCAGCCGAGAAAGCGACCGATCTTATATGCATGATCTGCTGTTAAATTCTTACCGGCTTCCCCGCGAAAACCATCTGTTCCAAAATATTTACCCATTTCTATCCTCTTTCGTTCTGTTATTTTCTAATCTATTATATGCTTTCTCTCAATGATTGCTTTTATCATTATAATGACTACAAATTGTTTTCGCAATACGTAAGAGGGCAGTTTTACAAAATAATACACCGGGTAGTGTTATCCGGTCACCCACTGATTCTTCACCTCATTGGATTCTTCACCTCCCACAAGCTGCTTCCACGCCAAAACGCCGGCACCGGATGGCGCAATATTCCTGTAATGCAGCTGGTAAGCCGTTGCAGTACAGGCAGCACGGATGCTTAGGATTTCCTTCGTTGAAAAATTGCAGGATTCATTACCAATGCGAATGCTAGCCGCCAATTCCAGAAGATAGCCATCCAGCACAATAGCATTTTGCCCCTGCATGATCGGGCACTCCCTGTACACAAGATTGTGCAGTGTCCAAACAGCAGAGAGAAGTCCCGGTCTTTTCCGGTAACGCAGCAATGCAAAAATGTCATCCAGCAGATTCTGCGCCTCCATGGTGTCCGGATGATTTGTAATATACAAAAATGCGGCTTTCAAAGCACCCACGGTCAGTCCACTATCCGCCGAACACAGTTCTGCCTGAATCTCCACCAATATGTCACTGTTTATTCCAAGTACCAGTTCCGCCTCCTTGGTGCTGATGCCATGTCCCAAATGGTCTATCTGCTCTAACATCCGTTTTAATTTATCCAGGCGTCCCCGGTCTACACCAGACGAAACATTGCCACAGACAGCGGCAATTCCACCAAGCATCTTCTGCACCCGGTAGCGGTACTCATCCCACACGGTATCCCGGAAAGGTTGTCCTGTCACCTTTGCATATAGGATGTCCCAATAATCCAGAATTGAATCAAGAATGCAGTCAGCCTCATCCCGCTTCCAATAGTCACGTTCGACATTCTCACAAAGTGAGGTCAGTTCATCCAGATAAGGAATGTCGCCCATGGTCATACTCCAGCCATTTCCATCGTCAAATGAATCGCGAAGCTTCCGGTTCAGGAAATATCCCTTAACTGACAGGACAAGTTTATCCTTATCCGGGCATGGCAGTTTTTCATATCCCCAGAGGCAGAGGTTTGTAAGTAAAGGAAGATTGGTCTGCTCCGACACATGACTCCAGATCAGCTTTGCATATTGCTGCTGTTGTTCCTCTGTCAGCAAATCCAAACGATCCAGAACCCCGAGCCGTGTAATCTTTGTTCTCCACTCGTAACCGGCTTCCTCCGAAGGCTCCAGCAATTTTTCGATTACAGAGGTATCCACGCTGCAAAGGCTACGATTATCCGCTATATCTTCTTTGCAGAAATAAAAGTCAAATACATCCAACCCATCTGCCTTCCCATGCAGCATCTTATGCTTACAGATAGCAGTTTCCATCATCGTGCCAAGCATACGGGCTTTCTGCTTTTCCGATATCTGCTTCATGATTGCAACCTGTAAGCTTGCTATCGGATAATCCAGCGGAAGCTCCTCATCCTCCATCAGCTTCTTAAACACGAAAAGTGCACGCTCCATGTACGACTCCGGACATCTGCTCATCAGCCTCATCAACAGCTCCGGAGCATTATCATACATATGTTGCACAATACTTCCATCCATACGGCGCTCTCCCAGGTGCATTTCCTCTATATTCTCTTCCACAGCCTTCAGAAGCCACCCTGATAATTGCCCGGCCTCATCTTTTCCAAGGTGCATCACATATGTACGGTTCATGAGATTCTTTAAGGTAGCACTCCGGTTGCATCGCACAAGAAGAAAAAGTCCAAGCGTACTATCCATCTCCATGACAGCCTCCATAAAAGGCTGCTCCAAAGCTCCCAGCAGTGTGACATAACCGCATTGCAGAGGAATTGCCAGACGATCCAGCACCCGGAAAAAGCTGTATGCATCTTCACAGTAATTCTCCCCTCCAAAAAGAAGTTTCGACTCCCGGTTTAAATCGAAAGGCTCACTTTTATCATGCTTTTTCACTTTCCAGAGGAGAAGTGCCTTTTCCGTATCGTTTTTCCATGAATCCCAATCAAATAGAGATTTTTTCGCTTCCATCTCATGTAGAATCTCATCAATCTGGCCCTGATATAATTCATATTCATCTTTGTAGTCATGTGTTCCCTGTATGCAGAGTGACAATAACTGAAGCGCGCAGGCCTGCAAAGTCATGCAGCCAACTCTATATGTCTCTGACTGTGCTGTTGCAGCTGCCGCCTTAACATCTTCCATCAATTGCCGCAGCTGAGGGATGACCGCGTCCGCCTCCCCGCACTCAACATGAAGCCCCAAAACCTGCAGTCTCTGCTCAAATTGTGAACTCTTAGGCTGGCACCGGCTAAGTTCCCGCCTTAATGCCGGCATATCCAGATGGTGGTACGCAAGCTTCGCCCGTTCCAGCTGCAGATCTGTTGTACCATTTGTTCCATAAGCTGCATATGGACGGAGTGCCTTGTATACTTCGTTCCACTCCGTATCTTCTCCATATTCACGAAAAACGCGCAAAAGTGCCTGTCCGATGTAAAACCACTTGCGCATATGCTCTGTCTGTGTCGCATCTGCCGCTTCCGTCAGATTTGCCTTTATCCACTTAAGATATTTGTCCCATATTGCATATACATTGCTGTATTCGTACCTTGAATAGATATAAAAGCTTTTCTCCCAGCGCCACACCAGCTCATACGCAAACTCCAGCATACTCGGTTCGTCCATCCACTCATGGCTCTGAAGCAGCCCGCAGTCACGACTATTTACCGCCAAATTTTCGCAAAGGTCCTTCGGCAGGATATACCATCCCGGAAACGCTTCACGCTCTTTTCCCCATTGCTCTGTCAGGCTGACAATCTCCGCCTTGCGCGCTTCCTTTGACTGGAGGATTCCCTCCACATGCACATGTTTTAAGTTCCATGAAGGTATCTCATACGCCTGTGGCTTGACGGATCCGGTGCCTGATTGTCTGCTCTCGCTGTGCTCCTGCCGGACATTTTGTTGTGCCTCTTCTCTCTGTCTGATCAGCTCCCGCAAAAATTCATCACAAGCAATCGTTTTCTCCATGGCAGAAGTCATTGTCTCCATCTGACTTCCCAAGGCAGCCAGCTCCTCCTGCATTCCCTGCAGCAGGCTTCGTCCATACACCTCCGGATATACGGATTTGAGGGAATGCTCTATCAATTCACAGAAATGACGCTCACATGCCTTTTTATTACTATCGGAAATTGCAGCATTCTCGAGATGGCTGTGCAGCCACTGCTTCATCTTCTCCCACCAGCTAAAATCATCTATCTGGTACATGTTCTCCGCCAATGCCCTCATATTAGCTTCGCAAAACAAGATATCACGCAGTTCGCATTCTTCGCTCCCCGTTCTCTCATAGTTTGCTACCGTTGCGCCTGCGTCAATGAACATATTCACAAACTGTCTTTTGTCCATCCAATGAGTCAGCACCCTGCCCGAAAAAGCCTTAATGCCTTCTTTTCCTATGTTCTTTATTATTTCTGACATTTTATTATCCATAGAATCCCCCCGGAAAACCTGCATAAGTTATTTATCGGATTCAATGGAAGCCCTGATTTCAGCAACTACTGCCGCCTCTATTTCAAGCTGCTCCGCAATCTCTTCGTCACTGAGATTCCTCTTTAGCTTCTTTGTGACAAGGTCAGATAGGCACTTCCACTCGCCTTCCTCACGACCTTCTTCCCGGCCTTCTTCCCGGCCTTCTTCCCGCGCTTCCTCTCGTTCTAAAGTTATCTGCCGGTCAAATGTGTAATCCATTTGAGTCACCTTAACCACCTCCGAGCGGTTCTCCATCAGGAAATCCCGCAAAATATTCTCTTCAATGCATCGATTGATTGCATTATTAATGGCCGTCTCCAAGTTCTCATACCCTTCCAGCTTATGATATTCACGCACATATGTCACAAACGTCATATATTCCTGCAAAACCGGGCATTTCTTCATCAAAGATTCATTGTACCCATGATTGATATTATATACATGGCAGATCAGCTCCGCTTCCGGAATATCCACTTCTTTCTCAAAAGAATCCGACAATTTCATGTCGTACTGCTCAGGCTGATCCTCTTCTCCATTATAAAATATCGCAAATTTCGGAACCGGAATCCTGATAAGGCTCTTTCCATAAATGTTGCGGTTCTTGAGCAGACGATGCAAAATATTTGAAAAATACATCAGACACCGCACCGGCATATTCGGGCACACGGTGGACTGATGCTCATATATGCTAAGACTTGCATCAACCACAAAAGCCGCATCATTCCGGACCGTCAGCGACACCCCTTTATCGAGAGTATGCATCTCCACCAGGTCCGGGTCTGTGTAATGCGAATCGTTCATCGCATTATACAACTGCAGCGCATTCTCCTTGTCCTCCATCAGCATGCTGAACACATCACTCTTGTATTCTCTGTTTCCTGCCATATTCTCCTCCTTTGGCTGTGTTGCAGCGAGAAAAGAATACAACAAATAAACTAAAAAATTCCCGCCGCCAGTTAATAGTGAAAGTAAAAGCAGGAATTTTCGTGATATGAAATAATATGCTAAGGATATGTGAAAGAACGTGCAACCCTATTGGCCACGCCTACTATGAAAATCTGCTTTGAATAAAGTGTAACATCTACATCAATAGATTGCAAGTGAAAAATGTCAGGCAATGCCCTCGCAGTCTGACTTTGACCGGTTCTAAAGGTTCGGCTTATTTTTCTTGACTTTCCAAACCATCTAATTTATTATACTCGTAAGAAAGTAACTTACGAGTTACTAACTTATAGGTATAATTATTGGAGGCAAGCAAATGAGTCATTTTTATTGTCGTGAGGATGAGCTGCGGAAACTGAATAAACGGTATATGGGGGATCAGTTTGAGTGTATCATTATCTACGGCAGACGGCGTGTTGGTAAGACAGCATTGATCAATGAGTTCTGTAAAGATAAGCCAACGATTTTCTTCTCTGCTTTGAATACAACTGGAAAGGAAAATCTGGAGGCTCTTTCGAAGTCGATCATGAGCTATGAGCGGCCAGATATGGAGTCTGCACCTGAGTTCAGAACTTACGATGATGCTCTGGATGAGCTGACAGCACTTTCAAAGGAAAAACGAATCATCTTTGTTATTGACGAGTATCCTTATCTTGCGAAAGCGAAGCCTGCTATTTCAGCAATGCTGCAGCATATCATCGATCACAAATGGACAGAGACAAAGATGTACCTGATTCTTTGCGGTTCGTCTATGAGTTTTATGGAGAGTCAAGTGCTTGGCAAGGAAAGTCCGCTCTACGGTAGGCGAACAGGCCAGTTCAAGATTGACCCCCTCAATTATAAGGAAACTGCTGTGTTCCATCCGCATCTGTCCGCTGAGGATAATTCCCTGATTTATGGAATCACGGGAGGAGTTCCTCACTACATCAACAAACTGGATGTGAGAGATAGTGTGGATGAGGCTCTGCTGGACAATTTCTTTGATCGGTCCAGCTATCTGTATGAGGAGCCAGGAAATCTGCTGAAACAGGAACTCCGGGAACCAGCCATTTATAATGCAATCATCAAAGCGATTGCGGAGGGCGCTTCCCGAATGAACGACATCAAGATGAAAGTCGGTGAAGAAAATTCGGTCATATCGAAGTATCTGAAAACACTGATTGACCTTGGTATTGTCAGGAAAGATACTCCGATCGCTGAAAAACCGGGCAAGAAAACCATCTATCTGCTGGCTGATAACTTCTTCCGATTTTGGTATCGGTTTGTGCCGGTCAATATGAGTGCCATTGACTCCGGTAGGATTGCAAAGACCTATCCACATGCGGTGAAACAGTATCTTCCTGATTATATGGGTCTGATTTTTGAGAAAATGTGTCAGGATTATCTGCTTTATTATTCAGCTTCCCTTCCCATTGAGCTGAGTGAAATCGGTCAATGGTGGGGTACAGACCCCAAAAAGAAAAAGCAGATACAGATTGATATCGTCGGAACACCTGTTGAGGGTAGGGACTATATCATAGGCTCATGTAAATATCGAAACGAGAAAATTGGTGTGGATGAACTGGAGTTGATCAGAGATTATGCATCGGTTTTCGGAAAAGGCAACAACTATCATTACTATATCTTTTCTAAAGGCGGATTTACAGATGGGCTTCTTCAGGCACAGGAGCGTGGCGAAGTTCATCTGATAACGCTGGAAGACCTCTACAAGTAAACAATTCAATCGACCTGCCGGGGAAAACCTGCAGGATACTTTTGTGCCCAATTTCGGTCTATTCGCCTTGTGCAGAAAACATTATTTTCTCGAACACATTTGTGGATGATGGAAGTGACAAAGCAGAATTATTGCAACTCATGCTTCGCAAGGAATCATTCTATAATGAGAAATTTTCTGCAATCAACAGCATTCTAAAAACACCCTATGTTGGCACGACATTTAAATATTGCCGGCCCATAGGGTGTTTTATGTAATATGAAAATGACTAAAACTTCCATCGTGTTCATGGGCATCACCCTCCTTTGCAGACTAGAGGGCATCATATCGGAAATGCATCCGCTTCTTTCTATGAAGTTATACAAACAAATCTTACCATCTCTCGAATGAAATGAAACTACAAATAAGTATACCATATTAAAATTCTTTTTTATGTATACCCTTCAAAAAATCCTTCTTCAAATCGCGCTTACTATGGAACAGCAGTTGCTCCGACTTTGATAAGTCTCTATCCTGAATTTTTTGTTCTAGTAACTCTAATGTACATATTAAATCAGCGACCTGAAATAATTTGTAATCGTTTGGCAAAACTCTTCGTGTCTCGTAATCAGCCAGTTCTGTTGCTAAAACAGTATTCAAAATACGGTTCAGTTCATGTTGTCCATTATCATAATATAAAATCACTCTTTCAAATTCTTGAAAGTACCCTAAATTATCTCGAATAAATCTTGAGAGTTCTCGCGCCATTCTTGCCTCAAGCTTAAAGACATCGTCAAATTCGCTTTTTCGAAATACAAATGCTTTATATTTAATGTTACAATTTAAAGTAAAATAATACAATTTTGAAAAAATGTATCTTCTTTCATTTGGAAGATATTCTTGATATGGAACCTCCCTCCTAATAAGCGGCTCCGTATGTATAGCTTGTCCATCCGAATAGCCTACACTCTCTAGTGACATATCTAGCTTTTTTATTTCCCCTGTTATGTCTACGTTCTGATCATGCAATACCATTGCAACAATATAATATGGTGCATGTTTCTGATAACATCCAAAATCCCCAGACTCATCTACGAAAATACTTAATTCGTTCATTCACCTCTCCATATAAGAAATGGCGGGGAGTCTCCCCGCCTAATTAGGTTGGACCTGGGTCTTTCGACCAGTCCAAAGCTATAGCATGCTACAGTTAAATTCTATACAAATAATAACATCTGTATTCAAAAAAGTCAAGAATATCAACTACTTTTGACTACGTAAATTTACAATTCTATCGTTGATATGAGCCAGAAAAAGGGCTATACTTAAATTGAGAAATTGTATTCAAAGGAGGGACGTCCTATGAGCGAACATCAAATTGACATTGCGGATATGCAGTGCTGGGTTTTCCGCATGGCTCAAGCCAAGTGGAAAAAATCTCCCGAAGCCTGCACAAAGATATTTAAAGATAACGATGTGTTTGGATTTATCGCCAGATGCTACGACTTTCTCCATTTGAGCAGCTATGAGTGTGCCTTGGACGATATCGAGGAAATGCTGAAGAACCGAGGTGTTTCCGTATGCTGACATTAACAAACAGATTAACGAAGGAAGGCTGCCTGCTGGCACAACGACCGGTTACATTTCTGTTTTCAAACTTCATTTAAATTCTAATGTCGCCATTCACCTGTTCAATGCTGCCGATAGGAATTGGCTTCATTTTGTTGCTTCGAACCGTAGAAGGACATTGTTCCCAGATATCCGGGAACAGTACGCCAGATTTGACATCAAAACACTGTTGCCGAATCGTTTGGAGGATCAGTTCTGCTTCTGCAATGAAAAGGCAATCCAATCCCTCGAATTTATAAGGAGTGATGTCTATGATTTCAAGCGCCTATAATGTCAGCGACGAGCAGCGCGAATCTTGTGCTGTGAACGTCATGCGAGCAATGCTCGAAGATTACTGCACCGAGACAGGTGTTCCTTTCAATCAAGCGTTTTTTGAGTTTTCGGTCTCCCCCGCCTATAAGGAGTTGTTCGATTACTCTACTGGTCTTTGGATGGAAGGCCCCGATTACCTCCGCAATGTCTTTGAAGACACTCGCAAATCAGCTGATTCTATTTCTGTATGATGCATTAGGAAACAACCAGACCATTACCCATGTTTCCAGGTGTATGAAGGTCGAAAACGATTACATTCCGCTCAATGATGGCGAAGACATTATCTTCGCAAACACGTTTGTGGATGATGGAAGTGACAAAGCAGAATTATTGCAGCTCATGCTTCGCAAGGAATCATTCTATAATGAGAAATTTCCTGCAATCAACAACATTCTAAAAACACCCTATGCTGGCACGACATTTAAATATTGTCGGCCATAGGGTGTTTTATTCTATTTAGGTTCATATCTGGTAATCTGCCTAACATGAATGCTCCCCAGAATCATCCCCAGCACCATGCCAAGAACATTGGCAATAACATCATTGATATCTGCCCAGCCACGCCCGGTGCGATATTGAATTGCCTCACAAAGGAGAGAAAATGTGGCCCCACCTGATAGAAGCAGCCCCCATACGGCACACCGGAAGCACCTTCTGTCTCCACCAGTCTGTTGCTCTTCTCTCTGCCGCCATCGAACCGTCCGCCAAAAGCGCATACCTGTCACCCCAAGTGGAAGATATAACAACATATTCAGCAGCGCCGAAGCCAATTCTCCCGGATTCATCCAGGAACGCGGCTGTAAAAGCAAGATACCTGTTGCCTCCGATGTTCTCCGGATCAGCGTAATATAAGCAATCAGGAAAACGCTGTACGCAACTGCCAACCACGGCACCCTCTTCCTCAAAACCCAGACAAGAACAGCCAGAATAAAAAGGCAGACTGCCTCGCGGTAAGACAGGTTGCGGGTGAAGTTGTAATGTGTACTGTATAAAAAGCAGCTTACTCTGTCCATTCGTCCCCTTTTCTTTCTATATGCTGTAAACCAGATTGTGTGCAAGAACTATACCGGTAATGTCATATGAAAATGACTAAAATTTTCATCTTTATCAAAAGAGAGACTTGAAAAAACAAGTCTCTCAATGTATAATCTCCTTAGAAAGGTTATCGGATGCATCATCCGATTGCCCTCAGTTTAAAGTGTTATAAGAATAGCATCCTAAACTTTGAGCGGTTGGGGATGTTATTTCTTTTTGCTGTTATGATTATCTATGTAAGACAGAGCCGCAAATACTACGATCAGTAGTGTTAAAACTTCCATCGTATTCATGGGCATCACCCTCCTTTGCAGACTAGAGGGCATCATATCAGAAATGCATCCGCTTCTTTCTATGAAGTTATACAAATTAATTTTACCATCAATTGTGTGATGGGTCTACTTATACCAGTTTTTATAATTTTTTAAGGACTGCATGAAATTTGAGCTTATCTATCAGTTCATAACAAACAAAGAATTAATTATATCTGTAATATCCACATAATGACTATTAGCAAACGGCTCATGCAAAGCTGTAATCGTCAGATAACAATGTGACTGACGTATTACATAGCAGTCCTGCTTCATGTTTTCCCATTTTTGCAAGAAAAATAGTTTGTGATATGGTAGTTCAAGAAACTCATTAAGATTTTTGTGTGTGGCACCGTTTTGATCGTCGAATTTTACCAATATGCATTCCCAATTCACGCACGTATAATAGCCGGGGCAATACACCTAGGAACCATTTGCGCCGGCTCCATGTCCAAAGCCTCTTTTATCGGGGCTTCTATAAAAGAAACCTAGGATGGACTAGAGGTTGCAGAGAGTTCGCCTTGTTTACCGACTTCCCGGCTAATCCTCCAAATCCAATAACAGCAAGTTTTTTCAGAAATACCATTTTCGGCAATCCATTGTTTTGCCGTAGTGCCCGCCGTTCTGTCCTGACACTGCTGAATGATATTTATCTAGCTAAACCTGCGGACCTTGTGAGTTAATTGCTCCATGCACTTTAGCCTTCTCTAAAAAACTAACTATGGATTGCAATCATTCAAAGACCTCTATTATTAAGTGCTTACT
The DNA here is from genome assembly GCA_050873865.1 of Agathobacter sp. Taxonomy (GTDB): domain Bacteria; phylum Bacillota; class Clostridia; order Lachnospirales; family Lachnospiraceae; genus Roseburia. The sequence goes on along the minus strand of JBNMJQ010000004.1, from coordinate 48,315 downwards.
ATCTAATCGTCAATATATCCGCTATACGCCCTTTTAAGGTCTTTAGCCTAAAATATAATGGATTAAAATTTGAAACTATTAAAGCGATTTTTCTTTTATTTTCCAAATTTTCTATGTGTGCCTTTACAAATTTAATTTCTCTCAAAACAGTTGGAAATTTGAATTCAACATCTGGATATTTCTTTAATACATTCTCCCACAACGAGACAATATTTTTTGAACTGCTCGTTCTATATTCTATGGTGCTCTTTGTATCTCGATCTATCTCTTTATTTAAACCAATCGCATTATTTGCATGCAAACGATATTCAAATAGTGGCACATTAAAAAAATATAATCCCTCATGATATGCTGCTATGATGTTAATAAAATAATCATGGTATATGTCTGATATATAATTTTCTAAATATTCCTGTTGAATTTCCCTTTTCATTACAATTGCACACCCCTGACAAAAATTATGATAAACAATATCTTCTAAATGAATTTTCATTAATCGGTTAGGTAATGCAATTCGAGCTAGTTGGTTGTTATTAGACCGTAATAAAGACTTATGAAAATACAGTGGTTTGCCCATTGCATCAATAAAAGAAAATGATGAGGCTAAGACCTTAATCTTCTCATTCTTCTCCATAAGTTTTACTAGTATTTCAACTTTTCTTTCATACCAAATATCATCCTGATCACATAGAAAAATATAATCTCCTATGCAATAAGAAATTGCTTTAAAAAAAGTAGCTACAAATCCTTGATTGCTCTTATTTCTATAAACATGCAATCTCTCATGTGTTTTTGCATATTCCACAGTCAACTCATACGAGCTATCCGTTGAGCAATCGTCAACAAGAATTACCTCGTCTATCTCCCGCGTTTGATGAAATATCGAATCCAATTGCTGTAAAATGTATTTTTCCCCGTTAAATGTTGTCATCGCGACTGATATCATTTTTTTCCTTTCATTTTTATGCCATTCTTAACTGTTGCCCAAACTAATGGGTCTCTAAAAATAAGCAAGCACAAGCTATAAGCTATTATTGAAATTGAAATCGATATAATCAAGCACCAAGTAACACTTTGCACCAAACGACTGATAATACTACAAACTACCCAAACCAACGAAGTTCCTATAATACTAGGAATAAGACTCTTAGCATTTGGAACAAATGAAATTATTTTATGCGCAAATAAGATGCTTAATCCTACGACCAAACTCTCCGAAATTAAAGTCGTTGCAGCAGCTCCATTTAAGCTTATTCTTGGGATCAAAAATATGTTAAGTGTAACATTAAGTATCGCACTTAGAACAGTTGTAAAAAAGCAATACTTTTCCTTTTTAAATGGAATTAAAATTGCATACACTAAAAAGTAGGCTATTGATCCAAACAACAAAGCAAATGATAAAATGCGTAAAGCCCACGTTGCCCCCAAATAATCTTTTCCAGCCACTAAAAAAATAATTTGAGGGCTTAACGTAAATAATCCTGCAATCGCTGGCAAAAGAAATACAAAAATTGCATGAAGCAGCCTATGAAGAAGTTCTTCGTAATCTTTGCATCTATTACCAGCCACGTAAGAAGATACCCTTGGTAGGGATACACTTAACACAGCATTCATAAATGTTTTAATTATTGTGTATATACTTACAGCAATACTATAAACTCCTGTAACAGCATCTGTTTCAAATATCGTTAAAATTGTTTTATCTGACTCTACATAAATGGATATCGTTAGAGTATTAAAAAAAAGAATTGTTAATGGAACAATATGTTTTCTATAATTTGCCTTAAATACTAATTTAGGATACAGGTATCTTTTTTTAATATAAAAGATATTTGTAACATTTGCCATTATACTCGTCATAGAAATAAGTCCAACATATTTCAAATAATCATCAGCACTTTTAACAAATAAAAACAGCAATACTACAGAAATGATATGTACAATTATATACCTAATTGTAATGTATAAATAATCTTCATAGATTATATTTATCCAATCAACACCTAATGTTATAAACAAAATCGGAGCTACTTGAATCAGCATTTGAATCCGATAATCGCGAATCCGTTGCCACTCAGCCAACAGTATAAAAAATAAAGTATATGATACTATCGTAGAGAGAATATTAATCGTAAATACTTCATTACTAAATTCAGTTAATTTCTTTTTATTATCACGCTTACCTGCCCCCTCTCTCACCGCATAAGTTGATATGCCTAAAGCAGCAATCATTGTAAAATAACTAATTATAGAACTTCCAAAATTTATTTTTCCATAATTTTCATTTCCCAATATACGTGATACATATGGTATTGTTATTAATCCATAGACTAGTGTAATACACTGCTTTAGACCATTAAGTAATGCATTACGTTTAATTGATCTCTTCACCGCTCTTATCTCCTATCAGTCATATAAGTCCATCACCGAATATGTTTTTTATCTATTCTGCCTTTTGTCATTCTAATACATAGCCGAACTCTATTGAAATTCTGTTCTTGAAGATAATCTACGTTCGAAATAATAATTACTGCCATCATATGTGTAGTATCAAAACAGTAGGGATTCCAAAAGGTGTATATTAAATATGTTATGTACAAACAGCACTTTTTTCTATTTTTCAAATATGGCGAAAATGTCAAAGTATAAAAGAGTACTAATCCCAATACGCCTATTTGGTGAAAAATATATAATGTTTGAAGTTCAAAATAAACATCACCATTGTATACTCTATATGTTGTTGAAGCATGTACAAGCTTTCCTAATCCATCCCCGAAAATTGGATTTGCATCTAATAAAACCTTTGCCTGATCATACCTTACCACATTTGAGTAGCTCGCTTTTCCCTTCCAAATAGCCAAACCATAATATATTGCGCCCAAACATAATAAAGCCACTATTGGTATAACCCAAATCACTTTCCAATTCTTTCCCCTTATTTCTCTCATAACAATAGGATAAATCAGAAAAAATATTCCTACCACTATACCTAATAAATATGCCTGATTTCCTGCAGCAATTGCTGCCAATCCCATCCAAACTGCGAATGCTGTAACCTTTTTATTAATATATACATCTACAAGAAATGCCAATACAAAAAGACTATTTCCCATTAACTGAATTCTAGGAAAACCATTTGCTATGTAAACATCACCAACACCAGTTGTAAGTGCCCAATTTCTGTATACTGAATAGCTCTTCTGTGCAAGCACAACAATCCACATATAAATAATTATAGCTGCTTTAAGACTAAGAATAATTTTAAAAGAATTCCATTCTCTAATAAAATTTTTTTCATTAATCAGCTCCGCTATTGGAATAACTGTCAAGATCAAAAAAAACCTAATTGCAACACTTAAATCCTTATCAATCGAAAAGGAAGACATACATAAAGATAAAAGTAAGAAAACAAAATAAATGACATAAAGTATCACCCATCCCTTAACTTTTTTTAAGTCAATTTTTTTTATTTTAAGAAGGATAAATATAGCTAGAAATGGGATAATCAAGCTAGATAATCTACGATAAAAGCATTGGAAACTATATGCAACAACTGCCAAAGTCCAAAAAATATTTGCAATACCATTTTTTGTTAATTTCATACTAATTTTCCTTTTCCGCTACATATCTTTCTGTACCATCAACAGCATTTTTTACCATACTCTCCATGCAAATTGCGATGATAATCCCGTATGCCCTGTAAATAGTACAGAAAACGATCTCTTTTTTCATCTAAAAATATTAAATATTCTATTGGGCGTATAACCAAATTATAAATAAAACGTACTTTGTATCTTAATGGAACATAACTTTTTTTTAACAAATACAAATAATTCCGGGTCTGATAATAAACTCTAATAGGAGCTCCTCTTCTAATATGAACAGGGCCAAATCTCTTCTCCCCATCTCCAACGGTATGACTCAAAATTGTGCACTTCGTCCTAAAACAAGTATAACCGGCTTCCATAAATCTCCAGCACAAATCCCAATCTGCCATATCCAAAAAAATGCCCTCATTCCAAAATTGGATTTTCTCTAAATTCTTATATTCGCATAATAGTGAAGAGGTAATGTTGCTATCAACAATATAGCTATGCTCATTTATTTGTGTCCTCACTTTAGGAATTCGAACAATCCCCGTTTTTCGATCGTAATATAGTGGTCCTATACATCCTATAGGATATTCTTCTCTAATTTTCTCGTATTCGTCGACAAGTTTCATCACATGTCCGGCTTCAATTTTGGAATCCTGATCAAAAAACAAAATATACTCATTTGACTTCCAATTATATTTCTTATCCATCAATATCTTATTAAATGCCAAAGACAATGCAAGATTTTGTCCAAAATAAACATATTCAGCATTTTCCAAAGCAGATATGTCCAATTCACTCCTTTGCGAGCTATTATCACAAACAATTACTCTGTCAACCTGAGACGCGATATTCAAGATATTACCTGAAACTGAACTATCTGGATTGTATATAGTGATTAGTGCCGTTATCATTTTTCTTTCTATCCTTCCTTATTTCGTTATCTATATGGTTTATTCATATCCAAACTCACAAAATCATGGTGTGTTACCTGTTTTTCTTTCGGAGGAAGTTGTCTCCAATCTCCATAAAGATATGTAAGATATCCATTGAAGTCTTCTGCTCCATACACAAAAGTATCTTCAAACTGATACCTTGTTGGTGTTCCCAATATTGATCTTGGCATCGCTTCTTTCAAGCGCCATGCACCCATATCATTACAAATCCAGGAACTTGTGTCATAATCGATTTTTGCACACATATTGTCTAACTGAACCATTAGCTTTTTGCCATCCAAAAAACAACGTGGAACACACCTAGCCGCAATGACTGCCAAATTTTTATACAGACTTCTCCCCTTACGAATGCCGCCAACCGTAGCCAAAAGCAAATTGTATTTTTTATTGATTGGTGCGTAATTCACTACACATTCTTCGTAACTTTCGCCCAATCCGTCAAGTGGAAATACATCAATGAACACTCCCCGAACTACTTCTGTTCTTCTATTTTCAATAAGTGTCGTCCGGGTATCATAAATTTTGGAATACGAAAAGCAGTAGTCTTTTGCGTTGGAATATGGAGTTTCCAAAGCATATGGTAGGAAGTCATCATTAGTCATAAGTTTGGCAAGCTTTTCATAATCTTTACGAGGCAAACCCACATCAATATCAGCATCCCAAGGAATAAATCCCTTATGCCTTGCTGCTCCAAGCATCGTTCCACCTAATACAAAATACCGAATTCCATTTTCCTCACTAAATTGGTGAAACCATTTCAACATTTCCAAAAGTTTGACTTGTAAAGGACTTAATTTTCTCATCTTAGCGCCTATCTATTTTCTCAATATTTTCTCAAACATCATCTTCCGCAACCAATTCGGGGCCAAAGAGGATCCACTCCGTATCATACAACTCTTCATAAACTGTTTTCTACTAATAAACCCCTTATCTTTCATGTAGCGAAACAATCTCATCTGTGCTTTCGCATACCTCCAGCCTGCTCTTCGCTTATACATCTCAGAACCAGCTCTCATATATAATAGCGGTTGTTGGATATTATATCCTTGATATCCTGCCAGCAGCAAACGAAGCCACAAATAGTAATCCTCAAGTAAATAAAAGTCTTGATAAGAGCCAACCGCCTCTACTGCTGATTTTTTATACATCACGCATGGATGATTAAATGGATTTCGCCCTTTTGCGAATTCAACTATTTCTGCATTGGTTTCCGGCGGAATCCTTTTTGCATCAATCACGTCTGGAGAAGTCGTAAATTCCTCTACAATACCAGAGCAGATACTTATTTCCGGATGTAGTCTAAATGTTGCGAGTTGTCTTTCACAACGGTTAGAATAGGCAATATCATCACTATCCATTCGGGCAATAAGTTCATTTCGGCAATAGGTAATCCCTTCATTTAGCGCTGCACCAAGCCCACCATTTTTCTCTAATCGAATAACCTCTAAGGTTTTTCCCATTTCTTGTTGCTTCTGAGCAATAACCTCATCCAATCCTGTATTTAATGGTCCATCACAAACGAGTACAAAATTATCTGTAAGTATTGTTTGGGCTTGGATACTTTCAATTGCCTGCTTTAAGTACTCCGGCTTCTCTTTGTCGTATACCGACATTAAAACCGAGTAATTTATGCTTTTATCTGTGTCCATAGATAAACTCTATACGCTCCTATTATACAATTCACTTTTTTACCGCGGATCAGTATTAATCTCTTCATGTGAAGTCTTGCTCTCACTATCAACCGCATTTGCATCATACAAATCATGCTTGATTTGGCTGGTGCTGATTTCAGGTGTCCTAGGCAAATACACAACCTCTACGCCTTCTTCTTTTAGAAAATCAAATTTTCCTTTCCAATCATCACCCATAACAAAAGTATCCACTTTATATTCATGCATATCAGACCGCTTCTGTTGCCAATTATCCTCCGGAATAACAAGATCAACATAACGAATTGCCTCAAGGAGTTGCTTACGTTGTTCATAAGTAAAATAGGTTTTTTTATGCTTTTCGTTCCAATTAAACTCATCTGAAGACACAACCACAATAAGGTAGTCACCAAGAGCTTTCGCTCTTCTTAACAAATTAATGTGTCCGTAATGTAGTAAATCAAATGTTCCATATGTAATAACTCGCTTCATAACAGATCTCCTAAATACTAATCACTACGATGTAATTCTACTCATTTCATCTTACGCCACACCATTCTCGTCCCGCTGTTCCGTAGCCTTTTCTTTCTCTTCCCTCTCCCCCAGCGCCGTCTTCTGTCCTTCCCGCACCCCTTCGGTGCTCTCCGGCATGAACAGGATCTTCACCGTTGCAAAGCATATCTTCAGGTCCTCGACGAATCCTGCCGTTGCAATATACATCAGATCCATCTGGAGCTTATCATACGGTGTCGTATTGTACTTGCCATATACCTGTGCATATCCGGTCAGGCCTGCCTTGACCTGCAGACGGAGTGCGAACTCCGGCAGTTCCTTCTCATACAGGGCTGCGATCTCCGGGCGCTCCGGGCGCGGGCCGACGATAGACATATCGCCGCGCAGGATATTGAGGAACTGTGGCATCTCGTCGAAGTGGATTCTGCGGATCACACGTCCCACCGGGGTGATACGCTCATCTGCATCTCCGGTTGACAGGCGGGCAACGCCGTCCTTCTCGGCATCCACACGCATGGAACGGAACTTCAGCACATAGAAGGCTTTTCCGTCCTTCGTGAGGCGCTGTTGTTTATAGAATACCGGGCCATGGTCATAGAGCTTGATCATGACAGCCGTTATCAGCATAAATGGGCTTAAGATCACAACCGCGATCAGACTGACAATGATATCAAACAGCCGCTTCGCGAAGAGATACTCCGGCAGCGGATGAAAACGCTCTACCCGAAGCATCGGCAGATGAAACAGGTGCATCTTCTTGGCCCCGCTCATGAGCATGTCCCCGACACGCGGGATTACATACGCCCGCACATCATGATACATGCAGTACTTCAAGATGACGTTTCGCTCATGGCTGTGGATGCCGCTTAGGAATACACATTCCATCGTCTGCACGATCTCCAGATTCTGCAGGCACTTTGATACCGGCATGACATCCATGACCTTGAATTTCTTTGAGAGGTCATACTCTTCAATGAGGTTCTCCATGCCCTCCCGGCTGTCGTAGATGATGATACATTTCTGCGGCGCAAATGTCTTAAAATACCATCTGTGCGCTAACGTCGACCACAGCGCGGCAAGCATACTCTGCGCAGCGATTGCGAGCAGTCCCGGAAGAACGTTCGGCAGATGCTTGGTCAGAAGCCAGATAACAATGTACATGATCCCATCCGCAAACAGTACCGCCAGTATCTGGCTATATACCATCTCTGATACACGGTTCAGGGAAATCTGGAACCCATCATAGATGTGGACGAAAGTTGCGTACAGTATCATGAATAGAGCCACAATAAGCCAATTGCCCTTCGCATAGTACGGAGAGCTGATGCGGCTCGCATAATAAAGATACCAGCACAAAAGAAAGGGGATGGTAACGAATATGATATTCCATATTTTTACCGCGCGGATTGCAATTGAATGTATTGATTCCCTCATGAGTGTGCCTCTTTTCCTTTGTAATGAACAAAAGTATAGCACAAAAGGCCTTACGCCACAACATCCTCATTCTCACCCGGCGCCTCGCCGTTGCCGGAATTTTTCGCATCCATCGCGTTTTTCTGTCCCTCTGCCACGCCTTCCGTGCTCTCCGGCATGAACAGAATCTTTACCGTTGCAAAACATATCTTCAGATCCTCTACAAAGCTTGCGGTCGCAATATACATCAGATCCATCTGGAGCTTGTCATACGGCGTGGTATTATATTTGCCATACACCTGCGCATACCCGGTAAGTCCTGCCTTGACCTGCAGGCGGAGCGCAAATTCCGGAAGCTCCTTCTCATACTCCGCGGCAATCTCCGGCCGCTCCGGCCGCGGGCCGACAATCGACATATCACCTCTTAGTATATTAAAGAGCTGCGGAAGCTCGTCAAAGCGTATCTTGCGGATCACATGTCCGACCGGAGTGATGCGGTCATCCTTATCCCCGGTGGAGAGACGCGCTACACCATCCTTCTCAGCGTCAACACGCATGGAACGGAACTTCAGTACCTGAAATACCCTTCCGTCCTTCGTCAGACGGTTCTGCTTGTACAGTACCGGGCCATGATCGTACAGCTTGATCGCAATTGCCGTGAACAGCATAAACGGGCTTAAGAGCACAAGCGCGGCAAAGCTGATCACAATGTCAAAGAATCTCTTTACAAAGATATACTCCGGTATTGGATTGAACCGCTCTACCTGAAGCATCGGCAGGTGGAACATATGCATCTTCTTGGCGCTGCTCATGATCATGTCCCCGACTCTCGGAATCACATACACGCGCACGCCATGGTACATGCATTCCTTCAGGATGATGTTCCTCTCATGGCTGTGGATGCCGCTTAAGAACACGCATTCCATGTCCTTCACGCGGTAGAGCTTCTCCATGCACCGTTCTACCGGCACAACATACTCCACATGGAATTTATTCGTCAGATCATACTCCTCGATCAGCTTCTCCATGCCCTCGCGGCTGTCATAGATGATGGCACATTTCTGTGGCTCAAATGTGGCAAAATACCAGCGGTGTGCTCCGCCTGACCACAATGTGGTCTGCAGGCACTGTCCTGCGATTGCAAGAAGTCCGGGAATGACATTCGGCAGGTGCTTCGACAAAAGCCAGATGACGATATACATGATTCCATCTGTGATCAGAAATGCCAGGATCTGGCTGTAGATCATCTCTGATACCCGGTTCAGTGAGATCAGGAATCCGTCATAGATATGTGCAAACGCCGAATACAGGATCATAAAGAGAACAATGATCAGCCAGTTGCCCCTCGCATAATACGGCGAACTGATGCGGCTTGCATAGTAGAGATACCAACACAAAAGAAACGGTATCGTGACCATAACGATATTCATTATTTTGACGATCCGTATTGCAACGGAATGCCCTAACGCTTTCATAACTCATTTCCTTCCCTTTTTCATTGGTATCCCTGCTAAATCGAGCCCGGACGGGTATTGCCCCGCCCTGACTGCGATTCGTGAAGTATCACTAAATTAATGATGCTTCATCTGTACTACCTTACCCTCGAAGCCGGCAGCCTTAAGAGCCTTCTTGAACTTCTTGAGTTCAGTCTTGCTCATGTTCTTGGTAACCTTTACGGTCATCTTCTTGGTGTTAACACCTTCGAATGCCTTCTTAGACACCTTGATACTCTTGGTAGAGTATACGTTGAACTGCTTCAATTTGCTTCCGGTAAATGCATTTGCCTCAATCTTCTCGATACTCTTTGGAAGAGTTACTTTCCAGGTATCCTTAGAGCACTTAGCAAAAGCACCCTCAGAAACGGAAGTAAGCTTGTAGGTTACTCCGTCGATTGTTACCTTAGAAGTAAGTGTAACAACAGGAGCAGTGGTCTTTCCAAGTGTCTCGAGCTTAGCCTCACCCTTTGCGGTAGTGGTTACCTTAGCCTTTGTTGCTGTAGATGCCAAAGATGCAGATACCTCTGTCTTTGCTACAGGCTTAACGCTGGTAGCCGGGCTGTCTGCAGCAAATGCGGTACATGTACCTGCAATGGTCATGATTGCTGCCATTGCTACTACTGCAAATTTCTTAATTCCCTTCATCTTCTTGTCCTCCTTTCTTCGAAGATTTATTATTAAAGAACACCTATGGTGTCCCTAATAACCGTTACCTCTCGCCGTAATACTGGTCAGTATAGTTCTTACCGTAGTAGCCATAGCCATAATGCTTGCCGTAATAGCCGTAGCCTTTTCCATAGCCCTTACTGTAATAGCTTCCCTTTCCGCCCTGTACACGGTTTAAGACAACACCGAGCAGTGGACAGCCGCAGCGCTCCAGCTGCTGCATGGTGGAGCGTATAACCTGCTTGGAGGTCGTTCCGCCTCTTACGACAAGGATTGCTCCATCGCACATCTGCCCGATCTGTTCTCCGTCGGATACAATGCCAAGCGGTGGACAATCCACGAATACATAGCGGTAATCCTCCGCGATGGTGTTTAACATATGTTCAAACTGCCCACCCTCGATCAGAATGGATGGGTTTACGATATTATCCGTGTTTGGGATCAGGTCTCCCGCCTCGTATTGGGAGTGCAGTATGACTTCGCCCAGTTCATAATTTCCCGCGAGGTAGCCGGAGATGCCGAGTATCTTCGATCCATCATTGGCCTCGATGTCGTATTTGTCGACCATGACGGATTTGCGCAAGTCTGCATCCACAAGGATGCTCTTTGTTCCTGCCTTCGCCATCTGCGCCCAGAGCTGCATGGTCACAAAGCTCTTGCCCTCATCCGGGAGCGAGCTGACAACCATGATCTTTTTTACCTTGCTTCCGAGGAAGTTGATGTTGATTCGCAGACGGTTGATTGCCTCTTCCACCGCATACGGAAGTTCCGGCATGTTATTGATGGTTACCTGTTTGGTTCCTTCCTTGACGATCCGGTTGATTTCCTTGTCCAGTCCAAGGTCAATCATCTCAATATCCGCAAGATCGTTTTGATTATTCATGTTCTGTCTTCCTCCCTAGCGGTTCTTTTTTCTGCTCTGTTTATGTTTCTTCTTCTCATTTCTGATCTCTTCCTCACGGGCATCGGAAATCGACTTGATATCGCCCTCCGGGATCACCGTAAGCGGTACGATACCAAATGTCTTTTCCATCTCCTCGGAAGATGTGATAGAATCATCTGATATATAAATAAATGTCAGATAGCCGATTGCAAGAAGTGCCGCGACAAGCGCTCCCAGCACTACGTTCTTGACCATGCTCGGGGAGCTTGGCCTCTTCGGAACAATTGCTGTCTCCGCGATATGAGGGGTGGATGTCTCCATCAGCTCCGGCAGATAGGACAGCGCTTTCTGTGCCATATCATTTGCGATATCGCAGGCCTCCTGCGGATTCGCGCTGACTACATCGAGCCGGATAACACGTGTATTGGATATAGAAGATATGGACACCATTCCCTGCAGCTGCTGCCATGTATACGGAAGATCAAGGTCAGCAATGACATCCTCGTAGATTGGACGGATATCCATCAGAACCGCATAGTCGGAGGATAATGATGTTCCGATATTAAGGTCTGTCAGGTCGATGGCGGAGCCGCTGGATGCGGATACCATATAGATTTTCGTAGATGCGGTGTACTTTGGTGTGATCAGGAAAAATGTGACTAGTCCCATTGCTAGTCCACCGAGTACCAGAGCTACCAGTATCAGGCGGATACGGGATATGTACAGCCCGATCAGCTCCATCAGGTCGATTTCTGTCTGGGCCTGTGTCTGGTTTGTATCGAGTTTCGCTTTTTCCATGGTTGGGTTTGCCATGTCTGTCTTTCCTCCTAGGTATATTGATCCGCTACTCTTCCTCTGCTGCTTCCAGATGGAAGAGCTGCGTCATCATATCGGTAACGGATTGTTCGTCCGCGTAGAATTCTGTATGTTCAATACCGTCCCCCAGGCGCTCACCGAGTCCGGATTCTCCATCCGGCGTAAAAATGCCAAGGTTCTCATATTGATAGAGCTTATCCGCAATCCCGGACAGCTTCTTTTCATTCAGATCTGTAGTTGATATGGTAAGCAGTTCCTGCTCTGCGGCAAGAAGTGCATCTGCATCATTTCCGAGTGTCTCCCGCGCACGTGCTGCAAGCGCAGACATGTATTGGTTCTGGCGTCTCATGCGGGAAGTGTTCTCCCCATCTCCGACGTTCTTGCGGCCTCGCAGATAGCTGACTGCCTGCTCATCGCTTAGCAATATCGTCTCACCCATCACAAGGCTCGGATCTGATTCTGAGAAGTCATCCTCGATGGTGACTTCCACTCCGCCGACCATATGGTTCAGCGCGCCGATCTGTGTCATCGGGATTGCCATGTATCCGTCAATCCCTACCTTCCCGAGGAAGCGGGATACTGCTGCAACGGTATTCTCACAGCTCTGTTCCTTGTTACCGCCGTACCAATGTGCCGTGCAAAGCTGCAGCTCTGCGCTCGCGTAGCACTCGCCGTCCTCCGTCATGAGGTCGATCTCCGTGATGGTGTCGCGGTTCAGCTGGATGATGGCATAGGTTTTGTCTGTCTTATCAAGCACAAGCAGATTAAGGACATCTGCCATGCTGCCAACGTATGCGCCCTCTTCTTCGTTCTCATCGCCGCTTCCGTCGGTACCGAGAAACAGATATGTCTCTATCTGATGATCATAGGTATATTTTCTGCCATAGAGCCTGACCTTCTTCCCCGGCAGGATACTCTCCTTCCCGGTGATCTGTGTCTCTGTCGCATCCTCAAAGGTCTCTGCCAGTTTCTTCGCGCGGTGCTCCTCTGCTACGGCTGCGAGTGCTATCAGCATCGCAGTTGCGATCAGGATAATCACTGCGGCGGCAAGAATCTTTTTCTTGTTCTTCATAACCCCAGCAATTCCTTTCCGAGTTCATCTGTCTGCGCCAGCACCGCATCTGCGTGTTTCTTCGCAATGTATCTTCTGGCATCTCCCAGATTCGGGCATCTCGAGGTCATATTGTGGCAGTCGCTTCCCAGCAGGATCGGCGCGTTGTCGCGCAACAGACGATTTGCAGTGTGCCTGCGCCTCCAATCCAGGAATATCCCGCCGTTCATCTGCGCATGCACCGGAAGCTCCATGACGTAATCCCAGATGCTACGGTCCTTCTGCAGATCATAGTATCGCTCGATGTGCGCCAGGATTACCTGAAGCTCCTGTTTCTCGATAATGCGCTCCACTTCTTCTGCCATGTGCTTCGTCCATTGTGTGAACGGCATCTCCAGAAGCAGCACCCGTGTATCACCAATGCACAGTCTGGACAGCAGTTCTGCCTTGCCCATTCCTTCAAAGTAATACACTTCTGCGCCGCAGAGAATCTGCGGAAGTTGCGTATCGCGTTCTGTCTCCTCACGCAGGCGCATAAGGCTCCGCTCCCGCCGCACAAGAAACCGGTCCACAGAGCATTCGTCTGCATAGAAATGAGGGGTTGCCACCATGTGTGTAACGCCCTGTTCATATGCGGTTTTCAGCATTGCCATACTCTCCTCGACGCTGTGGCTTCCATCGTCGATTTTTGGCAAAAAATGGGAATGTATGTCGATAAGCATAGTTGTACCTCGCTTGCCACTATACACCTTTTGGGTTTAGTTTTCAATACCCATTGGGTTATTTTTGTTTTTTCTGTGCCACATAGAATAAAACTATCCATTTGACATAAGGCTTATTATAGAAGGGGGTTTTCCATGGTTGACTATTATGAAATGGGTGCCCGGATTGCAGCACTTCGAAAAGAAAATGCAATTACGCAGGAAAAACTTGCGGAAATTCTTGATATCTCTGTAAAACATTGCAGTGAGGTGGAAAGAGGCATATCTTCTCTGTCTCTTGAGAAGCTCATCTTTCTTTCCGATTATTTTCATTGCAGTATGGACTACCTGGTCCGCGGTCTGGATGCAAATCATGCGGCACATGCATTGCCGGCTTTTGTGATTGAAATTATGGAATCTGATGACAGGAAGGAGAGACAACTGCTGCTGCAATATCTGCAGATGTATGGCAAGTTGAGAAAAGATTTCAAGAAATAACACATCTGTTATTTTAAGAAAGAGCCTTGCAGAAATCCTGCAAGGCTCTTTTGTTTGTTTAGATATTCTTTACTGTTGCGATGTCAACCGGTGTCAGCTTGCCACTTGCTGTCTCAAGTGAAAGTGCAAGTGCATTTGCGGTGTCCATTGCGGTAATACAGTACACGCCTGTCTCGATTGCATTACGCCGGATCAGGAAACCGTCTCTGCTCTTATCTCCGTTGCCCTGTGTCGGGGTGTCAATGACAAGATCGATCTTGTGTCCTAAGATAAGATCCATGACGTTCGGGGACTCCTGTGAGATCTTATTGACGCGAAGCGCGTTCACGCCGTGCTCCTGCAAATATTTTGCAGTGCTTCTCGTTGCATAGATCTTGTAGCCGAGTGCTTCAAAACGCTTTGCCACGCCGACCGCTTCCGGCTTGTCCGCGTCCTTGACAGTCATGATCATCTGCTTGTGCTTCGGAAGTGAGATTCCTGCTCCGATAAACGCCTTGTAAAGTGCCTCGTTGAAGGTCTTTGCAATACCCAGGCACTCACCGGTGGACTTCATCTCAGGTCCAAGTGAGATTTCTGCACCGCGAAGTTTTTCAAAGGAGAATACCGGCATCTTGATAGCAATGTAATCTGCTGTCGGTGCAAGACCCGGCTCATATCCCATTCCGCGGAGGGTGTGTCCCATAATGACTTTTGCGGCAAGGTCTACAATCGGGATTCCTGTTACCTTGCTGATATACGGAACCGTTCTTGATGAACGTGGATTTACCTCAATGACATAGATTTCATCATCCATATCGATGAATTGGATATTGATCAGTCCTACTACATGGAGTGCGCGTGCAAGTCTCTTCGTGTATTCTACGAGTGTTGCTTTCGCCTTCTCACTGATCGTTGGTGCCGGATATACGGAGATACTGTCTCCGGAGTGTACACCGGTTCTCTCGATATGTTCCATGATACCCGGAATCAGGATGTCTTCACCGTCACATACCGCATCGACCTCAATCTCCTTACCCTGCAGATATTTATCAACAAGGATCGGGTGATCCTGTGCGATACGGTTGATGATTCCGATGAATTCATCAATCTCTTCATCATTAAACGCGATCTTCATGCCCTGTCCGCCAAGTACATAAGAAGGACGTACAAGTACCGGGTAGCCGATACGGTTCGCTACTTCTTTTGCCTCCTCAGCGGTAAATACGGTTCCGCCCGCTGCTCTTGGGATCTCTGTTTTCTGAAGAATCTCGTCAAACAGCTCACGGTCCTCGGCTGCGTCTACATCTTCTGCCTTTGTTCCAAGGATCTTAACGCCCATCTTCATAAGCGCTTCCGTCAGCTTGATCGCAGTCTGTCCACCAAACTGTACAACAGCTCCGTCCGGCTTCTCCAGGTTGACGATGCTCTCAACATCCTCTGCCGTAAGCGGCTCAAAATACAGCTTATCTGCAATATCAAAGTCCGTGGAGACGGTCTCCGGGTTGTTGTTGACAATTACGGTCTCCCAGCCTTCCTTTGCGAATGCCCAGGTACAATGTACGGAACAGAAGTCGAATTCGATTCCCTGTCCGATACGGATCGGGCCGGAGCCAAGTACCAATACCTTTTTCTCCGGATGCGTCTCTGCCGCTTCGTTCTCACTTCCATATACAGAATAATAGTATGGTGTCTCTGCTGCAAACTCTGCCGCGCAGGTATCTACCATCTTATAAGATGCGGTAATGCCGTTTGCATAACGCATATCCCTGATCTGCTCTTCACTGTGTCCGGTCAGACGCGCAATCACGTTATCCGGATAACCGATTCTCTTTGCTTCCTTAAGAAGATCTACGGTAAGCTCTGTCACCTTGTCATTTGCCGGGTCTGCATCAAAGAGAGAGGTTCCTCTCTTGGCACCTGCGTGCAGGGCAACCTTTGCTGCCGCATTATTTCTTCCTGCATTTGCCGGATTGCATGCCGCAAGCTTTGCCTCCATCTCGACAAGAATTGCTATCTTATCAATAAACCAGATATCGATCTTGGTGATATCATGAATGTGGTCGTAGGAGATTCCTCTTCGGAGTGCTTCCGCGATAACCCAGATTCTGCGGTCATCCACGACTGCAAGCTGCTTATCAAGCTCATCCAGCGTAAGGTCAGAAAAGTCATAAGACTGCAGGCAGTCAACATGCTGCTCCAATGAGCGGATTGCCTTCATGAGTGCGCCTTCGAAGTTGTCACTGATACTCATAACTTCTCCGGTTGCCTTCATCTGTGTGGTAAGGGTTCTCTTTGCCGTAAGGAATTTGTCAAACGGAAGTCTCGGAATCTTTACAACACAGTAGTCTAACATTGGCTCAAAACTTGCGTAGGTCTTCTGTGTAATCGCATTTTTGATCTCATCCAATGTGTATCCCAGCGCAATCTTCGCTGTAACCTTCGCGATCGGGTATCCGGTTGCCTTGGATGCAAGTGCGGAAGAACGCGATACACGCGGATTAACCTCGATTACACAATATTCAAATGATTCCGGATGAAGTGCATACTGCACATTGCAGCCTCCGGTAATCTGCAGCTCATTGATGATGTTGAGCGCGGAGCTTCGGAGCATCTGGTACTCCTTGTCTCCAAGTGTCTGCGATGGTGCCACTACAATAGAATCTCCGGTGTGTACACCAACCGGATCGATGTTTTCCATATTACATACGGTGATGCAGTTGCCGTTGGCATCGCGCATTACTTCGTACTCGATTTCCTTCCATCCTGCGATGCATCGTTCAACCAGGACCTCTCCGACACGGCTTAACCGCAGTCCGTTCGTCAGGATATCTATCAATTCCTGCTCATTGTGTGCGATTCCGCCGCCGCTTCCGCCGAGTGTAAATGCCGGGCGCAGTACGACCGGATATCCGATGGTGTTGGTGAATTTGATACCATCCTGCACATTATTTACAACCTGGGATGCCGCTACCGGCTCGCCGATTTTTTCCATGGTGTCCTTGAATGCCTGACGATCCTCAGCCTTGAAGATTGTCTCCGCAGTTGTACCGATGAGGCGGACGCCCTGTTCTTCCAGAAATCCGCTTTCCGCAAGCTCCATTCCAAGGTTAAGTCCTGCCTGTCCACCGAGTGTCGGGAGGATGCTGTCCGGCTTTTCCTTGCGGATGATTTCTTTTAAAACATCAAGGGTTAGTGGCTCGATGTATACCTGATCTGCAATCTGCTTGTCGGTCATGATAGTTGCCGGGTTGGAGTTCACAAGGCATACTTCAATGCCCTCTTCCTTCAAAGACCGGCAGGCCTGTGTTCCCGCATAGTCAAACTCCGCTGCCTGACCGATGACGATCGGACCGGAACCAATTACTAATACTTTTTTGATATCATAATTTCTTGGCATTATTGATTTCCTCCCATCATGCGGATAAACCGGTCAAAAAGATACGATGAATCCTGCGGTCCCGGGCATGCTTCCGGATGGAACTGCACGGTGAAAATATTCTTGCCTTCATAGGCAAGACCTTCGTTTGTGCCATCGTTTACGTTTACGAATGCCGGCTTCGCGATCTTCGGATCCAGAGTATCGGTGTCCACAACATAACCATGGTTCTGGGATGAAATGTATACACGTCCGGTTGCAAGATCCTTGACCGGATGGTTGCCTCCGCGGTGTCCGTATTTCATCTTGTGGGTGTCTGCACCGGTCGCAAGCGCCATCAGCTGATGTCCAAGGCAGATTGCAAAAATCGGCACATCGCTCTCATAGAGTTTGCGGATCTCATCAATGATCGTACCGCAGTCCTTCGGGTCTCCCGGTCCGTTCGACAGCATGATGCCGTCCGGATTCGTTGCAAGAATCTCCTCTGCGGTCGTTCTTGCCGGGTAGATTGTGACCTCACAGCCGCGCTGATTTAAGGATTTTGCAATATTTCTCTTTGCCCCGAGGTCCAGAAGTGCAACTTTCTTTCCATTTCCCTTCAGCACACTCTTCTCGGCGCAGGTTACCTTGTCAACTACGTTGCCGGTCGTATATGCTTTTAAACGGGGGAGAATTTCTTCAAAATTGAAATTTTCATTCGTCGTGATCATACCGTTCATGGTTCCCTTTTCACGAAGAATCTTGGTAAGTGCCCGCGTATCAATTCCTGCGATACCCGGAATATCATATTTCTTTAGAAAATCCTGAATAGTGCCCTCTGAGCGGAAATTGCTGGGCAGACGTGAAAGTTCTCTTACAATATAGCCATCCGGCCAAGGTCTCTGGGATTCCATGTCCGGTGTAATTCCATAATTGCCAATAAGCGGATACGTCATGACAACTGCCTGTCCTGCGTAGGACGGGTCCGTCAACACCTCCAGATATCCGGTCATTGAAGTATTAAAGACGATCTCACTGATGACCTCTCTTGTGGAACCAATACTGGTTCCGGTAAATACATTTCCGTCTTCCAATATCAAAAACGCTTTCATTTTGCTCCCTTTCCTTTCCATGTTTTTTCTGTCTTTTGGCAAAAAAAAAGAGGGAAACTCTTCTTCTTCGAATCGTGTTTTGTTATACAGTTATGCCTAAATTGTAAAAAGTTTATCATACCCCGGCATGTTTTTCAACTGTTTTGAGGTGGAAAAATATGCCGAGATTTTGATAGGATTTTTCAGCTTTTTCAGTAAATTTATAACAAGTCCACTCCGTATAATCCGAAATAGCCAATTATGACTGCCAGGATTGCCAGAATTGTCAGTATGATCGTCGTTGCAAGCGCAATCCCCGGAATCTTCTTTGTCGGATAAACAACGTCATTTAAGGTTTTTGCCTCAACATACACGAAAGCCGGTGCCAGATTCTGTGTTGTTCCTGAAGCAGGCTGCGCTGTTGCGGTGCTTCCTGTCTGCTGTGTCCATGTGCCAGTCGAAGCAGGCTGCGCTGTTGTGCTTCCTGCCTGCTGTGCCCATGTGCCAGTCGAAGCAGGCTGCGCTGCTGTGCTTCCTGCCTGCTGTGCCCATGTGCCAGTCGAAGCAGGCTGCGCTGCTGTAGCTGGCTGCATCGGGAGCTGCCAGAATCCGTTGTGTACAAAAAAGCTTGCAGTCCACGCCGGAAGTGCGCAGGCCGTCACACGCTCCAATCCAAGTGTCTGCTTCGCAAATCTTCGCATCGTATCAAGAAGCTGTCGTGCGTATCTCTTCTTGCGGAAGTACGGGTACACATAAAGCATGGTGATATGTCCTTCCGGCTGCATGGCAGACATTGCGCATAGCTGTGGTCCCTCGAACACACCCCACATATACAGCTTCTTTCCGGATACCATGCTGGTCAGGTTCTCAAGGGTGGTATACTCTTCGAAGAACCGGATCATCTGTGGATCCGTGATCGTCTGTCTTAAATCGAATCCAAACACGCCCTGTGCCAATTCTACCGCCTGTGGGATTTCTTCTATTTGAAGCATTCGTATTTCTGCCATTCTCTGTTACTCCTTTATCAGTTGATTCTTTAGTCCACTATATCTTTTTTGTTCGGAATTATTCTCGACCATCATATCGAAAGTATTTTCGTCTCCTACGATAGTAACACATTTTTTTGCTCTTGTAACGGCTGTATATAGAAGATTTCGATTCATAAGCATCCTTGGGCCAGTCAGAAGCGGTATAACAACCGCCGGATACTCCGAGCCCTGCGACTTGTGGATTGTCACCGCGTATGCAAGCTCAAGCTCTTCAAGGTTCTTGAAGGAATATTCCACCATCTTGCCTTCATCAAAGGAGATGGTCATCGTCTCAGCAAAATCGTTGATTTCCTCAATGATTCCGGTGTCCCCGTTAAAAATTCCGGTTCCCTTGTCGATGCACAGACCATACTTCGTGCGGATTTCCCACTCCATCTGATAGTTGTTCTTCACCTGCATGACTTTATCGCCCTCGCGAAATATCGTGCTTCCGTATTCCTTCTCACGCTTTGTCTTGTCGGGTGGATTTAAGTACATCTGAAGAATCTGGTTTAAGCGTTCCACACCGAGCAGCCCCTTTCTCATCGGGGTAAGTACCTGAATATCGTATTCCCCGGCATCCACGTACTTAGGCAGCTTCTGTTTGATCAGCTGGAGCGTAACATTGATGATCTTGTCTGCATCATACCTCTTTAAAAAGAAGAAATCACGGCTCTGATTATCCAGACTGATTTTCTCTCCACGGTTGATCTTGTGCGCATTTACAATAATGTCGCTTGTGCTTGCCTGCCGGAAAATCTTTGTCAGCTTTACTGTGTGGAATTGTTCGGAGTCAATGATATCCTTTAAGACGCTTCCCGGTCCAACGCTTGGCAGCTGATTGGTATCACCAACCAGAATCAGCCTCGTTCCGGCAGCCACAGCCTTTAGCAGCGCATACATAAGCGTGATATCCACCATCGACATCTCATCTACAATGATTACGTCGGTCTCCAATGGATTCGTTTCGTTGCGCTCAAAGTGGATTCCTGCACCTGACATGCCGTTGCCGCTTCCGCCTGCGCGTGCCGCTGTCGTCATGCCGTCTCCTGCTCCCGTTCCATCTCCCATGCCGCCTGTCAGTTCAAGCATGCGGTGGATGGTTCTCGCCTCAAATCCGGTCGTCTCACTCATACGCTTTGCCGCGCGCCCGGTCGGAGCAGCCAGAAAGATATCCAATCCTTCCGATTCGAAGTACCGGATGATCGTGTTGATCGTGGTCGTTTTTCCGGTACCGGGTCCTCCTGTTATAATAAGAAGGCCATTTCTTACCGCTTCCTTTACAGCCTCGATTTGGTGCTCATCCAGCTCCATTTTTGTTTCCTTTTCAATCTTTCGTATGCGGGCTTCAATCGCATCGTCTGCCACTTCATAGGAGATATCCAGCTGTCTGAGCATTGTCGCTGAATTTGCTTCCATATAATAGAAAGAAGTCGCATAGATCTGTGTAATTCCATCGTTTTGCTGCATGATGATCTTGCGGTCCATCGCAAGGTTCATATAGTGCGGTTCGATATATTCCGGTTCTACTTCGAGAAGAGTGCTCGCCCTCTGCGTCAATTCCTCAAGCGGAAGGTACGTATGTCCCTCTCCGGATGCCAGCTGAAGCACATAAAGTATCCCGCTTCGGATTCGAAAATCTGAGTCTGTTCGTACCCCCACTCTTGTAGCAATCTCATCAGCCGTCCGAAATCCTACACCATCAATATCCTCTGCAAGCCGATAGGGATTTTCTGTCAGAATGCTATATATTTCGGAGCCATATGTATTGTATATCTTGACTGCAAGGTTTGTATGAATCCCATACTGCTGTAGGAAGATCATCGCCTGTCGGAGATCTTTCTTGGCATTAACCTGCTCAGCGATCTCCATCGCCTTGCGTTCGCTGATTCCTTTAATCTCCGCAAGCCGTTCCGGCTCTTCTTCTATGATGCGGAACGTATCATCTTTAAAGCGGCGCACAATGCGGGCAGCCAATGCAATTCCGATTCCTTTGATTGCTCCGGAGCCAAGATAGCGTTCGATCGCCACCTCGTCCTCGGGTGCTTTCTCCTCGTAGGATGCCACCTTGAACTGTCTGCCATATGTCGGGTGATCCGTGTATTCCCCTTTTGCCTCAATATTCTCCCCCTCCACGATATCCGTGAAAGTTCCCACGCAGGTCAGTTCCTCCTCATCTACAATGAGGATCAATACCGTATAGCCATTATCGGCATTTCTATATATGATATGATCCACATATCCATTTACTGTTTCCAAAATTTATCCTCTTTATGTATGTTGATTTTCATTTTACGGCCTGCACGACCATTTCTTACTCCACAGGCCGTACTTTTCGTTGCTAGGTGCTCGCATGTGCTGGGTTTTTACGGCCTGTGTGACCATTTCTTACTCTGCAGGCCGTACTTTTCGTTGTTGTGCGCTCGCACGAACTGGGTCTTTACGGCCTGCGCGGCCATTTCTTACACCGCAGGCCGTACTTTTCGTTGTTGTGCGCTCGCATACGCTGGGTTTTTACGGCCTGTGCGACCATTTCTTACTCTGCAGGCCGTACTTTTCGTTGTTGCGTGACCGCGTGTGCTGGGTTTTTACGGCCTGTGCGGTCATTTTTTACTCCGCAGGCCGTACTTTTCGTTGTTGGGTGCTCGCATACGCTGGGTTTTTACGGCCTGCGCGGCCATTTCTTACTCCGCAGGCCGTACTTCCCCATATTGTAAAACGCCATGACCCTTGTATTTGGCCATGGCGTTTATTGTCTCACTCTTTATCTGCCTATTGGATATTGTAGTTACGCTTCATCTGCTCATACAGCTGCTGTGTCACGTTCCCGCCAAGACTATCTACGACTTCATCTGCAACCAATTCGATTGCCTGATCCATGTACAAGTCCTTGTACTGTGACATCGTGGAATCACTGTCTTCGTCATCACTCATAGTAAGTGAGTCCTTTACTTCCTTGAGCATCTGCTCAACAAAGTAAGATTCAAAATCCTTAAGCACTCCCTTAAGCTCTTCTTCGCTGGATTCAGACGACAGCCTACTCGCTGCTGACGTGATTGAGCCTGCCGCTGCTGATCCCGCCTGCGTCTGCGCCGTTGAATATGATAAACCATTTAATGATGATATATCCATCTATGCTCCTCCATCTGCCAAACCTATCTTCTTCACTCTGTCAGGAATCCTATGTTTACCTATGTATTACCCATGTTGCAGAATCCCCTGCTCACCTATGCATTACCCATGTTGCAGAATTCCCTGCTCACCTATGCATTGCTCACGCTGCAGAATCCCCTGCTCGCCTATGTATTACCCATGTTGCAGAATTCCCTGCTCACCTATGTATCGGTTCCCCTGCTACCACACTGCTATCTCTTCAGATTATTCGCGGTATCAAGCATTGAGTCGGCCGTTGTAATTGCCTTGGAATTCAATTCATATGCTCTCTGCGCAATGATCATATTGACCATCTCATCTGCAACAGAGACATTAGAGCCCTCGATATATCCCTGATGAAGTTCACTCTGTGTCAATCCCGGTGTGCCAACCTCAAGCATTGCAGCTCCGGATGCATCAGTCTGTGCAAGCAGGCTGTCCGACATTTTCTCAAGTCCGGCTGGATTGCTGAACTGATACAGGGCAATTGTCTGATTCATATTGACGGAAGTTCCCTCATTCGTTACATATAAAATGCTGCCATCCTTATTGAACACAAGAGATTCTGCTGACACTCCGTCCGGTAACTGGATTACCTTTCCGGTTGTGTCTAGCACAGGATATCCATCGTGGCTCGCAAGGATCGTGTTGCCATTTGCATCAAGGCTCCATGTAAAATTACCATTTCTGGTAAAATAAGTCTGCCCATCGGCTCCGCGTACCGCAAAGAAGCCGTCTCCCTCGATCGCGAAATCCGTCAGATTCTCCGTCTCTGTAAGGGATCCCTGCGTGTAAAGAGAGGAGGTTGCCGCCACACGGACTCCAAGTCCGGCCTGGGCACCAATTGGTTTCTGCGCTCCGTTTGCAGAGGTAGTAACCGTCTGAATCTCCTGATACAGCAGTGACTTAAACTCTGTACGCTCTGTTTTATATCCGGTTGTATTGACATTTGCCAGGTTGTTGGCAATCGTATCTACATTTGTCTGTTCTGCAGTCATCCCCGTTGCTGCGGTATAAAGTGCTCTCATCATAAGGCATATGTCTCCTTCTTAAATGTGCCGTTTACCCGTATCAGACTTTACCGACCTGAGTCGCTGAAATATTAAGCGTCTCGTCAATGGATGTGATTACCTTTTGTCCTGCCTCGTATGCTCGCTGGATTGTAATCATGTTAACCATCTCTGATACAACATTTACATTGGAAGACTCAAGCGTTCCTTGCAGAATTGTGCCGTCCGCCGCAACAAGATTCCCACCATCAAGCACGTTGTACATATTCTCTCCGTACTTTTCGATGTAATCATAATTGTCCACATTCACAAGACCAATTGTTCCCACTACCTGACCATTCTGGTACACATAGCCCATCTGATCTACAGAAAAACTTGCATTCGGGTCAATCTGAATGTAATTTGCCTCGGTCGGTTCTCCATTCAACGCTCCTGTAGCATTAAGAACGTAATCGCCATCTGCGGTTACAAGATAACCATTCGCATTCAATGTAAAGGAACCATCTCTGGTAAGCTTCATTGAAGTATTGCCTTCTTTATCTGTAAAGGCGACCGCAAAGAAGCCCTCACCTCCGACTGCAAAGTCGGTAGACTTGTCTGTTACTTTGAGGCTACCCTCCTGCCAATCAGTATACACCTCTCCAAGATGAGCTCCCATATAGATTGTTCCAAGCCTCTTATGCAATCCGTAATCGGAACTGTCCTTAATCTTGATCGCATACTCCTCTGCGAAAGACATCGAGGTTGTCCCCTCTTTTTTGTATCCGGTAGTATTTGAATTTGCGAGATTGTTCGCCAAAACATCAAGACGTTTCATCTCGTTGGTCATTCCCGTATAGGCTGTGTATAATCCTTTTACCATATACTGCTACCATCCTTTCGCATATCTTCCTACATATATATCGGTCGTGGAAGCTTATTAATTAACTGCATCTGACGGCATATCTGCCATATTGCCACATAATTCCATACGCAATGCGCAATGCCGTCACAAATTTCTAATCGTCGTCGCGCTTTCCTGCGAGGAACTCAACAAACTTACCAGTTCCGATTGCCACGCAGGTCATCGGATGTTCCGCTGTCATAGTGTTGATTCCTGTTTTCTCTTCGATAAGTTCTTCCAGGCCACGGAGGAGCGCCCCGCCTCCGGTAAGAACGATTCCCCTGTCTGCAACGTCAGCTGCAAGTTCAGGTGGTGTCTTCTCAAGTACGGAGTGAACCGCCTCTACAATCTGCATGGTTGGCTCACGAAGTGCTTCTTCCGTCTCCTCAGAGGTTACTGTAATCGTCTTAGGAAGACCGGTCACAAGATTACGTCCGCGAACATCCATAGTCTCATTGGTGCCAAGTGAGAAACAGGTACCGATCTTAATCTTGATATCTTCTGCAGTACGCTCACCGATCAGAAGATTATGCTTCTTACGCATGTAACGAACCAATGCCTCATCAAAATCGTCACCTGCAATCTTGATGGAGGTGCTGACAACGGATCCGCCCAATGAAATAACAGCGATATCTGAAGTTCCGCCTCCGATATCTACAATCATGTTGCCGCATGGTCTTGAAATATCAATTCCTGCACCGATTGCAGCAGCGATCGGCTCCTCTATGATAGATACCTCGCGTGCTCCCGCATTGTAGGTTGCGTCCTCAACAGCCTTCTTCTCTACCTCAGTTGCCCCACTTGGAATACATACACTGATGCGCGGCTTACGGAAGCTCTTCTTGCCAAGTGCTTTCTGGATAAAGTACTTGATCATCTTCTCTGTAACCGTGTAGTCCGAAATAACGCCCTGACGAAGTGGGCGGACTGCTACGATATTGCCCGGTGTTCTTCCAAGCATCAGGCGTGCTTCTTCTCCGATTGCCTTAATTTTGTTTGTATCTCTGTCAAAAGCTACTACGGACGGCTCCTTAAGGACAACGCCCTTTCCCTTCATATAAACAAGTATGCTGGCGGTACCCAGATCGATACCGATATCTGATCCAATCATGTTATTCTCCTTCCAAATCCATCTGAAATGTATATCTGATCATCGGTTCTGCACTTGGGTGCAAAACGGCAGTTAATCATATTTTCCCTTATACAGTAACATTATATACAATTAATTCCATTTTTCAAATGGTTTTTCGGGATTAATTTAACCTATTTTAAATATGGACGCAAAAATTTACCTGTATAGGAAGCTTCCACTTCACAAATCTCCTCCGGGGTTCCTTTCGCGATGACGGTACCACCGCCATCTCCACCTTCCGGGCCCATATCAATGATATAATCTGCGGTCTTTATCACATCCAGGTTATGTTCAATTACCACAACGGTATTTCCGCCTTCAGACAGCCTGCGCAGTATTTCGATCAGCTTGTGGACATCTGCAAAATGCAGTCCGGTTGTCGGCTCATCCAGAATGTAAATTGTCTTTCCCGTGCTCTTGCGGCTAAGCTCTGTTGCAAGCTTGATTCGCTGTGCCTCTCCTCCCGACAGCTCTGTTGAAGGCTGTCCGAGCTTCACATATCCAAGTCCTACATCATAGAGTGTCTGTATTTTCCGCTGGATGGTCGGAACATTCTTAAAGAATTCCACTGCATCCTCTACCGTCATATCCAAAACGTCATAGATACTCTTTCCCTTGTATTTGACATCGAGTGTCTCACGATTATAACGCTTGCCCTGGCACACTTCACAGGGCACATATACATCCGGAAGAAAATGCATCTCTATCTTGAGAATACCGTCGCCGCCGCAGGCTTCACATCTGCCACCCTTGACATTGAAGCTGAAACGCCCCTTCTTGTATCCCTTTGCCTTTGCATCCGGTGTTGCCGCGAACAGATCACGGATCATATCAAACACTCCGGTATAGGTCGCCGGGTTGGATCTCGGGGTTCGCCCGATCGGTGACTGATCAATATCGATTACCTTGTCAAGCTGTTCCAAGCCTAATATATCATCGTGGTCTCCCGCAATGCACCGTGCACGATTCAAAGATTTTGCGAGGTGCTTGTAGAGGATTTCATTTGTCAGGGAGCTTTTCCCCGAACCGGAAACGCCGGTAATGCAGGTCATGATTCCAAGCGGAATGTCCACATCAATATTCTTCAGATTATTCTCTCTTGCACCTTTTATGGTAATAAATCCGGTCGGCTTCCTTCGCTCGTCCGGAACCGGTATCTTGATTCTTCCGCTTAGATACGCTCCGGTTATGGAGTCTTTGCACTTCATGATCTCTTCCGCAGTGCCGGCAGCTACCACTTTTCCTCCGTGGATTCCCGCTGCAGGACCGATGTCAACAATGTAATCCGCAGCCCTCATCGTATCCTCATCGTGCTCTACGACGATCAGGGAGTTGCCGAGATTCTTCAGGTTCATCAGGGCATGCAGCAGCTTATCATTGTCACGTTGGTGTAATCCGATACTCGGCTCATCAAGGATATAAGCCACCCCGACAAGACCGGAACCAATCTGCGTTGCAAGACGGATTCGCTGTGCCTCGCCACCCGACAGGCTTGCAGTTCCTCTCGTAAGCGTAAGGTACTCTAGCCCTACTTCTTTCAAAAATCCCACGCGGGAACGTATTTCCTTTAAAATCTGGTCCCCAATAAAGTGCTGCTGCTTTGTAAGTGTCATGCCGTCAAGAAAATCACACAGATCTTTTACCGACATGTCTGTCATGTCGTAGATATTCTTATCTGCAACCGTGACGGCAAGAGAGCTTTTCTTAAGTCTCTTTCCATGGCATTCCGCGCACGGGGTAATTCTCATGAATTGCTCATACTCTGCCTTAGCAGTCTCCGAAAATGTCTCGCGGTATCTGCGCTCCACATTGCGGATCAGACCTTCCCAATTAAGATCATAGACGCCCTCTCCGCGCTGTCCCTTGTAATGCACCTTAAGGACTCTGCCATCACCGCCATAGATGAACATATGCTGAATATCCTTCGGAAGATCCTTATAAGGGGTATCCAGAGAGAATCCATATCCATCTGCCAAAGCGCGCAGTGTTGCATATGTGTAGCTCTTCGGGTCCGTGGATGACTGCCATCCCATGACCTGGACTGCCCCCTCTGCCAATGAAAGATTCTTATCCGGTATCATCAGATCCTCATCAAATTCCATCTTGTAGCCTAGTCCGTAGCATACCGGGCACGCTCCAAATGGATTGTTGAAAGAAAAGCTTCGCGGTTCCACCTCATCAATGCTGATTCCGCAATCCGGACATGCAAAGCTCTGTGAAAAATTAATAGGCTCCCCATCAATTACATCAACGATTGCATTTCCCTCTGTCAGGGCAAACACATTCTCCAAAGAATCCGTAAGGCGCTTTTCTATGCCTGCCTTTACAACCAGTCGGTCTACAACGATGTCAATATTGTGTTTGATATTCTTGTCGAGCTTGATCTCTTCTGTCAATTCATATTGGTTGCCGTCTACGATCACGCGCACGTATCCGCTCTTCTTTGCCTTTTCAAAGAGCTTCTGATGCTCACCCTTCCGTCCACGGACAACCGGAGCCAGGATCTGCAGCTTCGTCCTCTCCGGAAGTTGCATGACCGTATCTACCATCTGGTCGATCGTCTGCTTTGTGATGGCTCTGCCGCACTTCGGGCAATGCGGGATTCCGATTCTTGCATACAGCAGACGAAAATAATCGTAGATTTCCGTCACTGTACCAACGGTGGAACGCGGGTTGCGATTCGTCGATTTCTGATCGATAGAGATTGCCGGTGGAAGCCCCTCAATAGATTCCACATTCGGCTTTTCCATCTGTCCGAGGAACTGTCTTGCATAGGATGATAGCGACTCCATATACCGCCGCTGTCCCTCTGCATAGATCGTATCAAATGCCAGGGATGACTTACCCGATCCGGATAATCCCGTCAGCACGACAAATTCATCTCTTGGAATATCGATGTCGATTGATTTGAGGTTGTGCTCACTTGCTCCCCGGATTTTAATGTATTTTCTTTCTTTCTTCGCCATTTTTGTATGCTCCTATCTATCCAAGCTCAATGTCACGCAATGCATTTTTGAGCTTGATCATATGATCGCGATATTCTGCTGCAGCTTCGAAATTGAGTTCCGCAGCTGCCTTCTGCATCTTTTTCTGAATATCCGCAATCATCTTTTCCAGTTCCTTGCGGCTCATGGATTCCGGATCTTTCTCCATCTGGACCTCATCTGCCGCGATCTTCTTGGATACTGCGATGAGATCCCGCACCGACTTCTGGATTGTCTGCGGTGTGATTCCATGTGTCTCGTTATATTCCTGCTGCAGCTTGCGCCGGCGCTCTGTCTCGTCAATCGCATGCCGCATGGAATCCGTGATCTTGTCTGCGTACATGATAACATGTCCCTCAGAATTTCTCGCCGCTCTTCCGATTGTCTGGATCAGCGAGGTCTCCGAACGCAAAAATCCCTCTTTATCCGCATCGAGGATTGCGACCAGCGTGATCTCCGGGATATCAAGTCCCTCTCTAAGCAGGTTGATTCCAACCAGCACATCAAATACATCCAGCCGCAGATCGCGGATGATCTCTGCCCGCTCAAGGGTATCAATATCCGAGTGCAGATACTTCACGCGGATGCCAAGCTCTGCCATATACTGTGTGAGGTCCTCCGCCATCCGTTTGGTCAGCGTTGTAATAAGTACCTTATGATGCTGTGCGGTTTCTTTGTTTACCTCACTGATCAGATCATCAATCTGTCCCTCTACCGGGCGCACGGAAATCTCCGGATCCAAAAGTCCCGTCGGACGTATGATCTGCTCCACCCGGAGAAGCTCATGCTCATCCTCATATACATTCGGTGTCGCGGATACAAACAGCATCTGGTTGATCTTGCTCTCAAACTCCTCAAAATTCAACGGACGGTTGTCCAGCGCCGATGGCAGCCTAAATCCGTAATCTACCAACGTGGTCTTACGTGAGCGGTCCCCCGCATACATTCCGCGGATCTGCGGGATTGAAATGTGGGACTCGTCCACAATAATAAGGAAGTCCTCCGGGAAATAATCAATCAGTGTTGCCGGCATCTCCCCTTCTGCGCGTCCTGCAAGATGTCTCGAGTAATTCTCGATTCCACTGCAGAATCCCGTTTCCTTCAGCATCTCGATATCGAAGTTGGTCCGCTCCGCAATGCGCTGTGCTTCGAGAAGCTTGCCCTCACTCTTAAAGTACTTGATCCGTTCTTCTAATTCTTCCTCAATCCTGCCGCATGCCTCAAGAATCTTCTCCTGCGGTACTACATAATGGGAAGCCGGGAAAACCGCCACATGTGAAAGCTGTACCTTGACCTCACCGGTAAGTACATCAAACTCTGCGATCCGGTCAATCTCGTCACCGAAAAACTCCACACGGATCGCTGTCTCCCCCTCATTCGCCGGGAAAATATCAAGCACATCTCCATGTACCCGGAAAGTGCCTCGCTTAAAGTCCATCTCGTTACGCGTATATTGCATATCAATCAGCTGATGTACGACCTCATCCCGGTCAATGATCATTCCCGGGCGCAGCGATACCATCATATTCATGTAGTCATCCGGACTACCAATGCCATAGATGCATGAAACTGATGCCACAATAATTACATCCTTGCGCTCGGCAAGCGCCGCCGTTGCAGAAAGTCTCAATTTATCGATCTCATCATTGATGGAGGAATCTTTCGCAATATAAGTATCGGATTGCGGGACATATGCCTCCGGCTGATAATAGTCGTAATATGAAACAAAATACTCAACCGCATTCTCCGGGAAGAATTCTTTCATCTCACCATATAACTGTCCTGCAAGCGTCTTATTATGGGAGATGATCAACGTTGGAACATTCAGCGCCTGTATGACATTCGCCATGGTAAACGTCTTGCCCGATCCGGTGACACCAAGCAGTGTCTCGAATTGGTTTCCCTCACGGAACCCCTGTACAAGCTTCTCAATTGCCTGTGGCTGGTCGCCGGTCGGCGCATATGGGGAATGTAATTTAAAATCCATAAGGCTTTCTCCCTTCGCAAATCTATAAAATATTTATCTGTAAAACAAAAAGACAAAATCCATATCTTTCTAGTATGCACTTACATGCTGATTCTACTACAAAGATTGGATTTTGTCCATCCAAATCAGAACATTTGTTCTTTTTATTCTAAAGAATTATTATCTAATAAACTGAAGAACTGTTTAACCGCTTATGGCATCATAAACGATTCTTTCTAAATATTCTTTCTTCGAGAAATTAGAGCCATCTGCAAAATGTGCATTATATGCAACAAGCGCAGTCCTTACATATCTACTGTTCTTTTCAAATATTTCTCTATTCATATTTAAACCAATCTCATCTGCATATTGGCAGCAAAAGGTAATCGTCGTCCGGGTATTCCCCTCTCTAAACGGATGCACCTTCCAAAGCCGTGCCAGAGAATCGCAAAATTCTGTTGCAGCCTGTTCTCTGGTCATGTTCTTCCACGCTTTTTTTCTCATGTCAGACAAGATAAAATGAGTGTCTTTCGTAATGTCAAAAGGGTCTGAATATTCTACCGACATTCCTCCAAGAACATCCTCTTCCTTATAAATTGCAATGACACGCGGTTCTCCCGCCCAATCATATAAATCCTGAAAAATATAATGGTGCATCTTTAAAAGATGTGCGGTATTATACTCCCCCGGCATTGGATTCATCGCCAAATCTTTTAAACGGTACACCACATAATCAGCCTCTGCTTCATCAAGCTTGTCCTGATCCTTTATGTTCAGTTTATTTCTAAGCACCTGACTATCCTCATATAAATATGGATCACGCATCCACCGGCTCCTTCATCTTGTACTTTTTATCAAGAAACTTTTTAACATCCTCCATGGATGCCTCACCACTTTTTTCTTTTTCAATATATCTTTTAAAATCCTCAGTAGGTTCAAGCCCATCCACTTTGATCATTCCAATCGCATAATCCCATGCTTCTGCATTCTTCACGGCACCATACCTCCTTTACATATCTTATTTTATTATACCAAAATTTCCGGATTCTTTCACTATCGTTTCAAGCTTTTTTTACCAATCACGAGTGAATACTAAGCGGCAGTTCCAGCCCATTCGCCTCCAGTAACTCTTTGTTGCGAAGGATTTCCTCTGTCTTTCCCTCGCAGATTACTCTGCCCTGTGCCATGAGGACAGTCCGGCTGCAGGTGTCCAACACGAAATCCAGATCGTGGGATGTGATCAGCTTGATCTGCGGAAACGAGTTGAGCAGATGGATCAGGTTCCTGCGGTTTTTGGGGTCGAGCGCGGTCGTTGGCTCATCCATCAGGATAATATCCGGTGTCATTGACAGAATAGTTGCGATGGAGATCAGCTTCTTTTCGCCGCCGGACATTTTGTAAATCTGCTTGTCGCGCAGATGCTCCGTGTGCGTCAGTTTTAAAGCATTCTCCACGCGCTCCTGTACCTCGCGTTCCGAAAATCCATAATTTCTCGGTGCAAACGCAATATCCTCATAAGCAGTCGCCATGAAAAGCTGACTGTCCGAATCCTGAAACACATACCCGATCTTTGCGCGGATATCCGCAAGATTCTGCTTTGTCACCAAAAGATCATTGATCCGGATCTCCCCAGAAAAATCCAGCAGCAGGCCTACCATCATTTTCAAGAGTGTGGATTTTCCGACACCGTTCGCGCCGATAATTCCCACCGATTCACCCTCCGCGACAGAGAACGAAATATCTGTCAATATGGGATTTTCTTTTTCGTATGCATAAGAAACATTTTTTACTTCTAAGCTGCTCATTTTTATATTCTCCCTACATCATCAGATTGCCCACCAGAAGCAGGACCGGGTATGTGCGAAACAAGGCAAAAGCCGCCAGCCACACCAGCAGGAAGATAACATCCCCCGCCTTCATGCGGCTCTTTTCACCTACATACTGAAACTCTCCGCAGAATCCGCGAAGCTGCATACTCTCATATACCGTGTCCGCCCGGTCAATGCTGCGCAGAAGAAGCTGTCCGACCAAAGATCCCCACACTTTAAAATGAATTCCCTTCTGTTTCGGGGCCCGGAGGCTGTAGGCCTGTGTGATGCGGCTGACTTCCGCCAGCAAAAGCGTAATATAGCGGTATGTCAGCAGAAACTGATTGACCATGATCTTTGGCACATGCAACAGACGCAGTGCGTAGCAGATCTTCTCGATCGTCGTAGTCGCGATTAGTAAGTACGAAGCGAACACACAAAAAACGCCCTTTAAGATCAATGTTGCCATGGAGAGCAGTCCTGCGCTGACCTGTGCCTGTCCTACCGTGATCACATTGTGATCGAACAGCGGATTCAGAATGCCGATCAGACAGACAAGAGGCAGCACGACCCGAAGTCTGTGCAGACTCTCCCTGAATGACAAATCTGCCAGCATAAAGAGCACCAGCGGGTACACCATCATCCCAAGTAATCCGATTACATCATATTTTGAAAAAGAAACCGTAGTCACAATGTATACGATCGTCAATACAAATTTAACCAGCGGATGAATCTGATTCATCCACTGGTCTCTGCCTGCAAGTGTATTTAATTGATTGATCTGATGAATTGCATGATCTGTTTTGCTCATTTTATCACTCTATGCTATACCTTCCGGCTTTTTCCGGTTCTTAAAGAACTTAAATATCAGACACGCGGCTACACACACACCGGCTACAACCGCTGCCCCGACGATGCCGGAAAATGTCGTTCCCAGAAGTGTATCCGAATTCTTAAATGCATAATCCGGCAGCAGGGAGGTTGTCTCCTGAATGGCTTCCGCTGTCTCATAGGCGGCTCCGGCTGCCTCGATTTCTGTTGCGCCTGTCAAACGTTCGATGGACCATTCCAGGCCATCCGGATAAGCAGATGCAGCTAGTGATAATGCCCCACCGATAAACGCTGCGGCAGCCGCAAGGATTGCGATCGTCTTTTTGAACGAGAAACGCGCTTTCTGGCTGCTCTCCGGTGCATTCGCATAGAGCAGCTCCGGTCGTGCCTCATATACGAACACGAGAACTGCTGCCGTGATCAGTCCTTCTACAAGGCCGATTGCCAGATGAATCGGCTGCATCGTTGCAACAAACGTGCCAA
The DNA here is from genome assembly GCA_050873865.1 of Agathobacter sp. Taxonomy (GTDB): domain Bacteria; phylum Bacillota; class Clostridia; order Lachnospirales; family Lachnospiraceae; genus Roseburia. The sequence continues at coordinate 14,377 of JBNMJQ010000004.1, read as the reverse complement.
ACGGAAGCTCCGTCACACCGGAAGCAAGTGTCTCAAGCGTGACAGAAAACGCGCCCATCTGAAGCGTCAGGACGCAGCCCAGGATTGATGCTGCAATTATTTTTACTTTTGACATTCCCCGGTGCATCATCGGCTTCCAGATTAAAAGCGCCCCGACAAAACAGCCATAAAATGCCATATTCCATATATTACAGCCCAGCGCCAGAATACCGCCGTCCGCAAACAGGAAACACTGGATCAGAAGTACACCGATCATCGTAAGGAAACCCGCGTATGGTCCAAGCAGCGCGGATAGCAGCATGCCGCCGCACAGATGACCACTGGAACCGGTTCCCGGAATCGTAAAGTTGATCATCTGTGTTGCGAACACAAATGCTCCCATGACTCCCATGACCGGAATCTTCTTCGGATCATTCTCCTGTCTTACCTTTCTCACTGAATATCCTGCCGCAACCGCGGAGCAGGCGTACATCGTTCCCGCTACTGCCGGAACTACCAAAGCGTCTGCCATATGCATAACAAAACCCCTCCATTGTTATATCCTCTTATTCTGTCGTTTTATTCCGACTATATAAAAGTAATATAAACAACGGAGGGGCACAAGCCCCGGTGGGGGTTATTTTTACTTAGAGAACCGTCCGCAGCACTGCTTGTACTTCTTGCCGCTTCCGCATGGACATGGATCATTTGGATATACCTTTGCTGTCTCACGCTTCTTCGGTGCGTTTGTTGCCGTGTCATCCTTGTTTGTTCCTGTCACTTTAGCAACCTGCTCACGCTCTGCCTTCTGCTGTACCTGTACATGGAACAACAGACGGATGGTATCCTCCTGAATAGAAGCAGTCATCTCATCGAACATGTCAAAGCCTGCCATCTTGTACTCAACAAGCGGGTCTCTCTGCCCATATGCCTGAAGTCCGATACCCTGACGGAGCTGGTCCATATCATCAATGTGATCCATCCAGCGGCGGTCGATAACCTTAAGAAGGACAACGCGCTCGATCTCACGGAACTGCTCCGGCTCCGGGAATTCGGTCTCCTTCGCCTCGTATAAGAGAACTGCCTGTTCCTTCAGGTAATGCTTTAACTGCTTATTATTCTTGATGTCAGCGATGCTCTTCTCGGTGATCGGTGCAAGCGGGATCGTAGGAAGAATCAGCTCGTTGAGTTCGTTCAAATCCCACTCTTCACGCTCAATCTCGCCGGAAATGCAGGTATCTACCGCTTTTTCTACCTGATCCTGGATCATCTTAAAGATTACATCACGCATGTTCTCGCCATTTAATACACGCATACGCTCTGCATAGATGATCTCTCTCTGGTCATTGTTTACTTGATCGTATTCAAGAAGGTTCTTACGAATTCCAAAGTTATTGCTCTCAATCTTCTGCTGAGCTTTCTCGATTGCGGAGGTCAGCATCTTGTGCTGGATCTCCTCACCCTCCGGAACACCGAGTGTCGTAAACATCGTCATCAGACGCTCAGAACCGAACAGACGCATCAGATCATCTTCGAGGGAGATAAAGAACTTGGATTCTCCTGGATCTCCCTGACGTCCGGAACGTCCACGCAGCTGATTGTCAATACGTCTGGATTCGTGGCGCTCCGTACCAACGATCAACAAACCGCCGGCTGCTTTTGCTTCCTCATCCAGCTTGATATCGGTTCCTCGTCCTGCCATGTTGGTTGCGATCGTTACCGCCCCATGTACACCGGCCTGGGCAACGATTTCTGCCTCCATCTCATGGAACTTCGCATTCAAAACGGTATGCTGGATTCCTTCTCTCTTGAGCATGCCGCTGATCAATTCAGAAGTCTCGATGGTGATTGTACCGACAAGTACCGGCTGTCCCTTTGCATGTGCAGCCTTAGCCATCTCAACAACCGCGCGGAACTTTTCCTTCTTGGTCATATATACCGCATCCTGATGATCCACACGGATAACCGGCTTGTTTGTCGGGATCTCGATAACATCCATTCCATAGATGTCACGGAACTCTTTTTCCTCGGTGAGTGCTGTACCGGTCATGCCGGCCTTCTTGTCAAACTTGTTGAAGAAGTTCTGGAATGTAATGGTGGCAAGGGTCTTGCTCTCACGCTTGACCTTTACATGCTCCTTCGCCTCGATTGCCTGATGCAGTCCGTCAGAATAACGGCGTCCCGGCATGATACGTCCGGTAAACTCATCAACGATAAGTACCTCATCATCTTTTACAACGTAATCCTGGTCGCGGAACATAAGGTTGTGTGCGCGAAGCGCAAGGATAATATTATGCTGGATCTCTAAGTTGTCCGGATCAGCAAGGTTCTCGATATGGAAGAACTGCTCGACCTTGTGGACACCTCTCTGGGTAAGGTTGACTACCTTGTCCTTCTCATTGACGATGAAATCTCCGGTCTCCTCCTGCTCGACACCCATGATGGCATCCATCTTCGAGTACTCCGGAATGTCCTCGCCGCGCTCCATCTGTCTTGCAAGAATATCGCAGGCTTCGTAAAGCTTGGTAGACTTACCGCTCTGTCCGGAAATGATAAGCGGTGTACGTGCCTCATCAATAAGTACGGAATCGACCTCATCAATGATAACATAGTGAAGCCCTCTTTGTACAAGCTGCTCCTTGTAAATGACCATGTTATCTCTCAAATAGTCAAATCCCAATTCGTTGTTTGTAATGTATGTGATATCACAGTTGTACTGTGCACGGCGCTCGTCGTTGTCCATGCTGTTAAGTACGACTCCGACCGTAAGTCCGAGGAACTCATGTACCTTTCCCATCGTCTCGGCATCACGCTTTGCAAGGTAATCATTGACGGTAACGATGTGGACGCCCTTGCCTTCCAATGCGTTTAAGTATGCCGGAAGTGTAGCAACAAGTGTCTTTCCTTCACCTGTCTTCATCTCTGCGATACGTCCCTGATGCAGGATGATACCACCGATGATCTGTACTCTGTAATGCTCCATGCCAAGCACACGGACTGCAGCTTCCCTTACAACTGCATATGCCTCCGGAAGCAGGTCATCCAAAGTCTCTCCCTTTTCCAGACGGTTCTTAAATTCTTTGGTTTTGTCGCGCAGCTGCTCGTCCGACAAAGCTTTCATGGAATCCCGGTAAGATTCTACTTTATCAACCAGCGGCATGATCCTTTTTAATTCTCTTTCGCTGTGTGTACCAAAAATTTTGGTTAATGCGCTCATATGTTTACTCCTATCTTTATTACACAATGCGTTTATTCTACCACTTTTGTGGTATTTTCACAATAACAACGCGTAAACGTTTTATGAACTTTTTATTAACTCCCGAAATCTGCACCTGCAGGTCTCCCTGCAGTGCAGATGACTTCCGTTTTATCTAAGCAGCACCGGCTGGATCTGTTTTCCCTTCATTGCCGCTTCGATCGTATCCGGGAGAAGTGTCAGATCTGCCACAACAGAGTTTGGTTTACTCTTATGGTTATCCTGCTCAAACGGCACAAAATACACATTTTTCATGTTCATAAGTGCTCCGATATTTTTGAAATTAGTTCCAAGTGCATCATTGGTTGAAATTGCGATCACGAGCGGTTTGCCACCGCGCATATGCGCCTTTGCCGCCATAAGAACCGGCGTATCCACGATTCCGTTCCACAGCTTTGCCGCCGTGTTGCCGGTACACGGGGCGATCACCATGATGTCAAGCAGGTTATTCGGACCGATCGGCTCTGCCTGCGTGATCGTCTTGATTCCCTCGTTCCCCGTAATCGCACAGATTCCATCCACGAATTCTTTTGCACTTCCGAATCTTGTATCACAGGTCTGTGTATTAAAAGAAAAAATTGGGACCACATTTGCCCCCAATTCCTTCAGATGTTCTACCGCTTTTCTCGCTTTTGAGAACGTGCAAAACGAGCCGGTAATTCCATATCCTATATTATAATTTGAAAAATCCATGACTTTCCCTCTCTCACATCTCGTTTCGGGAGCAATTGTCTTTGGATGGCATTCGCCAGAATTTTTGCACTGCTCTTCGTGGTGTATTTTCCGGGAAGACTCAGCGCCTGCACAACAGGTATGTGATACTTTTCTGCCGCTTTAAGATCCGTCCCGCCCGGAAGCGATGCAATATCGTAGATGACAGCATCTTTATGCATTTCCGCGATAAGGCCTTCCGTCAGTACACACGCCGGCACCGTATTGACGATGCTGTAAGCGCCATACATTTCTTCCGGTCCATACGCAAAATCAGCAGCATTATGGCCATCCCTGCACGCCTGTATACGCGCCATTTTGCTTCGTGCAAGCACCGTTACTTTCGCGCCCATCGCATACAGAAGATCCGCTATTGCTTTCCCACATCTGCCATACCCGGTTACGATCACTTTCTGTCCCCGAATGGAAAACGCTCCGTTTTTTAATATTTCCGCAACAGTTGCCTCCGCCGTGATCCATGCGTTTTTCTGCGCCACTTCCTCATCTTCCATAAAATCAAAATACGGCATTTGTTTCGTATCGCACCATGTTCTCCATCCGGCGTCGATCTTGCCTCCGAAGAGGATTTTGCAACTGCATAGATTAGCTTTTAATATTTGCGCCATGTCATCCTGCCCGGTAAGCTTATTGATTGGTGTCGGGAAGACCACGCAATCCGCCTTCTGGAGGGCTGCAATACACCGGTTTTCACATTCTTCTGTTTTCCAGCCACAGCTCTGTACCACCCCCGGCAGAAAATCACAGATTGCGGCCTGCCTTTTGTCAGTCACAAATATTACGGTATACCAATCCATAAAAAACGCTCCCTTCCATATATCATATGAAAGGGAGCCTTATATGGTTCCAGCTTATTAAATTCACATACTGCTATTATAATCTGGTTTCTACAAAAATGGCATAAATGGCTTTGATTGCTTCTTCAAAATCATCATTGCTTACACCGATGATAATATTTAACTCGGAAGATCCCTGGTCGATCATTCTTACGTTGATATTTGCATGGGCAAGCGCAGAGAAAATACGGCCTGCTGTTCCACGGTTTGATTTCATTCCGCGGCCTACAACCGCAACAAGTGCAAGGTCTGCCTCCAGATCAATAATATCCGGATGTGCAAGTCTTCGCAGGGAGCTGATTACCTGCTGTTCCTTGCCCTCAAACTCTGCCTGATGAACGAATACGGTCATTGTATCAATACCGGATGGCATATGCTCAATGGAGATACCATTCTCTTCAAATGCCTGCAAAGCCTTGCGGCAGAATCCGACCTCGGAGTTCATCATGTCTTTGTCAATGCTGACCGCTACGAAGCCTTTCTTTCCGGCAATTCCGGTAATCGTATATTCCGGCTTCTGGCATGTGCTCTCAACAATAAGGGTTCCGTCTGCCTCCGGATCATTGGTATTGCGGATATTAATCGGGATTCCGGCCTTCCGTACCGGGAATACAGCGTCTTCATGAAGAACGGACGCTCCCATGTAAGAAAGCTCACGCAGCTCACGGTAAGTAATGACACGGATCGGTTCCGGATCCTTCACGATTCTTGGGTCAGCCACAAGACAGCCGGATACATCCGTCCAATTCTCATACATGCTGGCTCTTGCTGCCTTTGCCACGATAGAACCTGTGATGTCAGATCCGCCTCTTGAAAATGTATGGACAGTTCCATCTGGAAGTGATCCGTAGAATCCCGGGACAACTGCCTTCTCAGTCTCTGCAAGCTTTGCAGATAACACTTTATCTGTCTTGTCTGCATCAAAATTGCCATCCTCATCAAAGAAAATGACTGTTGCTGCGTCTATAAACTCATAGCCCAGATAATCTGCCATGATAATTCCGTTCAAGTACTCACCGCGGGATGCCGCATAGTCCACGCCGGCCTTTTCTTTAAACTTCTGGCTGATTATCTTAAATTCTTCATCCAGGGTAATCTTAAGCTGCAGTCCATTGATGATGGAATCATAGCGATCCTTGATCTTCATCAACTGTACCCGGAAATCTTTTCCCTCATCTGCAAGTGCATAGCACGCATACAGCATATCGGTGACTTTCGTATCCTTGGAGTTACGTTTTCCCGGTGCACTCGGCACAACATATTTTCTTGTTTTATCGGCACGGATGATATTGCCGACTTTCATGAACTGCTCTGCGCTCGCAAGCGAGCTTCCGCCAAACTTAACCACTTTTACCATTTTCTTTTGCTCCTCTAGAATAAAGATACCACGATATTATACGTCTTATATTCTCGGTTCGTCAAGAAATTCTGCGTTCTATTCCAAAAGAAAGCGCATCAAAGGATTCCCGTTATCTGCAACTGCTGCGCCGGTAAATCCAAAATGCCACAACTGCTGTTGCAAGCTCCGTAACCGGGAATGCAAAAAATACTCCCTCTGCGCCCTTAAGTCTGCTGAGCAGATATGCAGCAGGGATGATGATGACCGCGTATCGAAGCAGCGAGATCATCAACGATTCCATTCCCTTGCCGAGTGCTTCAAGTGCCCCGCAGCATGTGACAGAGACCGCAGATACAACAAATCCAATACTGATTACATGCAGTGCGTTGATTCCGATCTGTATCGTGGCTTCACTTGTTGTAAACAGGCCGATCATCTGTCCAGGGATCAGAAATGACAAGACCGTTCCAACCGCCATCACTCCCGCGGTCAGGCCAAGTGATGTGCCAAAAATCTGCTGCACACGCTTTTTCTCTCCCGCGCCATAGTTAAAGCTGATCAGCGGGCGGATCCCCTGTATGATGCCGTTCGCGGACAGATAGATAAATGTCTGTAGCTTATAATATGCACCAAGTACCAGAACGTACTGCTCGGAAAAAGCTGCAAGAATTCCGTTTAAGGATGATATCAGAAGTGACGGCAGTGCCATATTTAAGGAGGCCGGCACTCCGACCGCGTATAACTTTTTCATCAGGTCTCCGTCAAATGAGATCATCTCCCGGCTAAAGGATACCGGAAGCGGGCGCACCACACAGAATATCAGATACACAAACAATGTGATCGTCTGCCCGATTCCGGTTGCATATGCCGCACCTGCCATTCCCATCTTCGGGAACGGGCCGATTCCAAAGATCATAAGCGGATCCAGCACGATATTTGCAATAAATCCGCACATCATGCTGATCATGGAGACTTTCATCCGTCCGACTGCCTGAAAGATCTTTTCCAGGGAAATTCCAAGCATAATGATAACGGAAAATAAGAATACGCGGTTTGCATAGATAAGTCCCATCTCTGTAACCGTTTCATTTTTTGTATACAGGGACAAAAACCACGGCATTCCAAGCATACAGATCACCATCAGAACAACTCCATGTACAAAACTTAAAAGCATTCCGGTCGTTGCCGCCTGGTTGGCTTTCTTCTGGTCTCCTGCTCCAAGGCAGAATGCGATAACCGCATTCATTCCCACACCAAATCCTACCGCAATCGCCGTCATCAGATTCTGCGCCGGGTAGACAAGTGACAGGGCTGTCATTGCATCCTCGCTGATCTTTGCAACAAAATAGCTGTCTACGATATTGTATAGGGAATTGACTGCCATTGAGATTACCATCGGCAGCGACATTGATATGACAAGCGGCAGTATTTTCTTCTCTTTCATAAAATTCTGGTCCATTTTTTATCTCCTTTTACCTCTTCCTATGTTTCTATTGCGCGGCAGCGCTCCGCAGTTCCCACAGTATCGTCCAAACGTACGCATAAAAAAGCCACACAGTATCCATACTGTGTGGCGAAAAAAGATTGCTCTTGAAAAATCCACTCCCGAAAGGGTTTTGGTATTCATATATAATGTTTTATTCTGCACCCATCTCAATATATTTCACATCCATCTGAAACAATCCGGATGCCTCATCGAGTGTTACGATCCCGTAGGAAGGCGGATTTCCAAACCCCGGTGATCCGATGCTGCCCGGATTAAAAAGGGCAACATTGTTGTGGCGATCATAGAACACCCGGTGCGTATGACCACACATTGCAATATCCACGCCTTTTTCGCGTGCTGCAAGTTCAAAGGTCAGATACCCCGATTTGACCGCATAGCGATGTCCGTGACAGATAAGGATTTTCTTTCCTTCCACAAGAAGTATTTTCTCTTCCGGCTCCTGCTGGTAATCGCAATTTCCCGGCACCCGCTCTATCGGGATATCCCTATATGCCGCTGCCAGTCTTCCCGCATCTCCCCAGCAATCGCCAAGATGGATGATCATATCCGGGCAGTTCATGCGGACTGCGTATATCATATTTTCTACGTTTCCGTGTGAATCGCTCAATACTAATATTTTTTTCACTATGCCAATCTCTTCCACTGTTTGCTGCATTTGTAGTAAGAGTAGAACATACAATGCTCTGCCTGCTCGCAGCGTCCCGGCGCGCTCTCGATGTTGCATTGGCAATTTACGATTGCGTCTGCCTTTCCTTTACATGCTCCCTTAATCATAACTTCATCAAGTACTTCGTCTGACATAACCGCACTCCTCACTATGTTTTGTTTTTCAACGAGTTCGATTATACAATATGTTGTGTGCAAATGCTATAAGTCAAAACAACCAAATTGTTGTTTCTCTTTTGGCAAAATTTCCACTTGACGAAAAAGCCGAAATAAGGTAGTGCTACTCTTCAATCGGTAGCGACACAGACAAAAGTACCGGATTATGATCCGTTGCCTCGAAATTTTTATCCAGCGTCTTTACATCATCAATCTGCAAATTGCTTGAGACAATGAATCCGTCAATCAGATAATACTGAAAATGATCTTTATCCGCATTCTCATATGGCTGATCCAATGAACGGCAGGTTGGGGTAGAATTATCTGTTTCAAAGGAAAGCAGATCGGAAAATTCATCCTCATTGATCACACCCGGCTCCCATAATCCTTCTGCTGTTATCGGATAGGCGCTTGTATCTTCTTCGGAAAATACCTGATTAAAATCACCGCCGGCTATGACATAGTTGCCGGCTTTCGCTTCCTTCTCCAGCACTTCCTTTAAAATTGCCGTCTGCATGGCTTTGCCCTCACCATCATCATATGCTTCCAGATGCAGGTTGACAATGACCAGCTCCTTTTCACTATTTTCAATCGGAATCCGTTCCACCAGAAGGCAGCGTTTTAGATTTGCCAGACGTATCGGCCATGAAAACGGGCAGGGCAGCTGCATACGGTCAGCGTCAGCCACCTCAAAACTGCTTAATGTCATAATGCCACCTGACACCTTTCCGATTGTTGGCAGCGGATATGGCACATATAAGCATTTATAGTTTGTCGCAAAGGCCTGCTGATATCCCGGCAGCGCATCCACAATCGTCTGTGCTTCGTTTATGTAATGGGAACGCTTTGAGTCAACATCCACTTCCTGAAAGAACGCAATGTCCGGCGAGATCTCCTGAACACTTTTTGCAATGTTCTGCATATTTTCTGTCACCCGCTCTGCTGTTGCGGTATTCACCTGACTTCCGCCATCCATAAAGAAATCCGCATTATCTCCAAGTGCCCCGTATCCGATATTCCATGTCAGCACACGAATGGATTCCCCTTGTGCAAGTGTCTGTGAATAACTTCCTTCCACTTCAACCTTTTCAATATCCTCCGGCTTATATTCTGTTATGGAAAGAATCAGTATCAAAATCAAAAACGCTGCGATTGCCGCAAGTATCACACCCACAACCACAAGCACTGCTTTTTTAAATGTCCCCCTCTTTTTCATACCCCTGTTATACCTCCAATCGTTCCAATATGTGAAGCTGGTTCTGCTCTGCCAGCTGTACACAGCGCTCGTATGCATCAAATGCCCGGATGTGCTCAACGGCATGCGCATCTAGTCCGTAGATTGCATCATTGCCAATACGACCTGCAATATCCCAGAAACGCCTGCTTGGATACTGTCTGTTGCCATCCATTCCCAGCACATTGATCTCAAGCGGAATGTTCATCTGCCTTGCCGCCCTGCAGAGACGTCCCATCTGCTCCTCGTACACCTGATCTTCTCCCTGATAATTAAGGATATCCGGATGCGCAACATATAAAAAGGCTCCTGTCTTCATTCCTTCAATCACAGTATCCACATAGCTCTTAAAATATGCTTCATCCCTTGTCGGTGCACCGGTATATTTTCCGTCCACTTCACCAAGATCCAGAAAATGCTGCCCCATGATCAGATAATCAAAGCCCAGATCATCGAACATTTTCATCTGCTCATCAAAAAAACGTGGGATATATTCCGCCTCAAATCCTGCATAGATGCGGATCTGGCTCTTGTACTCTTCTTCCAATCTGCGGATGCAGTCGCGGTATTCCTCCGCCTGTTCCATTTTCATGCGGATTCCGGATACGAATCCATCCTTGTACGGGCACGGAATATGGTCTGAAAATCCGAATTCCTCTATCCCCAGATCAATCGCCGCCTCTATAAATTCGCGTTCCATACCATATGCATGCTGGCATCGTACCGTATGCGCATGATAATTTGCCTTTACAAACTCACCCATATCAATTCCTCCAGATCCGCGCCAAATTGTTACACGGATTTTACAATAGTTTACCACATTTTTACACTTTGTACAATGTCGGTCATATCAGCCCTCTCCTCAAAGGTTATTGGCAGAAAAAAAGCGACCCCCGAAGGAGTCGCTCCATTGTATGTTCTTTTATTCAGCTCTTTCCATTGTCTCAACATAGTCCTTGGTTCCAACCCATACATCGTTTGAATACGGGTTCTTGCCTGCGATAATGGATTTCTTGATGATAACTGCAATGCAGATAACATTAGCTGCCAACGCGAGGATTGCAACAACACCCTGTGCTGTCGGGTTCGCCGTGATGCCAAATGCAGCCATCGCTTCATTTGCAGCAGCGGTCTTGCCTGCGCCTGCCTGATACAGTTCGATTGCCTTGTCATACATATCGATTGCTGCAAAGCCCTTCTGTGCTCCGCCATAAACAGATGGAAGAACGGAGAAACGCTTGCTGATCTGGAATGTCGGAACAACCTGGGCAAACATACACCACAGTGCGAGGGTGTTTGCGCGGTTCTGGATCCATGCTCCCTTATTCCACAGTGCATTCGCAACTGTCGGCGCAAGAAGAAGTGCAACACCGCAATACCAGGTATGTGTCGGAAGATTTAAGTATGTATACTCGAAGTTCCAGATGTCATATGCAACGATAAACCAGATTGTCATATCCGGCCAGAGCATATCGCTCTTGTTCTTGTCTTTTGAGGTGTAAAGATTGATAACACCTGTCATACAGAAGATATTGATCACTCCTGCAATTGCATTTAAGATGTTCCACCATCCACCGTAGATGAATACACCCTCGTTAGATGCCCACCATGCTCCTGCGAAATCTCCGGAGATGCTGTAGGCGGCAAATGCAGACTCAAGGTCAGATACAACAGCGATCATGATGTTAGCTGCAACGATGAACCAAGGGAACCATGCAAACCATTTTTCTTTGCCAATACCCCATTTGTACTTGATCATCATGAAGCCGACACATCCGATGTCTGCCGCATAAAGCTTGAAGTAGTGGAACCATCCATCCATATATGCAACGGTTGGGTTATCTGCTCCTCCGAACAGTCCAACATGTGCAAGGATGAAGTATACCGTAAGAATAAGTGGAATCACTACAAAGAGAAGAATTCCGCCGGCCTTGGTGCGGCGTCCGATCTCATTCATAATGATAAGTCCAGCAAATACAAGGACCCAGCCAAGGATCTGCCATAAACTGTCGATTTGGAATAACATTGTTTTTCCTCCTTTTTTTAATTATGTACTCCCAATACATTTATTTTAATACGAAATCTGCAGATTGGCAAGTGGGGACGTTCCTTTTGACACGCGCAGCGCCCTTTGACACGGGGAGCGCCCAATGGTTCATCATCCAATGGGACACTGTGCGTGTCAAAGGGCGCTGCGCGTGTCAAAAGGAACGTCCCCACTTGCTCTTTGTGCTCGGCGTATCGATGTAACGCATACGCCCTTCCAGCAGGAGCTCCTTCCCCTTTTCATTTCGTGTATATACCAGTTCATATTTTCCGATATAAGGCTTTATATAGCTGTAAAATAATTCTGCATCTTCCCGCTTTCTGGCAAAGCACTCCGGAACGCAATAGAACCCGTCAACGCCATCATGTCGGCCGTTTTTTACCAGCAGATACCTCTGGTTATTAATCGCGGAGAAAAATTCACGGATGCATTGTGCAAAAAGAAGCCGGTCCTTCCCTGTTCCACCATTCAGATAGACACTCTGGCGGCCATTCTTTCCTTCTTCCACGCAGACAGATGCATCCTTTGTATCGAGAAGATTCTGCCGGCCAAGGCATAAGAAAACGCCCTCGCCAATTGCCTTAAGACGATCCTGCGGCGTGTTCATTTTTCTTACTTTATGCAGATTGCCAAGTCCATAAATTCCGCAGCAGGCAGCAGCGGCACCTCCGATCCATCCCAGCGGGGTGAAGGAAAGCAGTACACCTGCGGCTGTCCCGGCCCCCGCAAGCCCTAGACGAAGCTTCGAACGGTTGGCTTGCGTCGCGGTAATATTCTTTTCCGGCACCGAAGTTTCATCCACCACTTCCATTTTTTTTGCCTTGTTGAGCGAGCGGTCCCATCGTGCTTTCAGCTGATTCCTCTCCTGTGAAAGCGCCAACATCTGTGCATTCATCTGGTCCACATGTTCTTTGTTATATGGTTCTTTGATGATAGAAAGGCGTTCCATCCCATTCTCTATCACATCCTGCTCATAATGAAGTCCTAAGAAATTCTCCATCCGGCGGCTCATGGTAGAAAAATCCCTGCCCAGGCTGTCGGTATCGTTTTCTGCTCCCTCCGGCTCCGCGTAATGAAGCTTCTGCAGGATTCCATCAGGTATCAGGCAGATCAGATGCCAGATATTGCTGGTCTTATCCGGGACATCCCGGAACACGCGGATTGCTCTTCCCCGCATCTGGTTACTGAGCATATAAGCCCCGACAAAGCTGGCAAGAATCAGGGAATTAATGCATGGAGAATCCCATCCCTCACCAAGCAGTGACTTTGTGCCGATAAGAACCTGCATATATCCCTGTGTGAATATATCCGTCACCGCCTGTGTTAAAAAGTGATTGTCCCCGATTGCCACAACCTTTACGTAATCACTTTCCGCCAGATTTCCCACGGAAGAAAAATTCACTTTACCGGCATCCCTGATTGCAGCAATAAGAGCCTCCTTTGCCTCCGCCGGAATGATAACGATCGATCCGCAGAGCACACCGATCCTCAAGGAAGAAAGATCGTCCTCTTTCGCTCCCCGCGCTTCATCTGCGGATGCTGTGTGTACATCCGTTCCCTGTGCATCATCCTTTTCGGTCAGCCGGCGAAGCTGTTCAAAAAATGGAAGCACACCCAGCGAAGTCACATCACTATCCGGATCTCCGATTGCTTTCTCGTATTCTTTGCGGATATAATCGGTCAGTACCAGCAGACGGAGCTTTTCTCCCATGCTTTTGTACTCACTCTTTACGATAGCTTCAATACTCTTGCATTTTCCTTTTGAACTGATGAGCATTTTTTCGATGGCTTCACTTGCGATCAGCGCCACCTTTTTCTTCTCAATAAGCCCCTGTGCCTTCAGCTCTCTCTCCAATTCTTCGGGATACTCCTCCCCACAAGCATAGGAATCTGCATCATCATACAAAAAGCCCTGCAGCAGCATTTCCATCGTCTCGATGCTCATGGATGGAATTCCGTTTTTTGCAACGATCTTTCTCAGATTATTTGGAATCGGTTCATTTTTCGCCTGTAAAAAGCTAAGCAGCGCGCTAAGGTACTCTGCCTTTTCTGCCAGTTCCGCTTCCGCGATCCTGCCTTCCAATGCGCCGTGTGTCCTGACTGCCGAGAGGAATGTTTCATCCTCCCAGAGCTTCTGCTGCATAGCTCTGCTTCTTGCAGTAAACTTTTCTACCTCCGCCAGCTCTTCCTCCGTCGGGTAGTTAAAATACACATAATCCTGATGTGGGCAGAGGCTTCCCTCCTTCACCAGCTCCGGTACCGTGATCTCCTCGTCGATCTCCCCACACATATCCATGTAGCGTTTCCACATTGCCGGTGTTGAATCGTATGGCGGTGTCGCCGTAAGCGCTATCAGCTTTGCTGTACCAAGTGCCTGACGGAATTCCTCTAAGGCCTTCCACCACTCACTTCTTAAATGATGGCATTCGTCCAGACAGATGACGCCGATTCCCGCCTGCTTCATCTCCGATATGACATCAAACTTAGAGTAGTCTACTTCTTCGCTCTGTGCCGCCAATTCCTTCTTTGCAATGGCATCATCCGACTCCAGCGAATCCATGGTCGTACCAGATTCATCCAGAATGCCCTTATAATGACGCATTGCACTGTGCAGGGACTGATATGTTG